>NZ_JACHDC010000021.1:0-183001 GCF_014200875.1 Paraburkholderia sp. HC6.4b
GTGGTTCGTCGTCTCCGGCGGCTACGCCGCCTCCGACTCCTCACCACCGGCCAAAACAATCGTCAACGACCGGCCAAGATAATTGTCGCCGCCCATCCTCAGCTGGATCGAGGCGAACGTGGGCGCGACGCTCGATCAGGTGCGATCGTGGGCATTGGGAAAACTGCCGGGGAGGAAATCCGATGATGGCTCTGCTAACTGACGTGTGGGCGTTTCTGTCGAACGAGTTGCGGTACGTGTACATCGCAATGCGCTATCTGCATGCACGCGACGGTCTGGACTTCGTGCTGCTGCTTCTTAACGGCATCGTCGCGATGTACATCTCGCTGCGACTCGTCTTCGCGAGCATTCCGCGGGGCGCGACCGTCGAGCGTCCCGTTCGCTGGCTGCGCGCGGCGATCTGCTGCTCGTATGCAGCGTTGGCACTGCGAATCTGGTCAGGGCACTACGAGACACCGGTTGAGCCATCGGAACTCACGCCGAACATTGGAATTGCGTGGGTCGTGTATCTGTACGGCGGTGATTTGCGCCCACTTTGGCGCACGCTTGTCGACGCGCTCGAGCGCCGCCGCGCCGAGCGAGCGCGTTGTCGTGCCGAGCGCAGCCTGACCAAAGGAGGGAAGAGACATGGCAAACGTGCCTGACGATCTCATCGACGCGCTCATCGGGCGGGAAGGCGGGTATTCGAATAATCCGGCCGACAACGGTGGCGAAACCATCTGGGGCATCACTGCTGCCACCGCGCGTGCGTATGGCTATAGCGGGGCGGTGAAAGACATGCCGCGATCGACGGCCGTCGAGGTCTACCGCCAACGCTACTGGGTCGTGCCTAGATTCGACCAGGTCTATGCGATCGACGCGAACCTTGCCGAGAAGCTTTTCGATATTGGCGTGAATATGGGGCCGGCGATGGGCGTGCGGTACGTGCAGCGCGCACTCAATGTCCTGAACAACCAGGGCAAAGCCTTCTCGGATATTTCCGTCGATGGAGGTATCGGACCGCTGACGCTTGCTGCACTCAATGCGTTTTACGCGCAACGGGGTGCTGCCGGTCGGGACGTGCTGCTGAACATGATCCGTGCGCAGCAGTCGGTGCGCTATATCGAGCTGGCCGAAAAGACCCCGTCGCAGGAGGTGTTCGAATATGGCTGGCAACTCAACCGTGCTTTTGGAGTGTGAAATGTTCGTTCTGTTGAAGAAAGCGTGGCCGGCGTTGATTGGTCTCTTCGGTCTCGCGGGCGGCGTCCTGTTCGGTTGGCTGAAGACGAAGTCTGCTGATACGAGGGTCGCTCAGGCGCAGACCGGTGAAGCACAGGCAAAACAGCAGGCGGCAGAAGTGCGCAGCGCCGCTGACCAGGCTAACGCCGCGGCGGCGCAGGCAGGGGAGCAGGCGATAGCAAATCGCGCGAAGGCCGACCAGGATGCGGCTGCGCTTGCGCCCGGCGATTTCGATGCCGAACTCGAGCGGCTCGGCGCACTGCGAAAGGACAAGCAGCTATGAAAATCGCGCTGGTGCTTGTCTCAATGTCGTTGGCGGGCTGCATGGTGTTGCAGCCCGCTCAACAATCGTCGACGCCCCCCATTCAAACGAAGATCGTCGACAAGGGCTGCGAGTGGGTGAAGTTCATCTCGGCGAGCCCGGACGATACGCCCGAAACGAAGCGTCAGATCATCGCCCACGACAAGGCGTTCATTTCGAACTGTCCTGATGCACCTCGTTGAAGGCAGGAGCAACCATTCAGCACGGCTCTGCCGCCTGTTCCGGACCAGGAGGCGATGGCTGCGGTGGTGCGATCAAAGACGCCGCGCCAGCGCTTGCTGTCGGTCGGTCAGGCATTCCGCAGGTACATAATGGCCGTCAACCGCAGAAGGAGGCGTTGTGAGGCGCGGAAGCTGGTCGCTGGTCCGTGCGCCAGTGGGCGCGATCATGCCAACGATGTCTCCTGATTCCAGGAGAGCCCATCCTGCCACCTTGAAAATGAGCTTGCTATCGCGCTCGACAAAATACCAACCATCACATGCAGTAAAGTTTTTGATTTCCATATTTCCTTTTTTTGGTAGGACGCGCTCGGGTCGCGACCCCTGTATGCGAACACAGGATCGGGAATCGATGTGCAATAAAAAACGCCGCCCGGACAGGGGCGGCGGAAAGATGCCAATCTGACAAAGCGGACCCAGGGGAAGCGGCCCGCCAATGAAGTCTCTTAGATTTGCCCGTGGCGGGCAGTCGGACAACTCCGAAATCTTCGCGCTGCCTTTCGCGCAGGGCAGAAATTCCGCTCCCGGCTAGCGTCGACGTGGACGCTCTTCGATGTCATCGTCTGATCCGATCGCTCTTAGCCAATGGACGCATCCCGCTCTGACTGAGCCTGCGCCTGCTTCCTGTCGCCGCGAATGCAGAGGAATGCAGAAGGTATGCCGGCGGGAGGCTATTGGTGATCTCAGCCTCGCGCCGGCGACGTGATCACTTCGTGGTGTTAGTGACTGGCTTCAGGTCTTTCGCTGCGGCAAGGGTGGGGCCAGCGGCCGGCGATGCATCGCTCGCGGCAGCCTTCTGATCGTCGGCCTTCTTCGGCGGCTCAATAATCGTGGTCAACCCCATGCTTACGGTAATGAGCGCTGGGTAGTCGTATGCGGCGCCGGTGCTCATGTCAACGCCAGCGCCGATCAACCCACCGAAAAGGATGTTGCCGAAGGCCATGCCCTTCGTGCTCGACTTCACGGTTGCGATGCCCGGATCAACGCCATCCTTTTCGCATTTCACACTCAGATCTCCGTAGGCTCGGTGAATGGTCACCGATCCGGGCGTCTTGATGAACCACGTCCCCTTGTCGTTTTCCAGTTTGCAAGCAGCGCCGGTGAATTCGTCGGCCCCCTTTATTGTCTGCACGGAGACGACTTGATTCGTTCCGCCGACGATAGATGCGCAGCCGCTGAGTGCGGCGACGCATGCGAGAGTCCCCAATGTCGCTTTTTTCATTTTGCTTCCCGTATTGTGGATTTATGGTTGTTACAATTTGTAACGGGAAACGATTCTATCGACGGAAAAAGCTATTCGCAAGCTGGCGGTGCACCTGGAAGCCGGCTGCCCCGAAGTGGGCTAGCGCCGAGCCTTTTTCCTGCTCGCTTGATCATCTTGAGTCGAGTCGTCATTGGCGCCGACGGCTCTGACCCAATAGACGCATCCGCGCTCTGGGCTGAGCTTGTACCTGCCTCATCCCTCCTTTCAGACACAGAGCGTGGAATCCGCCCGCGATGTCGCCGCCCCAATGCTCGCAGAAACGGCAGGGGCGGTCAGTCGCGGCGTCCGGGTAGCGGATGTGGGACATGGAATCAGTACTGTATGGATATACAGTATAGCCTGCTGGACGGCGGTCCGCGCTCGGTTGGACGAGAACGCGCCTGGCTGCGCTAGCCAGTGGCTGGGACGAGTTGGCTCACGGTGAGCGCCACCGCGAGCGGCCCATAACTCCCCTTCGGACATAGTGCCGCTCGGACATTCATGCGTTGCTTTGGCCGTCCGAAACTCGCAGCCAGTTCCGCCCGCATGAATTCGTCGTAGATTGTCTATTCTTATTGTGAGCTTGGCTTTGCTATCTGTTTCTCCGGTAACTCTCCCGCATGAGCACGGTGCAGACCATGAGCGATGCAGAAAACACAGAAGGAAAAGAATCTCAAAAGGATCATCTGTCGGAGACTTCGTTTTGGACAATTTTCCGACAACTCACTGCGAGCGAACTGGCCGGTATAGGGGCGGTGCTGTTCGCCGTAATAGGAGCCACGTTTGCGGTTGGGCAGCGGTTCTCCCCGGACCTAGATGCCTTGAAAGAGAAGAATGCCACTTTAACGGCCTCGCTCACTTCAACGGAAATAGTGGGCGATCAAAATAGGACGTTGGCGATCGATGAATTCGTGATCGGGCCTTCATATGACACATCGGGACTGACTTCTTTGTTCGATGACCGTCTATTCGTTGCCCCTCTGCCGGCAGGTTGGAAGCCGTTTAAAGCAAATGATCTTACATTGTTAGCAACTCTTATTGGCGCGACAGATGCGGAAATATCAGCAGCGATGCCAGCGACATTCATTTTCAATAATAAGAATCCTCCGAAAATCTGGACATTGGATGATCCAGCGATACATATTCAATACCAAAATAGAAAACAAGGCTTCTTGACACCATATATTCAAATTTCGGTGATTTCGCGCGAGCGGGCGCAGGAACTGATGAAATCGATTAACAAAGACGGAAACAGTTTAGCATTTAAGGGATTGGATGCGGCTCAGGATGTGGCTAACTCGGAATTCCATGGACTGTCGAATAACCTAGTTGATGAGCGCTTTCGTCAACTTAGGGAGCGTTCATTTCCACTTCAGGTGTTTTTCAAGGGAGCATTCACGTCGCAAGAGCAGGACACAATTTTTGAAAATTTGAGTGAACAGCAGAGAGAGGAAAAAATTGAGAGGATCGGGGGCGAGTTGGAGGATAGATTTCTCTACTACACAGAGATTCCTCTTCAGCTGGTCGGTAATGGCATGGAGAGCCTGACCAGGGTCACGCCTGAAACGGGCCTGCTTTTCGGGAGGCTTTTGTTCTATGTATTTGGGGTGTCCGGCGAAGGACGGATTGATGTTGAGCGACTCGTTTCAAACTATTCCGGATCTTACGCTCGGCTGCGGCGTTCCATCAGCGTCGGTGATGGGAAAGAGGATGCTACCGCCTATGTCTACGACGACGTGCTGATACTGGCTTCAAAATCGGACTTCTGCCTCGTGCACATTCGCGTTCCCGTTCTGGACGATCGTCTTAAACAGGTCGAGCATGATGCTCAGACTTGGTTACGGCAGGTCAGAATGCGCGAGTTCCGGTAGGGCGATTGCGTGCACCGTGACGTGGCCTCGTCCGAAGTTAGGCTCAGTCTGCAGATTAGGCGCGAGAACGTCGACGCATGACTGAACCCGATCCGGCGACTTTCGCCGCACTTGATGCGATTCTGGAGGATCGGGAGCGGCCGTACTACGAGCACCAGATGGCAGCGTAACCTACCGCCATTGATGGTGTCGTGTAGCGCGCACGCGACATTCGCGCCTCAAGCGACCGGTAGCGCCTGAGTGAAGTTGTCGCTGTACTTGCTGGCCGCCTCGGTCAACGACTGATTGTTGTGCGCCAGAGCCCCCACAATCTGTTGCGCGAGTTCCAGAAGGACCGGCGTCGGTACGGTCAGCCTGAGCGCGCATTGTCTCTGCTCTTGGGGATCGGCCTTCGACGCAGGCTGCGTTAGCGTATGGAAAACGACCTTGCTGGTCGGCCAGCCAATTAACAGCTGAGAGACGCCATCCGCAAAGTTATCGGGAGTGCTGTCCGGGAAGTCCAGCACGAAATTAGCGCCATTTTCGTTGACGGAAATGCTGCGGCTCATGCGATTACTCCGGTTTGACTATCTTCAGAAGTGCTG
This sequence comes from Paraburkholderia sp. HC6.4b, assembly GCF_014200875.1. NCBI lineage: Bacteria > Pseudomonadati > Pseudomonadota > Betaproteobacteria > Burkholderiales > Burkholderiaceae > Paraburkholderia > Paraburkholderia sp. HC6.4b. The sequence continues at coordinate 5,457 of NZ_JACHDC010000021.1, forward strand.
GACTGCTTTGCGTGATGTCCAAGGCCAGGTAGGTACTTGGGGCGGACGATATACTGGGCGTGCTTGGGACTACCGCGCCAAAGGCATTCGGCTTTTTCAATACGTACCCGGCAGCGGAAATCGGTGCCGAGTCAGCACGCTCTTTGACCTCTACCCAAACCCCGACACAACCTTTAGGGGCTAAATGCACGTGAACATTGGACTCGACCGCTGAGGCGATCTTCTGCATCGTCTCGATAGTCGGATTTGCATCGCCTCGCAGTACCTTTGTGACCCAGGCCGGGCTTGTCCCAATCGAACGTGCGAGATCGCTACGCGTCAAACTGCAACGCCTGAGCTCTCGATCGACGGACAGTGCGAAATCCAGCTTTAGTTCGTCCGTCCAATCTGTCTCGGCCGCGTGATACCAATTAAGCTCCTGGGGGCCGGGCGCCTCGTCCGGTTGTGCAACGAGCTCGTTCATGTTTTGCGTCTCTCTCTAAATTACTTGGTCGCCAAAGTCACTGCGGGCGCGCGACGCGCGCTCGACCTCTGCGGGGTCGGCTTTTTGGCCTTTCTTGATGCATGCCCCGGTCAGCATGATGCTGCCGCGGGAGTCCTTGAAGCCGAAAACGCGCAGGTCACCTTTGATGAACTCCCATACCTTCTTTTCTTTGTTGGCCTCATGAAACAGGGCCGAAGGAAGTTGCTCCCCAGCAGCGTAGCGCTTGAATACAGGCTTGAAGCCCAGCGCCGATGCGCGGTACTGCCCCTCCTTCGCCTTCTGCATCAAGAATGCGATGGCCGGTACTACAACGCCGTAGATCTCGCTCGGGTCAGCGAGCGCCGCGACCTTGAGCTTATCATTCTCGATCACGAAGTAGCTCAATATTTTAACCTATAGGTTAATGTTGCGCATTAGTCTGAGTCTCTTGCCGGATCGCCAATTATAGCGACGGATCGATCTTGCTCGTGGGAACGGGTGTTTAGGCCCATGGGATACAGCGGCGTTGCTTATAATTGCCCAAGAACGTGCTATATTGGCCCATCTTCAACAGCGGCGTATGTGTAAATGAGCGACTTTCCTAGCGGCGACGTTCTTCAACGATCACTGGAAGTGAGCAAGGTCTTCACTCCTACAGCTCCAGTCGACGTTAAGGCCTTATTTGCTGGCCGTCACGAGCAGCTCCGCCAGGTCATCGATGCAGTGAACCAGAAAGGGCAGCACGCGATCATTTTTGGAGAGCGCGGGGTTGGCAAGACATCACTTGCCAATGTATTGGCCGAATTTTTGCCGTACGCCGGTGGGCGTCCCGCTATCACGCCTCGGATCAACTGCGACTCGTCCGACACGTTCGAGTCTGTATTCGAGAAGGTGTTTCGCGAAATATCCTTGGTACAACAGACAGGTCAAGGGATCGGCTTCAATCCCGCAGTCTCAGTCCCTCAGCAAATAGACGGTCGATCGCTGGTGGATGGAAAATTCACACCCGACAATGTGCGCCGGGGTTTGTCGATTGTCTCGCGCTTCTACATCCCGATCATCATTCTTGACGAGTTCGATCGATTATCGGACGCGGTCAAGCACTCCGTTGCTGATACTGTCAAAACCCTGTCGGATCACGGCGTCGACGCGACTATCATCATGGTAGGAGTCGCAGATACGGTAGCTGAGCTCATAAAAGAGCATGCGTCCGTCGAGCGGGCGATGGTCCAGGTTCCGATGCCGAGAATGTCGGAGAGCGAAATTACCGAAGTTATTACGAACGGAACCCAGCAACTTCGTTTGACAATCACCGGAACTGCGCAGAAGGCTATTCGGGTTTTGTCGCAAGGACTGCCGCACTATACACATCTCATCTGCCTGTACTCGGCGCGCAAAACAATCGAGAGCGGACAGACGGAAATTGGCATTGAGGCGGTTGAAAAAGCCATTGAGCAAGCCGTGCGCAACGCTCAACAATCCATCCTGAGCGCTTACCATCTGGCTACGATGAGCCCTCGGAAGGACAATTTGTTTTCCGACGTCCTACTGGCGTGTGCGCTGGCGCCTGTGGATCAGATGGGGTACTTTGCCGCGCAGGACATTCGCAAGCCGATTCAAGACATCACCGGGAAGGACTATCAAATTCCGAGTTTTTCGCAGCACCTGAACGAATTTTCGGAGGAAAAGCGCGGTCCCATTCTGAAAAAGATCGGCACTGCGCGACGTTTTCGGTTTCGCTTCATTAATCCTCTGTTGCAACCCTTCGTAGTGATGCAAGGTTGCCTAGCAGGGAAAGTAACGATTTCGTGAGTACTCTGGAGTGGCAACTCGTTTGCCAGCCTTTTGCCAGCGTCGTTCGTCAGGGCCTTTATCTACACTGAAATGTCGGGGTTCGAGTCCCCTCCAATAGTGGTCGTCCACGAAATCTCGCAGCGCGCACCCACGTCCTGCTATCGTAATGTCGCGCAACTCAGGAACTTGATGCGACAGCTCGGAGCCACGCGACAGGCGGAACTCTGTGAATCAGCTCATGAGCCGCGGTGTTCGTGAATCTTGAGCGATATCGCCCGGCGCTCAGTGGATAACAGCTTCGACGCGACTGTCGAGGATTGCCCGTCACAGATGTCGACAGAGGACGGAATCATGCCCAAACCTCAAGGCACGTACCTAAGAGTTCAAGGTCGGGAGAAAGTTAAACATCAGTCCATCCGATCGAAATCAATCGTCTCCGTAGCTCACGCGTCAGACTTGCAGAACTTTTATGACGCTGTTTGCGGGCTACCCGAAGCGGAAGTCACAGCGTGGTATCGGGAGATGGCATCGCTTGTCAGGGACATTGAACATAACGAGGTTCTGTCCAAAGATGACAAAGTTAGAAAACGAGTGAGCGAGGTATTAGGTCAGGTGAGGAGATACCTGGAGCAAGCACGGGATTACAAGCAGCTTGAAGGGCGACTCCAACTTCCGGTTTATCCTGTCATGCAGGCGCCGCTGGATCTGGGAGCGGCCGGAGCACAGGTGGAGCTCGTCATCGCCTTGTGTCAGATTTGCGAAGCATTCGTCAGAATAATCAAACGACGAGGCTAGCCGTCTCCCAAATGCATGCGACGGCACCGTGGGGCCGTACCCCGTGAAACCAATGATCCATTGACGTCGGTATGCACCAGATCGAGCAGTGGAGTAGCCGATTCCGAAAACACAAAAGCCGTTCCGAATTTCACATTCCGGAACGGCTTTTGAGGCGTAACTACTTGATACGCTTGAATTCTCTGGGGTGGCTGATGGGACTCGAACCCACGACGACAGGAATCACAATCCTGGACTCTACCAACTGAGCTACAGCCACCACTAACATCCGCTTGACTTACTCTAAAAACCTGTCTCGCCGACGAAGAAACGAGATTATAGGGACTAGGTGGTGGTTTGCCTAGTCCTTTATTCAAAAATTTCGATGGGCTCGCGCAGATACTGTCTTGCTTCGTCGAAGATGGTCAGATCACGGGCCGCAAGTCGCTTGCTGTCGGACAAAACTCGACGCCAACCACGCGCACCCGCTTCGCCGCGATACAGCCCAAGCGCATGGCGCATGATCGCGCCGAGATAGGTGCCGCGCGCCATTTCGGTCGCGCAATACTCGATCAGTTTCGCTTCGACCTGCTCGCGCGTCAGCGGCGCCTGCGCGGAGTCGTAGAAGCGCGCGTCGACATCGGCGAGCAGGTAGGGGTTGTGATACGCCTCGCGCCCGAGCATCACGCCGTCGACGTGCTGAAGATGCGCGTCGACTTCGTCGAGCGTCTTGATACCGCCATTGATGACGATTTCCAGCTGCGGAAAATCGCGCTTCAACTGATACGCGTAGTCGTACTTGAGCGGCGGAATCTCGCGGTTTTCCTTCGGGCTCAGGCCCTTCAGGATCGCGTTGCGCGCATGAACGATAAAGACCTCACAGCCGGATTGTGCGATCGTGCCGACAAAATCGCGGACGAAGCCGTATTCCTCGACCGTATCGACGCCGATGCGGTGCTTGACCGTGACTGGCACCGATACGACGTCGCGCATCGCCTTCACGCAATCGGCGACGAGTTGCGGCTCGGTCATCAGGCATGCGCCGAACGCGCCGCGTTGCACGCGCTCGGATGGGCAGCCGCAATTCAGGTTGATTTCGTCATAGCCCCATTGCTCGCCGAGCTTGGCCGAACGCGCGAGATCGTCGGGCTCGCTGCCGCCGAGTTGCAGCGCGACCGGCGCTTCGTCGGGCGTGAATGCGAGATGACGCGGCACGTCGCCGTGCAGCAGCGCGCCGGTCGTCACCATTTCCGTGTAAAGCCAGGTATGGCGCGAAATCATTCGATGCAGCGAGCGGCAATGACGATCCGTCCAGTCCATCATCGGGGCAACGGACACGCGGCGGGGGCTGGGAGTGCGAGGTAAAGACATGGAGCGGCCAGGCGGCTTGAATCAAAACAATAATTTTACCGCAAGGCCAGAAACCGCCGGGCGCGCTGGAGCCATATCACTGTCGCGACAGAGGCGGGCACCGGTTCGTCAATGCGTCAATGCCTTAGTGTCCATGTCCCCCCATCCCGCCACCACTGCTCCACGAACTGCCGCCGCCGTGCATGCCGCCGTATCCGCCACCGTGCCATCCGCCGTCCCCGCCATGCCATCCGCCGTGCCCGCCGTGCCCGCCACCGCCATGCCATCCACCGCGCCCGTGCCAATACCCATGTCCGTAATAGCAGCACGACCCTCCGAAACCGCCATAGATACCAACCGAGCCGTACGCCGGTCCGTAGTAAGGCGGTCCATACGCGTAGGGATAGTAGGGTTGCGCATAGCCGTAGTCCGCTGGCGGCGCGACGACGCATCCAGTAATGCTCGCTGCCGCGGCCGCTAGCAGCGTCATCGATGCAATGAGCCTGGTCACGATTTTCTCCTTCACGTAAACCTCAGAAAAACCGCGCGCAACGGAGTTCAGCCGCGTTTGTGTCCGAGCGTTACCCGCGCCGGCGCGGCGGTGCGCGCTCGGGGCTTCGACCACGCGAGCCGTTGCCGCGACGTTCGACCGTTTCGCCAATCTTCTCGCGTATTACCGAGCGGTGTTGCGGTAACACTTCGTTAACGATCTGATACGTTACTGACGGGCGTGGCTGCTAACTTCCATCGGACGATTCGTCGTTTAAGTCGGAAGCGATTCGCGTGCCCGCCCCGTTCGATCATCTGCTCAAAGGCAACGTGCTGTATCGCCAGGGCATGCGCGACAACGAGGCGGAATCGCTTGGCGCCCTCGCGCGCTTTGCCGACAAATACCCGTTCAACTTCATCAACGTCGGCCTCATTCATCTCGCGCTGCCGAACGCGCGGATCGATCATGGCCGCCACTCGCCATTACATTCTGTCTATCGATTTTCTCGCGCATTTTTACGACGTGTCGTTCGGCTGCCACCTCGGCGAGCTGGGCCGCTGTCAGCGCGCGTACGATGCGTTGATAACGCGCTGGCGGCGCGTTCTACTCGCGGGCGTGATGATCGAGATCGAGCACGAGGAGCTGGTCGACGCTTGCGAAACGAACGTGCGTCGCATGCTCGCGCATTGCGGGCTCGAGTGAGACGAACATTGCCTCGCATTTCGCGAGACGATGCGGCGTGTCAGTACCGCGAGTTCCGCACAGATGCGCCGACCGTCGTATCGAACGTCGATGCGGCGCTGGCAGCCGCGAGGCGAATTGCGTGAACCGCTATGGGAAGGTCTCGGCCCCGACCTGACGGCGGCCGACGCTCAACGCGCGATCACCGATACGTGATGCAGCCACGGGTACACGCCGGCAATGAACGCCGCGTAGATCGCGGCCATCGTTACGCCGGCGGCCGTGCCCCAGATGTCGCGCGAGGCCGCGCCCTGGCGAAAATGCACAGGCAGTCCGACCACGACGTAGCCGATCACGAAGAACAGGATGACCGCGCGCACCGGCGACAGATCGTGGCCGATGAATTCGAGCAACGCCGACAGGCTGAATTGCGACATGGATATGCAGGGAGTCACGAAGGCGGGGGATCGCACGGCGCCGGAACATATCGAAATTGTTCAGCGAATGACGACTGATCCGCTTCACTCTCGACGTTTCACAGCGCGACGACCTATGCCGATTAAAGGCCACGCAAACGCGATCCGCAAGAAAAAACCTGTATGAATTTGTACTGTCCTACATTGCTTGCAGTTTGCCTGCGCCGCGACTTTCAGCCGGCCTGGCAACGCTTTCACGGCGACGGTCTCAACGCTCCAGGGGCTTCGGTTTGCGCAAGGGATCGAGCAGCGGTTTCAAACCGTTGTGATCGATCTCGTGCATCAACGCGAGCAGACGGCCAATCTCGCCGGGCGGAAAGCCCTGGCTCGCGAACCAGTTCAGATAGTGGCCGGGCAGGTCGGCGATCACGCAGCCTTTATATTTCCCGTAGGGCATCACGCGCGTGACCAGCAATTCGAGGTGTTCGTGATTCATGGCAACGAAGTCATGATGAAACGCGCATCGAGAGCGCAAAGCGCGCAACGCGCAAGCACCAGGCGGCGCGCTGCAACGCATGGCCCCGCATTCTAGCCTTGCTGCAGGTAATGCGTCGGCGTGGTAACGTCTGCGCTTTCCGTTCACCTCTTCAACAGGACAAGTTAGATGGAATACCGCAGACTCGGCGACTCCGACGTGCAGGTTAGCCTGATTGGTCTCGGCACGATGACGTGGGGCGAGCAGAACACCGAGCAGGAAGCGCACGCGCAGATCGACTACGCGCTCGATCACGGCGTGAACCTGATCGACACCGCGGAAATGTATCCGGTGCCGCCGCGCGCCGAAACGCAAGGCTCGACGGAGCGCTACATCGGCACGTGGCTCGCGCAGCACAAGAGCGCGCGCGAGAAGATCGTGCTCGCCACCAAGATCGCGGGCCCCGCGCGTCAGCCGCACAATCCGCGTCATATTCGCGGCGAGGGCAACCAGTTCGATCGCAAGAACCTGACCGAGGCGCTCAACGACAGCCTCGAACGTCTGCAAACGGACTACGTCGATCTGTATCAGCTGCACTGGCCCGATCGCAGCACGATGACGTTCGGCCGTCCGTCGTATCCGTGGGTCGACGACGCGTACACGGTGCCGATCGAGGAAACGCTGACGGTACTCGCCGAATTCGTGAAGGCTGGCAAGGTGCGCCATATCGGCGTGTCGAACGAAACGCCGTGGGGCGTCGCGCAGTTTCTGCGCGCGGCCGAAAGACTCGGCTTGCCGCGCATCGTCAGCATCCAGAATCCGTACAGCCTGTTGAACCGCACGTACGAAGTGGGTCTGTCCGAGTACGCGCATCGCGACAACATCGGTCTGCTCGCGTATTCACCGCTCGCGTTCGGCTGGCTGTCGGGCAAGTACGAAGGCGGCGCGCGTCCTGCGGGCGCGCGCATCACGCTGTTCGAGCGCTTCCAGCGCTATAGCAAGCCGCAAGCCGTGCAGGCGACCACGCGTTACGTCGAGCTCGCGAAGCGCCACGGCATGACCCCCGCGCAATTCGCGCTCGCGTTCGTCAATAGCCGGCCGTTCGTGACCAGCAATCTGATCGGCGCGACCTCGCTCGAACAATTGAAGGAAAACATCGCCAGCGCGGACGTGAAGCTGTCGCCGGAAGTGCTGGCGGAAATCGACAGGCTGCACGAGCTGCAGCCGAATCCGGCGCCTTGATGTCGAGGTAAGCGCGACGCGCTTGCCGCGGTGGCCCCGGTCGATTGCCGGGGCGGCCGCGCAAGGCGCGGCGAATCACTCGGCGTCGGCCGAACTCAACCCGCGGCCTTTGCCGTATCCACCGTCTCGCGCTTCGCCGCAAGCGGCGAATTCTCGCCGAGATCCCAGAACAGTCCCGCCATCATCTGCAGGCCCTCGCGCACCACCGGAGCCAGAAGGTGCTCGTTCGGCGCATGCTGCGAGCAGGCCGGATAAGAATGCGGCACCCAGATCGTCGGCAGACCGAGCGTGTCGGCGAATACCTCGTTCGGCAGCGTGCCGCCGAGATTCGGCAGCAGCGCGGTCTTCTTGCCGGTGGTTGCTTCGAGCGACGCGATCGCCCACGTGACCCACGGATCGTCGGGATCCAGCCGCGTGGCTGGCGCGCCGCGTTCGACGTCGATTTCGACCAGCTGAAAACCGTGCGCATCGAGATGCGCGCGCAGGTGCTCGCCGAGGTTTTCCCAATCGGTGCCGACCACGAAACGCAACTGGCAGACCGCGAACGCCGACGGCGGAATCGCGTTGACCGGGTTCTCCGGATTGCCCGCCTTGAAAGCCAGCACTTCGAAGCTGTTCCAGCCGAACACGCGCTCGGGCGCGGAAAGACCCGGCTCGCCCCAGTTATCGTCGACGGTGGGGTCGCCCGGACCGTTGCCCACCGTGATGTCGGCAAGTGCGCGGCGCACGGCCTCGGGGATCGGCGGCGGACGCAGGCCGTCGACTGCGATCACGCCGCGCGCATCGACGAGACTCGCGAGCGCGTTGGCGAGCATCGTCGCCGGATTGCGCAGCAAGCCGCCCCAGTTGCCCGAGTGATGCGCGCCGTCGCGCAGGTTCAGCGACAGCCTGAAATTGACCGCGCCGCGCGAGCCGAGAAACACGGTCGGACGACGCGCTGCGAGACGCGGACCGTCGGAGGCGATCAGCACGTCGGCGGCGAGTTCGTCGCGATGCGCATGGCAGATCGCGTCGAGCCCCGGCGAGCCGGTTTCCTCGCCCATCTCGATCAACAGCTTCGTGTTGAAGCCGAGTTTGCCGTCGCGCGCGGCGAGCGTGCTCGCGAGCGCGGCGAGGTTGATCGAGTGCTGGCCTTTGTTGTCGGCGGTGCCGCGACCGAACCAGCGCTCGCCTTCCACGGTCACCGCCCACGGCGTCAGCGGCGCGCGCCACTGGCTGTCGTAGCCGCGCACGACGTCGCCGTGGCCGTAGATCAGCACGGTCGGCAGATGATGGCCTTCGTGACGGTTGGCGATCAGGAACGGACCGAAGCCATCGACCGGGTTATCGACGATGCGCGTGCTGAAGCCGAGGCGCTCCGCTTCGGGCTGGATTTCGTCGGTCAGATAGGACAGCAGCAGTGCGCCGCGATCGCTTTCCTGGCTTTCGGTGCGAAAACCGACGCGACGGTTCAGATCGGCGAGAAAAGCGCCGGATTCGAAGTGCCGGGTGGCAAGCTCGATGGCCTGGTTGCGGCTCATGTCGATGTCTCCGATGCGGGGGATGGGTGAAGGGGCGGAGGGCCGCGAGGCTCGATGGCTCGATGCTCGGCGCGGCGTTCAGGCGAATCGTCTGCAACGTGATTGCGACCGATTCTAGAAGCGCGCCATTTTTGTCACAATGATCATGTTTCGAAGCTTGCCTTGCCGGAAAAGCAAAGCGTCGCGCGTCGGCTCGAACCGCGGCACCCGCCCACCCATGGCACCGTTGCAACTGATTCGATCGAGGCGTCCAGGATGGCACGTTCACTGCATGGCATCGCGTTGCGTTATTTCGTCGAAGTCGCGCGCGGCGGCTCGCTGAGCGACGCGTCCGAGCGGCTGCACGTCGCGGTATCGGCGATCAGCCGGCAAATCGTGCGGCTCGAAAGCGAGCTCGGCGTGACGCTGTTCGAGCGGCGTCCGCGCGGCATGACGCTGTCCGAGGCCGGTGAGCGGCTGCTTGCGTACGCGCAACGCAGCCTGCTCGAAGCCGAGCACGTGATGAAAGAGATTAGCGGCCTCGCGAGCTTGCACGGCAGCCGGATCAAGATCGCGACCGCCGAGGGCTTTGCGGTCGACTTCCTGCCCGCCGCGATTGCGGATTTCCGCGCCGAGCACCCCGGCATCGATTTCACGCTGACCGTGATGTCGCCGGCCGACGCCACTCGCCACGTGCGCGACGGCGACGTCGATATCGCGCTGTCGTTCAGCCTCGCGCCGGAGAAGGGCGTGAAGGTCGAGCACACCGAACGCGCGCCGGTGTTCGTGCTGCTGCGCGCCGATCATCCCCTTGCGGCGCGCGCGAAACTGTCGCTCGCCGAGGTGAGTCGCTATCCGCTCGTGTTGTCGGAGACGGGCACCACGATTCGCCAGTTGATCGACATCGCGTGCGCGCTCGAAGGCATCCTCCTCGAGCCGGACCTGATCTGCAACAACAGCGGCGCGAGTTATCGCTACGCGCAGCGGTCCGGAGCGATCATGTTCACGGGGCTGCTGTCGGTGCGCGACCGCTATGCCGACGACGGCTTCGTCGTGATTCCGCTCACGGACCCGCAGATGCGCCAGCGCAGCATCCAGGTGCAGACGATGGCGGGGCGCGAGTTGCCCCCGTCGGTGCGCACGTTTCGCGACCATCTGATCGCGCGGATCGCGGATGCGAAGCCGGCTGGGGCGCAGGCGTCGAAGGTCACCGGTGGACGCGGTAAACGTACGCCGCGGCGCCCGCGAGCCGATGCATGAAATGCGACACATGCCACGCACTAAGCGGCAAATGTTCTCCCGGAATCCGAATCACGACCTAAACTGTGGTGGACGGCAAGGACGGCCCTGAGAAAACGACCCTGAGGGTGCGCGCCACGATCAGGGGAAACGCGGAACAATGACAGTCGAACCGCGGACCTGCCGCCCAGCCCGCGATGCTGCAATGCACACAAGCGGCAATAGATGGACCCAAATAGAAAGGCGGCGCGTCGTCCCGATGGCGCGTTGCCCACGACAGAGCGATAGGACCAACACAGCCATGGCGCAACAGAAAACCAATCCAAAACTCGAGCAGGCTCTCACACGCGGTGATCTCGCGATCCGTCAGGCGAACTCGGCGCGAGCGACCGCCTTGTTGCGTGCGCTCGCCAAGATGATCGTCGATGCGTCGGCGACCATCGGCGTGGAAGCCTTCACGCTGATTCACGACGGCGACAAGATCTACGATCCCGCCGATGGTCTATGGCCACAGGCGCTGCTGATTTCGCTCGACGGTCCGGTCGAGGACGCCGATCCCGACGAATTGCGCACGGTGCGGCTGATCGCGGATGATCCGGTCACCGTGTTCCGGGTGGAATGGCAGCGCGCCGATGGCAAGATCGGGCGTCACGAGGGCGGCCCGTTCGCGACGGTCGCGTTCATCTCCGACGTCGACATTCCGTGGACCGATGACGAGGACTGAGCGCGCACAACGATAGCAAACACGCCGTGCGACGACCGACGCGGCGTCGTCTTGCGCGGGTGCAGGCGCAACGCGCCGCCCGCGCGTTCGGCTTACTTCATCATGCGACGCCGAAACAGGATCGCCGACACGATGAAGCCGCCGACTGCATAAGCGGCCAGCACGCTCACATGCAGCGCAGCGTGCTCCATCGGCCGACCGAGCATCGCCGGGCGCATCAGATCGACCGCATTGGCGAGCGGCAGCGCGACAGTCACCGCTTGCGCGGCGCCGGGCAGTTGCGAGATCGGAAAGAACACGCCGGAGAGCAGCAGCATCGGCGTGAGCACGAGCGTCTGATAGAACATGAAAAAGTCGTACGACGGCGCGAGCGCCGTCACGATCATCGCGAGGCTCGCGAACGCGAGACCGGCCAGCACGATGACCGGCAGCGCGAGCAGCATCGACGGAAAACTCGCATAGCCGAGCGCGCCCGCCACCAGCATGATCGCCACACCCGACAACACCGCTTTGCTGGCGGCCCACACCACCTCGCCGAGCACGATATCGCCGAGCGTGAGCGGCGTATGCATGATCGCCTCCCACGTGCGCTGCACGTGCATGCGCGAAAAGCCCGAATACATCGACTCGAAGCTCGCCGACATCATCACGCTCGACGCCACCGTGCCCGCCGCGAGGAACGAGATATACGACACGCCGTCGACGTGCCCGACCATCAGCCCGAGCCCGAGGCCGAGACCGAACAGATAGATCATCGGATCGGCGAAGTTGCCGAACATCGACGCGATCGCGAGCTTTTTCCACACCAGGTAATTGCGGCGCCACACCGCGATCCAGTTCGTGGCATTGGCGGGGAAGGCACCGAACGGTTCTTGCGCCGATGGCGTGCCGTCGTGGGTTTCGTAAGTACGTGCGTCCATCAAGTGTCTCGCTATGGGTTCAGTCCTGCATTTCGCGACCGGTGAGCCGCAGAAACACATCCTCGAGATTCGCCGGCCGATGCAGATAGCGCAAATCGGCGCGCTGCTTGAGGCGCATATGCACGGGCTGCGCGTCGCTCACATAACAGAACAGCGTCTCGCCGCTGATCTCGGTGCGCTCGGCGAGCGGCGCGAGTTCGTCGCGCAACGCAAACGGATCGGGGCCGTAGATCTCGATCACGTCGCAGCCGATTTCGGACTCGATCAACTCGCGCGGCGCGCCTTCGGCGATCTTGCGGCCTTCCTCGATCACGCACAGTCGATGACAGAGCCGTTCGGCTTCTTCCATGAAGTGCGTGGTCAGCAGAATGGTCTTGCCGCGCGCGAGCAGCGAGCGCAGCCGCTCCCAGATCAGATGGCGTGCTTGCGGATCGAGACCGGTGGTCGGCTCGTCCATGATCAGCACGTCGGGATCGTTGATCAGCGCGCGCGCGAGCGTGAGGCGCCGCTTCATGCCGCCCGACAGTTCGCTCACGCGCGCGTCCGCCTTGTTCTCGATGCGAGCGAATTCGAGCAGACCCGGCACCGCCGCGCGACACTGCGCGGCGCTCATACCGAAGTAGCGACCGAATACGAGCAGATTTTCGCGCACCGTGAAATCGGGATCGAGGTTGTCGAACTGCGGCACCACGCCGACGCGCGAGCGCGCGAGGCGCGCGCGGCCCGGGATCGGCTCGTCGCACAGCCGGATCGCGCCGGCGTCGGGCGCCGCAATGCCGAGCAGCATGCGCAATGTCGTGGTCTTACCGGCGCCGTTGGGGCCGAGCAGCCCGAAGCATTCGCCGGTGTTCACATGAAACGACAATCCGTCGACGACCGTTTTTTCGCCGTAGCTTTTCCTGACCTGATGGAATTCGATGGGGGCGGTGGGCATGGCTCGAGCAAGGCTCCGGAAAAAGACACAACGTACGCGCACGACACACAACATACCTGCGATGCACGCATTGCGCACGCGAAGCCGCTTACTCCAGGTATCGGATCGCTGATGCGAGCGGGTGTCCGGGAACGCGTCATGCGCAGGGTGCGATGCGCTCGTCGGTGTCGATTCGCGCCGCTGATTGGCGGTGGCACGACTGGCACGTCAACCGGCCCGCAGTGTGTCGACGCAGCGTTCGCAAACGAAGTTTTGCATTGCGGCATCCGTGTGCAAACGCTGCGTCGGGTCGCCCAACGCTTGTGCAGACTGGATCGGCATGCACCGAGTATGCACTTAGCGTTTTCCATCCCTTGCAAGCCGAATTGCGGCGCACCATGATTGATTCAGACCGCGCTTTCCGCGCGAATGGAGAAAACAGATGGCGAGCTACCAGAAAATCCTGTTGTGCTACGACGGCTCGCGCGAAGGCCGGAAAGCCCTGCGTTGCGGTGCCGATCTGGCGTTGGAACTGAAGGCGGAAACGCATCTGCTGTCGGTCGTCGACATGCGTTCGAGCATCGCGCAGAGCGCGGGCCTGTTGACGGACGTCGCCTGCAGCAGCTTCGAAAAAACGGCCCGCGAGATTCTGCAGGAGGGCGTGAACTGGCTGACCGAGCGAGGCGTGAGCGCGCAAGGGCATTTCGCATTCGGTCATCCGATCGACGAGATCGCCAATCTTGCCAACGAGTTGCAGGTCGACCTCGTGGTGGTGGGTCATCGCTGCAGGACTGGTTTGTCGCGGTGGTGGATGGGGGCGGGCAACACGCCGCTGCTCGACCGCGTGTCGTGCAGCATTCTGGTGGCGTGCTCGTCCGCGCAGGAGCAGCAGCAGGCGGCCGCGGCGTAATGGGCTAGTGAGGGACGCGAAGCCGCGCGCCCCGTTATCTAGTCCAGATGTGAATAGGCCCTGTCGCGTGGCCGGCCCCGATGGCCAGCCACGCATCCCATCCGGCCAGGCTTCGATCTCACTCGTTCAGATTGATCGCCGCGAGTTTCCACGTGACCAGACCTTCGCGACGAAAGATTGCCGAATAATTCGCGTTACCTTCGCCACGCCGGTACGTGATGACAAACTCGTTGAGACTGCGATAGCCGGCCGTGCTTTGACGCCCGGGCGGCGGTGCGCTCGCCTGCGTGGTGGTGTCGCCCGCGGCTGGTGCGGCCGGCGCTTCGCCGCCCGCGGCTGGCGGCGCGGACGGTTGCTCGCCCGGCGTGCCACGCGGCGGCATGCCGTTCAGCAGCGCCGCGACGCCGTCGGGTGTCGCATAGGCATCGACGAGCGGGCCGATCAGCGTCACGCCGATCACCGCGCCGATCGTGGCCATCTTGTTGCCGGCATCCGCCTCGAGCCGGCGTGTCAGCATGGCGCCCACCTGTTGCTTCAGGCTATCGCGTAGCGCGGGAAAGTCCACGTACTGATTGACGGTTTGCACGTCGCGCGCATCGGCGGCGCGTTTGAGATTGTTCACCGCGAGATACGGTGACGCATAAATAAAGCCCAGCGCGGCAATCACGATCACCACGATCAGCGTGATCAGCAGCGGCCGGGTGGCGCTGCCCTGTATGCGTTTCCGAATTGTCATCGAATGGGACTCCACGTCAGTGATGATCTAACGTCGACCACGGCGAGGACGAAACGATCCCATCCCACGCGAATCTCTGAACATCCGAAGTGCTTGTTGCATGCGTACTCAGGATTCGCTCACGCTTCGAACACCGCGCCGTGCACGTTGGCTTCGTCGGCTATGCAGCGATCGATCATACGGCATACGGCGTCGACCGTGCCGACCATGATCAGTCGCGACGGTCCATGATAGACCCGCACCGGCGCCCGACGCGCGGGCTCGGCGATGTTCAGCGCCGAATTCAGCGACACGCGCGCGAACGCCGGCAACGACGACGGCAGACCGGAAGCTTCGGCAGCCGCGTCGAACAGCGACGGCGTGCGCGCAGCGGGCGCCTCGATTAGCGCGCAGGGCGTGAGCTTGCGCAGATGGCGCAGACGGCCGAACTGGCGAAAGGGCAACAGGCGGGCAAGGCGTTCCATGAGTCTCTCCAGGCGATTCGGCGTAGATGCGGGCGTAGATGCAGGCGTAAATGCGGCTTGGGTCGGACAAACCGGCGCAAGCGTTCTGGCGACAGCGAAAGATCAGAACTCGCTGGGGCGGATCAGCCCGACCGCGATCCCTTCGAGCGCGAAATCGGCGCTGCCGGTTTCCACGAAGATGTTGTCGTAATCGGGGTTTTCGGCGATCAGTTCGATGCCGTTCGGCCGGCGCTTCAGACGCTTGACCGTCACGTCGTCGCCAAGCCGCGCAATGATGATCTGGCCGTCCTTCGCTTCGGTGCGCTTTTGCACCGCGAGCAGGTCGCCGTCGAGAATGCCCGCGTCGCGCATCGACAGGCCGCGCACCTTCAGCAGGTAGTCGGGCTTGCTCGAGAACAGCGCCGGGTCACACGCGTAGTGCTGCGAGATATGTTCCTGCGCGAGGATCGGGCTACCCGCCGCGACCCGGCCGATCAACGGCAACGACAACTGCATCAGGCCCGCATGCGGCAGGGTGAACTGATACGGCGCGTCCTCCTGCCCGGACAGCAGACGGATGCCGCGCGACGCGCCGGCCGCGAGTTCGATTACGCCCTTGCGCGCCAGCGCGCGCAGATGCTCTTCCGCGGAATTGGCCGAACTGAACCCGAGTTCGGCGGCAATTTCCGCGCGAGTGGGCGGAAAGCCGGTGCGTTCGATCGCGCGGCGGATCAGATCGAAAACCTGCTGCTGTCGTGCGGTGAGTTTTGTCATGGCCACTGTATGTATGAACAGGTGACTGTATTTTTATACAGTATTCGGCGCATTTCAAGCTTTACTTTAAGTTCGGCGCAAGGGGTCGCGCTGGGGCGTCGTTTATCGGCGACATGACGGCGTTGTCGGCGTCCCAACCGCCGGCGCATCTGTCGTTACCACTTTTGAGCATTAAAAAATGAAGAAACATTATTTTTAATAATGAAAGCGCTTCGATAGACTGGCCTCCGATTGGCGCTCATGTGCACGTGACCGCGACGCAGAACAACACCAGACGCTCATCAGCGGACCATCACGCGGAGAAAAATCGAAATGAACCATCGGCATATGGGGCTTGCGGCTCGAACCAGAAAACTGATCGCGGCGCTCGCCGTCGGCGCGGCGGGTGCGCTCGGCATGTTGGGCGCAAGCGGCGTCGCGCACGCCGACACCACGCTGTTGAACGTGTCCTACGATCCGACGCGCGAGCTGTATCAGGACATCAATCAGGCATTCGGCAAGGAATGGAAGGCCAGGACCGGCGAAGCCGTCACCTTCAGGCAGTCGCACGGCGGCTCGGGCGCGCAGGCTCGCTCGGTGCTCGACGGACTGCAGGCCGACGTCGTGACGCTTGCGCTCGCCTATGACATCGACGCGCTCGCGAACAAGGGGCTCGTCGACAGGAACTGGCAAAAGCGTCTGCCGGACAACGCATCGCCGTACACGTCGACGATCGTGTTTCTGGTGCGCAAGGGCAACCCGAAGCACATCAAGGATTGGGACGATCTGGTGAAACCGGGCGTGTCGATCGTGACGCCGAATCCGAAGACCTCGGGCGGCGCGCGCTGGAACTACCTGGCCGCGTGGGCGTACGCCGAGCATCAACCGGGCGGCAACGACCAGAAGGCCAGGGAGTTCGTCGGCAAGCTGTACAGGAACGCCGGCGTGCTCGATTCGGGCGCGCGCGGCGCGACCACGAGCTTCGTGCAGCGCGGTATCGGCGACGTGCTGATCGCGTGGGAAAACGAGGCGTTCCTGTCGCTGAAGGAGTTTGGTCCGGACAGGTTCGAGATCGTGGTGCCGTCGGTGAGCATTCTGGCCGAGCCGCCGGTCGCGGTGGTCGACAAGGTCGTCGACAAACACGGCACGCGCAAGCTGGCCGAGGCGTATCTGAACTTCCTGTATAGCGAGCAAGGTCAGGAGATCGCCGCGCGCAATTTCTATCGTCCGCGTTCCAGCAAGGTGCCCGCCGATCTGACCGCGAAGTTTCCGAAGCTGAAGCTCTACACGATCGACGATTCGTTCGGCGGTTGGACCAACGCGCAGAAGACCCATTTCGCGGACGGCGGCGTGTTCGATTCGATTTATCAGCCGCAGTAAGAACCACCGCCTGAATCACAGCCAGGGGCAAAAGGGCGCGCCCAATGGGCGCGCTTTCGGCTAACCGGGGTCCGGTGGCCAGCAGTGCGGCAGTACCGCAGTACGGCAGCACGGCAAAACGAACAACCGCGCGAGCATCAACCATGAACGAGTATCCAGCATGACCACGTTGACCTTCCGCAAGCCGAGCGCATTGCCCGGTTTTGGCCTGACACTCGGCATCACGGTGGCTTATCTGAGCCTCGTGGTGCTGATTCCATTGGCGGCGACCTTTCTGAAAACCGCGACGCTCGACTGGGATCAGTTCGTGCGCGCGGTCACGTCGCCGCGTGTGCTCGCGTCGTATCGGCTGACGTTTTTCTCGGCGCTAGGCGGCGCGCTGATCAACGCGGTGTTCGGCTTTCTCGTCGCGTGGGTGCTGGTGCGCTACACGTTTCCGTTCAAGCGTATCGTCGATGCGGTCGTCGATCTGCCGTTCGCGTTGCCCACCTCGGTGGCGGGCATTTCGCTCGCGGCCGTGTATGCGGGCAACGGCTGGATCGGCCAGTTCCTCGCGCCGCTCGGCATCAAGATCGCGTTCACGCCGGCGGGCGTGCTGGTCGCGCTGACGTTCATCGGCCTGCCGTTCGTCGTGCGCACCGTGCAACCGGTGCTCGAGGAGTTCGAGCGCGAGCAGGAGGAGGCGGCCGCGTGTCTCGGCGCGTCGCGCTGGCTCACGTTTCGCCGCATCGTGCTGCCGGCCGTGTTGCCGGCACTGCTGACCGGCTTCGCGCTCGCCTTTGCGCGCGCGCTCGGCGAATACGGCTCGGTAATCTTCATCGCCGGCAATGTGCCGATGAAGTCGGAGATCACGTCGCTCCTGATCATCACGAAGCTCGAGCAATACGACTATGCGGGCGCGACGGCGCTCGCGGTCGTGATGCTGGTCGTGTCGTTCCTGATGCTGCTGTCGATCAACACGCTGCAGTGGTATCTGCAGCGGCGCACGAGCCGCGGCAAGACGGGATCGGCGCCAGTGGCCACGAGCGTCGCCGCTATCGGTGGGGGTGTGCAATGAGCCGCGTTCCGACCCACCCGGCGAGCGTGGCGCGTCGCCCCGATCCGGTCAGCGAGCCGGCGCTCGTGCGCTGGCTGCTGATCGGCCTCGCGCTGCTGTTTCTCGCGCTGTTTCTGGCCGTGCCGCTCGCCGCGGTGTTCTACCAGGCGCTGAACAAGGGGCTGCGTTTTTACTTCGAAGCGCTCGCCGATCCGGATGCGCTGTCGGCGATCAAACTGACGCTGCTCACCGCGGCGATCGCGGTGCCGCTGAACCTCGTGTTCGGCCTCGCGGCGTCGTGGTGTATCGCGAAGTTCGAATTCCGCGGCAAGGCGCTGCTGACCACGTTGATCGATCTGCCGTTCTCGGTGTCGCCGGTGATCTCCGGTCTGATCTACGTGCTGATGTTCGGCGCGCAGGGCTGGTTCGGCCCGTGGCTCGAAGATCACAACGTGCAGATCATCTTCGCGGTGCCGGGCATCGTGCTCGCGACGATCTTCGTCACGTTCCCGTTCGTCGCGCGCGAGCTGATTCCGCTGATGCAGGCGCAGGGCAACGACGAGGAAGAAGCCGCGCACGTGCTCGGCGCATCGGGCTGGCAGACGTTCCGTCGCGTCACGCTGCCGAACGTCAAGTGGGGTCTGCTGTACGGCGTGATTCTGTGCAATGCGCGCGCAATGGGCGAGTTCGGCGCGGTGTCGGTCGTGTCGGGCCATATTCGCGGGCAGACCGACACGATGCCGCTGCACGTCGAAATCCTCTACAACGAGTACAACTTCTCGGCCGCGTTCGCCGTGGCCTCGCTGCTCGCGCTGCTGGCGCTGGTTACGCTGGGGCTCAAGCTGCTGGCCGAGCGTCATATGTCGGCGGAACTGTCGGCGGCGCGCGAAGTGCCTGCGTATGCGGGGCCCGTGTCGCCGTCCGGCGCTTCGCAGGCCAATAGCGCGCAGTCCGCTTCTCATTCGTTTTTCGTCAACGCCACGCCTGCGTCGCAGCGACATCCGCTCAAGCAAGGAGAGCTGTAAATGGGTATCACCGTTCGTAACCTGCAAAAGCGCTTCGGCGATTTCGTCGCGCTCGACAACGTGTCGCTCGACTTTCCGCCGGGCGAACTCGTCGCGCTGCTCGGGCCGTCGGGTTGCGGCAAGACGACGTTGCTGCGTGTGATCGCCGGCCTCGAATACGCGGACGGCGGCCGGGTCGAGCTGCAAGGCCAGGATGTCGCGGCGGTCGGCGCGCGTGAGCGCGAGGTGGGTTTCGTGTTCCAGCACTACGCGCTGTTCCGGCATATGACGGTGTTCGAAAACGTCGCGTTCGGGCTGCGCGTGAAGCCGCGCAAGGAACGTCCGTCCGAGAAGGTGATTCGTGAGAAGGTGCATGAGTTGCTGAAGCTCGTGCAGCTCGACTGGCTCGCGCAGCGCTATCCGTCGGAGCTGTCCGGCGGCCAGCGCCAGCGCATCGCGCTCGCACGTGCGTTGGCCGTGGAGCCGAAGGTGCTGTTGCTCGACGAGCCGTTCGGCGCGCTCGACGCGAAGGTGCGCAAGGAACTGCGCAGCTGGTTGCGTCGCCTGCACGACGATCTGCATATTTCGACGATCTTCGTCACGCACGATCAGGAAGAAGCGCTCGAAGTGGCGGACCGCATCGTCGTGCTCAATCGCGGGCATGTCGAGCAGGTCGGCAGCCCGCAGGAGGTGTACGACCATCCGCAGACGCCGTTCGTCTACGAGTTTCTCGGCGCGGCGAACCGCCTGCACGGCAGCGTCGACGCGCAAGGCTTCGTCGTCGATGGCGCGGCGCTGCCGGTCGCGATCGCGGCGGGTTTTAGGGGCCCGGCGTTCGCCTATGTGCGGCCGCACGATCTGCAGTTGTATCCGCAGGCGGCGGGGCATCGCGAGGGCATTGTCGTCGACGTGCGGCGCGTGGTGACGCTCGGCGGTTCGGTGCGCGTCGAGCTCGCCGGTCGCGAGGGCAATCTGCTCGAAGCCGAACTCGATCGCGAAACGTGGCGTGATCTGCAACTCGCGGTCGGCGACGGCGTGACCGCGGTGCCGCGCGCGCTGCGGGTGTTTCCGGCGCAGTGAGATGGCGGCGCCGCTGTGCGGCGCTGTGGACAGGAGAGAACGTATCAGCCGTACCGCGTGGATCGCCTGGCATGTGCGGCTCCAATAACTCAACTCTGGCGGAACCGGAGACACAACGATGAATTTCCAGCAATTGCGCTTCGTGCGCGAAGCCGTGCGGCAGAACATGAACCTGACCGAAGCGGCGAACGTGCTCTACACCTCGCAGTCGGGCGTATCGAAGCAGATCAAGGATCTCGAGGACGAACTCGGGGTCGACATCTTCATCCGCCGTGGCAAGCGTCTGACCGGGCTCACCGAACCGGGCAAGGCCGTGCATCAGTTGATCGAGCGGATGCTGCTCGATGCGGAGAATCTGCGCCGCGTCGCGCGTCAGTACGCGGATCAGGACAGCGGCCACCTCGTCGTCGCGACCACCCACACGCAGGCACGCTACGCATTGCCGAAGGTGATTCGGCAGTTCACGTCGGTGTTCCCGAAAGTGCATCTGGCGCTGCGCCAGGGCAGCCCGCAGCAGATCGCGCAGATGATCATCAACGGCGAGGCGGATATCGGCATCTCGACCGAGGCGCTCGACCGTTTTCCCGACATCGTCACGTTCCCGTGCTATTCGTGGCATCACGTCGTGGTGGTGCCGAAGGATCATCCGCTCGTCGGCCGAGCGAATCTGACGCTCGACGAGATCGCCGAATTCCCGATCGTCACCTACGACCAGGACTTCACCGGCCGCTCGCATATCGATCAGGCGTTCGCGAAAGCGGGTGCGTTGCCCGACGTCGTGCTGACCGCGATCGACGCCGACGTGATCAAGACCTACGTCGAACTCGGCATGGGCATCGGCGTGGTCGCGGCAATGGCCTACGACCCGAAGCGCGACAGCGAACTCGTCGCGCTCGACACGCAGCATCTGTTCGAGGCGAGCACGACGCGTGTCGGCCTGCGCAAGGGGGCGTTCCTGCGCGCGTACGCCTATCGGTTGATCGAGATGTTCGCGCCGCAGTTGAGCGAGGCAGACATCGCGGCGCAGTTGCGCGAGGCGGCTTAGGGCTGCGAGCAGCTTAGGGTGGGACTTGCACCCGTCGTCAATACTTGTGGTGATGAGTGCAATTGGGCACCGCATGAGATTTAAGCCCGCTCGCGCGTTGCGCACGCTCGCGCAAGCCGAACCCGCGTCCGGTCTTCCACGCATGGCGACGCGAAGCGCATCGCTTACAATCGCCGCCATGAATACCTCGACTTCTCCCTCTCTCCCGATTCCCCCCGGCCATAGCACCGCGTCGACGCTGCCGCGCATCGCGGTGCTCGCGACCGGCGGCACGATCGCCGGCGCGGCCCCGGATGCGGCCAATACGTCGGGCTATCAGGCGGGCGTCGTCGGCGTCGATCAGTTGCTCGCGGCGGTGCCGGCGTTGTCTACGGTCGCGCGGATCGCGCCCGAGCAGATCGCCAGCGTCGACAGCAAGGACATGTCGCTGCCGCTGTGGACCACACTCGCACAACGCATCAACACGCTGCTCGCGACGGACGACGTAGACGGCGTGGTGGTCACGCACGGCACCGATACACTTGAGGAAACCGCCTATCTGCTGCATCTGACCGTCAAGTCGGACAAGCCGGTCGTGCTGACCGCGGCGATGCGCCCGGCGTCGGCGCTCTCCGCCGACGGTCCGCTGAACCTGCTAAATGCGGTGACGGTCGCCGCGCACGCGGCGGCACGCGGGCAGGGCGTGCTGGTCGCGTTCAACAACCGGATTCATAGCGCGCGCGACGTCGTGAAAACGAGCACCTATGCGGTCGATGCTTTCCAGTCGCCTGAGATTGGCGCGCTCGGCTGGGTGCAGGATGGCCGCGTCGAGTTCCAGCGCGGCGTGGTGCGCGCGCATACGGTCGCGAGCGAATTCGCAATCGATGCGGCGTGGCCGCAGGTGGAGATCGTCACGAGCTATGCGGGCGTGTCGCGGATCGCCATCGATGCGCTGGTCGCCGCGGATGTGCGCGGCATCGTCGTGGCGGGTACGGGCAATGGCTCGATCCACCAGTCGTTGCAGCAGGCACTGGCGGATGCCGCGTTGCGCGGCGTGGCGGTGGTGCGCTCGTCGCGCGTGGGTTCGGGGCATGTGATGCGCAACGGCGCGGCGGCCGACGATGCGCTCGGTTTCGTCAGCGCCGGTTCGCTGAATCCGTACAAGGCGAGGGTGCTGCTGATGCTGGCGCTGGCCGCGGGCCACACTGCGCCGGCGGCGTTGCAGAAGGTGTTCGATACGTATTGATTGGCGAATCCGACAGCCGGACACCCGACGACGACGTCTGACCGACCAAGGCTTCCCCGTCACCGACGGGTGCCGCTGCGGACCCCACTTGCCGCTCTCAGCCCAGAGCGGCGCGATTTGCCCGTTGCGCCGCGCCGGCAACCCAAGCTGCCGTGCAACGAACGGGCGCCCCACCTGTGTTCACCGTGAGCTCGCCGATGCCGAAGCGGCAACCGGCGGAATCAACGGCGAGCTGAACTGAAGAGGAAGCACGAAGACCTCAAGCCGCCTTCGCTTCTTCACTGTCCGGCGCCTGCGCGACTTCATGATTCGCCATGATTTCGAGCGCGCGCACCATCGCCGAGTGATCCCACGCCTTGCCGCCGTTCGCGGCGCAGACGCTGAACAGTTGCTGCGCGCTCGCGGTATGCGGCAGCGCGATGCCGAGCTTACGCGCGCCATCGAGCGCGAGATTCAAGTCCTTCTGATGCAGCTCGATGCGAAAGCCCGGATTGAACCTGCGCTTCGTCATGCGCTCGCCATGCACTTCGAGAATCCGCGACGACGCGAAGCCGCCCATCAGCGCGCGCCGCACCCGCTCTGGGTCGG
This sequence comes from Paraburkholderia sp. HC6.4b, assembly GCF_014200875.1. Taxonomy (NCBI): domain Bacteria; kingdom Pseudomonadati; phylum Pseudomonadota; class Betaproteobacteria; order Burkholderiales; family Burkholderiaceae; genus Paraburkholderia; species Paraburkholderia sp. HC6.4b. The sequence goes on from NZ_JACHDC010000021.1 coordinate 28,637, forward strand.
CGCCCGAGCGCGACGCGAACAGCAGCGCTTCCGCGACCGCTTCGATGTTCAGCGCGACGATGATCTGGTTCGCGACCTTGCAGGTCTGACCCGCGCCGTTGTCGCCGATCAGCGAGATGTTCTTGCCCATCAGTTCGAACAACGGCTTGGCCAGCGCAAAGGCTTTCTCGGGGCCGCCGACCATGATCGTCAGCGACGCATCCCGCGCGCCGATTTCGCCGCCGGACACCGGCGCATCGAGATAGTCGACGCCGAGCGCGTTGATCTTCTTCGCGAACGCCTGGGTGTCGAGCGGCGAGATTGAGCTCATGTCGATGACGAGCTTGCCTTTGGTGAGGCCAGCGGCGACGCCGTCGTCGGCGAACAGCACGTTGGCGACGTCCGGCGTGTCCGGCACCATGATGATGACGATGTCGGCGGCCTGCGCGACCGCGGTCGAACTGGCGACCACGCTCGTGCTCTTCGCGATGTCGTCCGGTACCGGATACGCGCCGTTCACGAACAGCGAGTGACCACCCTTGATGAGGTTGCGCGCCATGTGCGCGCCCATGATGCCGAGCCCGATGAAGCCGATCTTTGCCATGTGTGTGAATCTCCAGGGTTATAGGGGGCGTGCGTTGAGGCTTCAGGGTTCCATCAGGAACCCCAAGGCGCCTCAAGCCGCCGCATGCGCCGCGCCACGCGCCTGACCTGCCACGCTTTGCACCCAGCCGAGGCCGGCATCGGTCGTCGTGCGCGGCTTGTATTCGCAACCGACGTAGCCGTCGTAGCCGAGCGAGTCGAGCAGCGCGAACAGATACGGATAGTTGATCTCGCCGGTGCCCGGTTCGTGCCGCCCGGGGTTGTCCGCGAGCTGGATATGCGCGATCTGCGCGAGGTTCTTTTCGATCGTCGCCGCGAGTTCGCCTTCCATCCGCTGCATGTGATAGATGTCGTATTGCAGGAACAGATTGTCCGAGCCGACCTCGCGAATCACGTCGAGTCCATCGCGCGAACGGTTCAGCGCGAAGCCCGGAATGTCGTACGAGTTGCATGGCTCGACGAGCAGCCGGATGCCGGCCTTCTTGAGCTCGCGCGCGGCAAAGCGCAGGTTGTCGACGATCGTTGCGCGGGCGGTGTCGGCGTCGACGTTCGCGCCCGGAATGCCGACGAGGCAGTTCAGTTGCGGCACCTTCAACGCGCTTGCGTATTCGATCGCGCGGCCCACGCCTTCCTGAAACTCGGCGACCCGATCGGGCAGGCACGCGATGCCGCGTTCGCCGGCTTCCCAGTTGCCGGCCGGCAGGTTGTGCAGCACCAGCTTGAGGCGGTTCTGTTGCAGACGTTCGCTCAATTCGGCGATCGAATACGGATAGGGAAACAGGAATTCGACGGCATGAAAGCCGGCGTTGGACGCTGCCGCGAAACGGTCGAGGAACGGCACTTCGTTGAACAGCATCGTCAGGTTCGCTGCGAATTTAGGCATGGTGCTTTTGTCTCTCAGGTCGGTCAGGGAATGGCGCGCTGGTCGTGATGAGGCGAGGGCGCGGAGCATGGGCTCGGCCCTCTCGCATCGAGCGCGCTGAATGCTGCGAATGCCGCGAAGACGCAACGCTCAATCGAGCAGGCTGATCGCCGTGGGCGCGTCCTCGCGCTTTTCCGCGAGTTCCTCGAACTCGTTGATCGCGTCGATCTCGGTGCCCATCGAGATGTTGGTCACGCGTTCGAGAATCACTTCGACGATCACCGGCACGTTGAACTCGGCCAGCATCGACTGCGCTTTTTGCAGCGCCGGCTTCAGCTCTTCCGGCTTGAACACGCGAATCGCCTTGCAGCCGAGACCTTCGGCGACGGCGACGTGATCGACGCCATAGCCGTTCATCTCCGGCGAGTTGATGTTCTCGAAGCCGAGCTGCACGCAGTAGTCCATTTCGAACGCGCGCTGCGCCTGGCGAATCAGCCCGAGGTACGAGTTGTTCACGACGACATGCACGTACGGCAGCTTGAATTGCGCGCCGGCCGCGAGCTCCTCGATCATGAACTGGAAGTCGTAGTCGCCGGACAGCGCGACGATCGGCCGTTGCGGGTCGGCCGCGCGCACGCCGAGCGCCGCCGGAATCGTCCAGCCGAGCGGGCCGGCCTGGCCGCAGTTGATCCAGTTGCGCGCCTTGTAGACGTGCAGGAATTGCGCGGCGGCGATCTGCGACAGGCCGATCGTGCTCACGTAGCACGTGTCGCGGCCGAACACCTGGTTCATCTCTTCGTAGACGCGCTGCGGCTTCATCGGCACGTTGTCGAAGTGCGTCTTGCGCAGCATCGTGCGCTTGCGTTGCTGGCAATCGGCAACCCACGCGGCGCGATCCTTCAGCTTGCCCGCGGCCTTCCATTCGCTGGCGACTTCGACGAACAGCTCGAGCGCCGCCTTCGCGTCCGACACGATGCCGAGATCCGGGCCGAACACGCGGCCGATCTGCGTCGGTTCGATATCGACGTGCACGAACTTGCGCCCCTTCGTATAGACATCGACGCTGCCGGTGTGACGGTTGGCCCAGCGGTTGCCGATGCCTAGCACGAAGTCGGACGCGAGCATCGTCGCGTTGCCATAGCGATGCGAGGTCTGCAGACCGACCATGCCGGCCATCAGCGGATGGTCGTCGGGAATCGCGCCCCACGACATCAACGTTGGGATCACCGGCACGCCGAGCGTTTCGGCGAACCTCACGAGCAGGTCTTCGGCTACGGCGTTCAGCACGCCGCCGCCCGACACGATCAACGGCTTGTCGGCATCGTTGAGCAGCGTCAGCGCTGCCTCGATCTGCTTGCGGGTCGCCTTCGGCTTGTAGACCGGCAGCGGCTCGTACGTGTCGATGTCGAATTCGATTTCGGCGAGCTGCACGTCGATCGGCAGATCGACCAGCACCGGGCCCGGGCGGCCCGAGCGCATCAGATGGAACGCCTGCTGGAACACACGCGGCACCAGCGCCGGCTCGCGCACGGTCACGGCCCACTTGGTGACGGGCTTGGCGATCGATTCGATATCGACGGCCTGGAAGTCTTCCTTGTACAGACGCGCGCGCGGCGCCTGGCCTGTGATAGCCAGAATAGGAATCGAGTCGGCCTGCGCGGAGTACAAACCGGTGATCATGTCGGTGCCCGCGGGGCCCGAGGTGCCGATGCACACGCCGATGTTGCCCGGCTGCGCGCGGGTGTAGCCCTCGGCCATGTGCGATGCGCCCTCCACATGGCGCGCGAGCACGTGGCTGATGCCGCCGGCTTTGCGCATCGCCGAGTAGAACGGGTTGATCGCGGCGCCCGGCACGCCGAACGCGGTATCGATGCCTTCTTTTTCGAGCACCAGAACGGCGGCGTCGACGGCTCTCATTTTGGCCATGAATGTCTCCTCAAGGTCGGGAATTACGTTGGTTGAGGGACACTGTAGGCCTGCGCCAAAGGTTTGATAAGATCAGTTCGGGTCGCTTATTCCGAAACAAAAAGTATGGAATGACGTGAAGCCCGGCGCACGGCCGGCATCAGCCCGGCAAGAGACAGGTGGGAGACGAACATGGACCGCTTCAAACAGATCGAAACCTTCGTGCGGGTCGCCGATGCGGGCAGTCTCGCGGCGGCGGCGCTTGAGGAAGGCGTGTCGCCGGTGATTCTCGGGCGGCGCATCGATGCGCTCGAGAAGCGCCTCGGCGTGAAGCTGATGTATCGCACGACACGGCGGCTCGTCGTCAGCGAGGACGGCGCCGCGTTTCTCGAACGCTGCCGCGGGCTTCTCAGCGAATGGGATCAGGCGGAAAACGAACTGAGCGCGGGGCGCCGCGCGGTGAACGGCCATCTGATCGTGTCGGCGCCCGCCGCGTTCGGGCGTAAGCACGTCGCGCCGCTCGCGCCTGCATTTCTGCGCGACAAACCCGAGTTGCAGATGTCGTTCAATCTGACCGACCGGGTCGTCGATCTGGTGCGCGAGGGCTACGATCTGTCGATCCGCATCGGCGGCGCGGTCGATCCGAACTTCGTCGCGGTGAAGCTCGCGTCGAACCGGCGCGTGGTGTGCGGTACGCCCGACTATTTTCGCTGTCACGGCAAGCCGAAGACGCTCGAGGATCTGCCGGCCCACAACTGTCTCGCGTTCAATCTGCAAGGCGGGCAGAACCGCGGCTGGTATTTCCGCCGCAACGGCAAGCTCGCGACGGTGCGGGTGGGCGGCTCGCTCGACTGCAACGATGGCGAACTGCTGCATCGCTGGGTTTCGGAGGGGCTCGGACTCGGCTGGCGTTCGACGTGGGAAATCCAGCGGCAGCTCGCGCGCGGCGAGCTCGAAACCGTGCTCGACGAATATGCGCTGCCCGATTACGACATCCTTGCGGTCTATCCGCAGCAGCGCTTCGTGCCGGCGCGCGTGCGCTATTTCATCGACTATCTGAAAGACGTGTACGCGAGCGACGACTACTGGAACCGGCCATCGTACTAGCTGGCGAGCGGCGCGCGCAGGCGATCGCGATCTTTCTTGCGAATGCTCGCCTGAGTCGGGAATAAACTCGGTCTATGGCCAGTTCTGCTGTGAAAGACACGTCAGGAACGACACCACGCGGGACGCGCAACAGCGACCCGCACGACGCAGCCGCCATGCCCTTGGAGGGGCCCACGTGGTCCAGACCGATTCAGACGCCGATGCCGATGCAGCGAAAAGCCGCCGCTTCCAGCAACTGGCGTTGCCGCATCTCGACGCCGCGTACAACCTCGCGCGCTGGCTGTGCGGCAATCCGAACGATGCCGAGGACGTCGTGCAGGAAGCGTTCATGCGCGCGTTCCGCTTCTTCGATACGTTTCGCGGCGACTCCGCGCGGCCGTGGCTGCTCGCGATCGTGCGCCGAACCTGGTACACGGAATGGCGCCGTCGCGCGCCGTCGCACGACATGCTCGAATTCGACGAAACGATGGACGACGCGACCCTCGACGGCTGGAGCGCGGGCGGCGACGATCCCCAGACGCTGCTGATCCGCGACGAGGATGCACGCCAGGTACACGACGCGTTGGCGCGTTTGCCGGTCGAGTATCGCGAGGTGCTGATCTTGCGCGAGCTCGAGGAGATGGGATATCGGGAGATCGCGGTGGTGGCCGATGTGCCGATCGGTACGGTGATGTCGCGGCTCGCGCGTGGGCGGCGCAAGCTGGCGGAGGTGTTGATGGCGCAGCAGCGAGGCGGGGGGGAGTCGGTTGGCGGGGGGCGCAAAGGCGGGCAGGGTGACCGGCGCGGGTCGACGCAAGCGCCGCAGGAGCAGGGGGCGCAGTCCGGGCGAGTCGTGCAGTCGGCGGCAGCCGCGCCCTCGGAGTCGTCCACGCCCTGCGCGCGGTCCGACCGGCCACCGCGAAATTCCGGCGACGGCCGCGCGGCATCATCGGCGGTCGTGCCCGCCACCGCAACAGTGACGCAACTCCGGGCGTTTGCCGACGGCCGGCCCCTCAACATTCCCGGCGCTGCCGCCGACCCCGCTCAGGAGACGCCGGATGGACTGTAACGAAGCTCGGCCGCTCCTCGAGGCGAATGCCGATCACGAACTGCCGGCACCCGATGCGCGCCGGGTCCAGCAGCATATCGAGAGCTGCGACGACTGCCGGCGCGCGAGCGACAACCTGCGCGCGCTGAGCGGCGCGCTGCGCGCGGCGCCGTATCATCGGGCGCCGCAGTCGTTGCGGGCGCGGATCGTGGCGGGCTTGCCCGGCGCGGTCGAGGGAGGAACTGCGGGGTTGGCCACGACGGCGGCGCCTGAAGATGCGGAGGAGGAGTCTACCGGCAGCGCTAGCGCCGGGATGACCGACATGGCGACGTACCAACCTCAGCGTCAGCGTCGTTGGGCGCGGCGGCCCGCGTGGCTCGACCGGTGGCTCAGTGGCTTCAGCGGTCCGGGTCGCTCGGGCGATTCACGCGGCCGGCTAATCGGCTTCAACGGACCGCATGCCGCCGGCGGCGCCAACCGCGTGGTCGCGCGCGGCGGTCTCGCGGTGCTCGTGATTGCGCTGTGTGTGGCCACCGCTGTCCTGACGCTGACGCTGCGCCGTCCCGCCGAATTCACGCCATTCACCGACGAACTCATCGAAAGCCATGTGCGCGCGCAGGTTTCCGGCCGCGACATCGACGTGATTTCGACCGACCGTCACACGGTCAAGCCATGGTTCAACGGTCGGCTCGACTATTCGCCGCCGGTCGAGGACCTCGCGGCGGCTGGCTTCGCGCTGGAGGGGGGCCGGCTCGACTACCTCGCGCACCAGCGGGTCGCGGTGCTCGTGTACCGCTACGGCAAGCACGTGATCGACGTGTATGTGTTTCCGCAGTCCACGACGCGTGGCATTGACGGCGCGGCGCCGGCATCGCTCGCCCACGACGGCTATTCGATCGCGCACTGGGACGCGGCGGGCATGACCTGGTGGGCGATCTCGGACGCCGCACCCGATGCGCTCAAGGGACTCGAAGCGGCGCTCAGAGCGCGTTTGCAGAGCGGCAGCCAGCGCACGGAAGCGGGTTGAGGGGCAAGGACGGCCCGACTTCCGCGACCCCCCACCCTAAGCTCTTGAAAACACATCCGATTCCGCCGCCGAATCGGCGGAATTCCTTGCAACCCGTCCCCATTCGGGTTAGACTCTTGGGCTTCTCACTTGCCGCACCGGTTCCGACGCCCGGGCGGCTTCTATCCAAAAGTCAGCACAAGGAGTGTGTAATGCGTCATTACGAAATCGTCTTTATCGTGCATCCCGATCAAAGCGAGCAGGTGCCCGCCATGATCGAGCGTTACAAGGGCACGATCACGTCGCACGGTGGTCAGATCCACCGCGTCGAAGACTGGGGCCGTCGCCAACTGGCCTACATGATCGAGAAACTCGCGAAGGCTCACTACGTCTGCATGAACATCGAGTGCGATCAGACCACGCTCGACGAGCTGGAACACGCATTCAAGTTCAACGACGCCGTTCTGCGTCACCTCATCGTCAAGATGAAGAAGGCCGAAACCGGCCCGTCGCCGATGATGAAGGAAGTGCAGCGCGAAGAAGCCAAGAAGTCGGCAGCAGCTCAGCCGACCGAAGCGCAGGCTTAAGACTCGTTATTAAGCTGCCAGACACGCAGCGTCGCTCCGCTCACGTACACGAAGACATAAACAGGTACATGAACCGGCTGCAACTTACGGCGAGCGTCGTCGAACGCGAACCGGTGCGGTACACCCCCGCCGGCGTTCCGATTGCCAGCTGCACGTTGCACCACCGCACGGAAGTCGTCGAGGCGGGCATTGCCCGTCAGGTCGAACTGACCATGCAGGCGGTCGCCGCGGGCGAAGCGAGCGGTAAGCTCGAAAACTGTCAGATGGGCGTCGAAACGCTCTTCACAGGTTTTCTGGCTAAAAAGCACCGTAACGCGCGAACTCTGGTATTTCACATCACAGCATTGCAGGACATTGGAAAGGACTAATCATGCCCCGCCCGACTGGTAAGAAATTCGACAAGCGTCGTCAGCAACAGAACCCGCTCTTCAAGCGCAAGAAGTTCTGCCGTTTCACGGCTGCTGGCGTCGAGTACATCGACTACAAAGACATCGAAACGCTGAAGGACTTCATCGGCGAGAACGGCAAGATCACGCCGGCACGTCTCACGGGTACCAAGGCGCATTATCAACGCCAGCTGGACACGGCTATCAAGCGCGCACGTTTCCTCGCGCTGGTGCCGTACACCGACCAGCACAAGGCCTAACCCGACGACGCGATAAGGAGCATCCGAATGCAAATCATTCTTCTGGAAAAAGTCGTCAATCTGGGTAACCTCGGCGACATCGTGAAGGTCAAGGACGGTTACGCACGTAACTTCCTGATCCCGAACAAGAAAGCTCGCCGTGCAACGAAGGAAGCCCTCGCTGAATTCGAAGTGCGCCGCGCAGAACTCGAAAAGCACGCCGCTGAAAAGCTGGCAGCCGCTCAGGCTCAAGGCGAAAAGCTGGCAGGCCAGACCGTTCAGATCAAACAGAAGGCTGGCGTCGACGGCCGTCTGTTCGGCTCGGTGACGAACGCTGACATCGCCGAAGCGCTCGGCAAGCAAGGCTTCGCAGTGGAAAAGGCGCAAGTGCGTCTGCCGGAAGGCCCGCTGAAGATGGTTGGCGAGCACCCGGTTCAGGTTTCGCTGCACACCGACGTTCTCGTCGATGTGACGGTGGCCGTGATCGGCGAGCACGTCTAAGCCGACCGCACCAAGCATCAGGCAGGATCAGCCAGCGTATTGCTGGTGAAGAGCAGGGGCCGGGAAACCGGCCCCTGCTTTTTTTGTGCCCGACTATCTCTCGTATATCACCGTATTTGCGTTTTTTCCGCTCGCAGCCGTCGCCGGATTGCCCGATAATTCCTCCCCATGAACGCACCGTCCAAAGATCCCCAACTCGAGTCGCTGAAAGTCCCGCCGCATTCGATCGAAGCCGAGCAATCGGTGCTGGGCGGCCTGCTGCTCGATAACGCGGCCTGGGACCGCATCGCCGACTTCCTCGCGAAAAGCGACTTCTACCGCTACGACCACCGCATCATCTTCGAGCACATCGGCAAGCTGATTGCGGCCACGCGGCCGGCCGACGTGGTCACCGTCTACGAAGCGCTCGGCACTTCGGGCAAGGCGGAAGAGGTCGGCGGCCTCGCTTACCTGAACGCGCTCGCGCAGAACACGCCGAGCGCGGCCAACATCCGCCGCTATGCGGAAATCGTGCGCGACCGCGCGGTGCTGCGCCGGCTCGTGTCGGTCGCCGATGAAATCTCCGCCGATGCGTTCAACCCGCAAGGCAAGGAAGTCCGGCAATTGCTGGACGAAGCGGAATCGAAGGTGTTCTCGATCGCCGAAGACGGCGCGCGCGGCACCCAGGGCTTTCTCGAGATCGGGCCGCTGCTGACCCAGGTGGTCGAGCGGATCGACACGCTCTATCACACCGCCAATCCGAGCGACGTGACCGGCACGCCGACCGGCTTCGTCGATCTGGATCGTATGACCTCGGGCATGCACGGCGGCGAGCTGATCATCGTCGCGGGCCGTCCGTCGATGGGTAAGACGGCGTTTTCGATGAACGTCGGCGAATACGTCGCGGTCGAGTACGGACTACCCGTCGCGGTGTTCTCGATGGAAATGCCGGGCACGCAGCTCACGATGCGTATGCTGGGCTCGGTCGGCCGGCTCGACCAGCATCGCATGCGAACCGGGCGCCTGACCGACGAGGATTGGCCGAAGCTCACGCATGCGGTGCAGAAAATGAGCGAGGCGCAGATCTTCATCGACGAAACCGGCGGTCTGAACCCGATGGAACTGCGCTCGCGCGCGCGCCGGCTATCGCGCCAGTGCGGCAAGCTCGGACTGATCATCATCGACTATCTGCAGTTGATGAGCGGCTCGTCGTCGGGCGAAAACCGCGCGACCGAAATCTCGGAAATCTCGCGTTCGCTGAAGAGCCTCGCGAAGGAGCTCGACGTGCCGGTGATCGCGTTGTCGCAGCTGAACCGCGGTCTCGAGCAGCGGCCCAACAAGCGGCCAATCATGTCGGACCTGCGCGAATCGGGCGCTATCGAACAGGACGCCGACGTGATCCTGTTCATCTACCGCGACGAAGTGTACAACCCGGACAGCCCCGACAAGGGCACCGCGGAGATCATCATTGGCAAGCAGCGGAACGGTCCGATCGGTCCCGTTCGGCTCACGTTCCACGGCCAATACACGAAGTTCGATAACTTTGCGGGCGCGCAGAACTTCTACGGCGGCGAGTGACGCAAGGCGCCGTGGGCTGTTGTAACGGCGCTGTCGCGAGTGCGGCAATGATGGCGGAACGGTACAATATGGCGCTTTTATGTCAGCCATAACGTGACCCATTTCCAGGATCCCAATGTTCGGTCGATTCATGCCCACCGAGGGCAAGTTCTTTGAAATCTTCAATGCGCACGCAACGTGCATCATTTCGGCAAGCCGCGAACTCGAGCTCCTGATCGACAATCTGCAGGACGCCGAAACCCACAAGCAGAACGTACAAAAGGCCGAGAAAGCGGCCGACAAGCTCACGCACGAAGCCATCGACCTGCTGCACAAGACCTTCATCACGCCGCTCGACCGCGACGAGATCCACAAGCTGATCACGACGATGGACGACATCCTCGACCTGATGGAGGACGTCGCCACCGCGATCTCGCTGTATGACGTGCAAGCGGTCACGTCGGAGGCGAGCCAGCTCGCGCATATCTGCACGGCAACCTGCGAGCGCGTGCAGTTCGCGGTCAGCCTGCTGTCGGACATGAAGCAGGCGAGCCAGATCCTGAAGGCCTGCGAGGACATCGACCGGCTCGAATCGGAGGCCGACAGCGTGCTGCGCGCGGCGATGTCGAAGCTGTTCCGCGAGGAAGACGACGTCAAGGTCCTGATCAAGCTCAAGGCGATCTACGAGCTGCTCGAAACGATCACGGACAAGTGTGAGGATGTGGCCAACATCATCGAAGGCATCGTGCTGGAAAACGCATAATGCAATCGATACAACTCGCTATCTGGGTCGTCACCGGCCTGGTTGCCATTGCTTTGGTGTTCGACTTCATGAACGGTTTTCACGACGCGGCGAATTCGATCGCCACGGTCGTGTCGACCGGCGTGCTGAAGCCACAGCAGGCGGTGGCGTTCGCGGCGGCGTTCAACGTCATCGCGTATTTCGTGTTTCACCTGAAGGTGGCCACGACCGTCGGCAAGGGCACGATCGACCCGGACATCGTCGACCACTACGTGATCTTCGGCGCGTTGGTCGGCGCGATCGCGTGGAACGTGATCACCTGGGTCTACGGCATTCCGTCCAGTTCGTCGCACGCGTTGATCGGCGGCCTCGTGGGTGCGGCGCTCGCGAAGTCGGGCTGGGGATCGCTGAACTGGGATGGCCTGATGAAGACCGTCGCGTTCATCTTCATTTCACCGCTGCTCGGCTTCGTGCTCGGCTCGTTTTTCATGCTGCTGGTGTCGTGGCTGTATTTCCGCACGCCGCCTAGCAAGGTCGACCGTCGCTTCAGGCGTCTGCAATTGTTTTCCGCTGGCCTGTACAGCCTGGGTCACGGTGGCAACGACGCGCAGAAAACCATCGGCATCATCTGGATGCTACTGATCGCCACCGGCTTCGCGTCGATGAAGGCGGACGCGCCGCCGCTGTGGGTGATCGGCGGCTGCTATCTCTCGATGGGTCTCGGTACGCTGTTCGGTGGCTGGCGCATCGTGCGCACGATGGGCCAGAAAATCACGAAATTGAAGCCGGTCGGCGGCTTCTGCGCGGAGGCGGGCGGAGCGATCACGCTCTTTACCGCCTCGGCGCTCGGCATTCCCGTCTCTACCACGCATACGATCACCGGCGCGATCGTCGGAGTCGGCGCGACGCAGAAGCTGAGCGCGGTGCGCTGGGGTGTCGCCGGCAACATCGTCTGGGCCTGGATTCTGACGATCCCGGCTTCCGCGGTGCTGTCCGGCGGGGCCTGGTGGCTGGGCCACCACTTCCTGTAATCACCATGCGATGCATGGCCTGCGCTGCCGGGTTCGGCTGAGTTTGGCTGAACAGCACGCGCGGGCTTCGGCTACATGCCGCCCATGGCATCGCACCGGTTTCCCTACACAGTTCGACTAAAAAGCGCGTTGCACGACGCGTTCAGATCAGCGGCGCATTCGCACCATCCATCGGAATGATCGCGCCCGTCACATAGCTCGCGCGGCGGCTCGCGAGGAACAGCGCCACGTCGGCGATTTCCTCCGGCTTTGCATAGCGCCCGAGCGGCATCCGGGCCTGGCCGCGCGCCAGCGCTTCGTCATTGCCGATGCCTTGCTGCGCCGCTTCCAGCCGGACCGCTTCCTCGACGCGCTCGGTCAGCGTCGAGCCCGGATTGATCGCGTTGATGCGGATGCCATAGCGCGCGTAGTAGTGCGCGAGGCCGACGGTCGCGAGCATCAGCGCCGCGTTGGCCGCGCCGCCTGCGATATGGATGTCGCTCGCGACCTTGCCGCCCATACCGATGATATTGACGATCGTGCCCGGCTCGGCACCGCCGTTGGCTTTCGCGCGCTCGGCCATACGGCGCAGCACTTCCTGCTGCGGATAGATATACGGGAAATACTTCGCTTCCATCGTCGCGCGGAATGCGTCGGCATCGAGCGTCTCGGGGTCGTACCGGCGCGCGGCGCCGGCACTGTTGATCAGTACGTCGATCGGGCCCACGGCGGTGCTGACTTCCTCGACGATATCGGCGGCGCTGTGCGCTTCGTGCAGGTCGGCGCGCGTGCGGTGCACGTGGAATCCTTCCTGTTTCAGCTGTTCGTAGGCGCGCGCAAGGTTGGCGGGGTCGCGCGACACGATCGCGACCTTCGCGCCTTCCTGTGCGAAGGCGCGCGCGCACGCGAAACCGATGCCTTTGCTGCCGCCGGTGATGAGCACCACCTTATTTCTGAGCCCGAGTTCCATGGTCGTTACCCGCCGTCGAAAGAATATCGATGACGATAGCAGATCACGGCGTCAGAAGTTGCCGTTCGCGAAACGGGCGATCGGGTCGTCGCTGCTTTGAGTGGGTGCGGGCACGCCGTGGGAAGCCGTCGACGCACGCATGAGCTGCACGGATCCAGTGCCTTCGGTCTGCTGCATCTGCCGGGCCTGGCGTTCCGCGATGGAGGCGGGTGGCGGCGGTTCGAATGCATCGGCGGCGGCGTCGATCGGGTCGGGCGAAGGTTGGGCAAGGGTGCGGGCGGTCGTCGCGGACTGCATCGGTTGAGCGGGCGAACGAGCGCCGCTTTCAAACGTGCTCGCCTGAGCCGCGGGGACCATCGTCGCTGCCACGGCGCCCGCTGAGCGTGCCTGCAGCTGCGCGGCGCCGAGGCCCGACGGCGGCGGCTCGAATTGATCGGCTTGCACGACGGGCGTGCCGCCGCCTGCACGGGTCGCCGGCGTCGCGCTCGCGACCGGCCGGGCCGTTGCCATCGACGCCGGGCTGGACAGCGCCGTCGGGCCCGCGTAGGTCGACGCTGCCGGAACTGCCACGGTTGTTGCCGTGCCCATCGCCGCGGCCGCAGCACCTCGCTCGGTTTGCGGCGCCGCAGCCTGATAGCTCGGCGTATCGAACGGCGCCGGCGTTGCCGCCGGTCCCGCCATCCGGCGGATGCCGTCGAAGCGCTTCGCCCAGTAGGGATTGGTCAGATAGTCGAGCCGCACGGTGCCGCCCGTCGATGGCGCGTTGACGAAGCGCAGCTTGCCCACGTAGATGCCGACGTGCGAATGCGCGCGCCCCGTCGTGTTGAAAAAGATCAGATCGCCTGGCGCGATTTCGTCCGGTTCGATCGACTCGCCGCGCCCGCTCATCTCGGCCGTCGTGCGCGGCAGGTTCACCGACGCCGCGCGCAGCACGACGTACCGCACGAGCCCGCTGCAATCGAAGCCGCTGTCGGGCGTATTGCCGCCCCAGCGGTAGGGCACGCCGACGAGACTCATCGCCTGAATGGAGATTTCCTCGCGGCCGATGCTGTGATCGACGAAGTGGGGAAAGCCGGGCGGCGGCGCGCGATAGGCGCCGTTCGCGACAACGCTGCCGCCTGACCCGCGCGACGTCTTCTGCGGCGCGCCGGCACAGGCGGCGAGCAGCAGGACGGGCAGCAGCGATAAGGCGAGTCGGCGCATGAAGACGGCACGGGCGGTAAGCGCCCATTTACTCACTGAGGATGTCGGGATGGTAGCCGCCCAACAAGGCTGCGGCAAGAATTGTTGATAAATTACTTGAAGTTTGTGCGCTAAGTGTTGCCTGCGTGGAACGCCGGCGCAATAAAAAGGCCGCGTCCGGAACGAACCGGACGCGGCCTGCGATCAAAAGCCGAAAAAAAACCGGCGAACGACGTCTAGAGAATCTCCGACGCGTAGTCAGCGAGGCGCGAGCGCTCGCCGCGCGCCAGCGTTACGTGTCCGCTGTGCGCCCAGCCCTTGAAGCGATCGACCACATAGGTCAGGCCCGAACTGCCCTCGGTCAGGTAAGGCGTATCGATCTGCGCGATGTTGCCAAGGCAGATGATCTTCGTGCCCGGACCCGCGCGCGTGACGAGCGTCTTCATCTGCTTCGGCGTCAGGTTCTGCGCCTCGTCGATGATCAGATACTTGTCGACGAACGTGCGGCCGCGCATGAAGTTCATGCTCTTGATCTTCAGGCGCGAGCGGATCAGCTCCTGGGTCGCGGCGCGGCCCCATTCGCCGGCGGCGTCGTCGGTTTTCTGCAGCACTTCGAGGTTGTCGTCGAACGCACCCATCCACGGCTGCATCTTTTCCTCTTCGGTGCCCGGCAGAAAGCCGATGTCTTCGCCGACCGGCACCGTCGCGCGCGTCACGATGATCTCGTTGTAGCGCTTGTCGTCGAGCACCTGCGCGAGACCCGCCGCGAGTGCGACCAGCGTCTTGCCGGTGCCGGCCTGGCCGAGCAGCGTGACGAAGTCGATGTCCGGATTCATCAGCAGATTCAGCGCGAAGTTCTGCTCGCGATTGCGCGCCGTGATGCCCCACACGTTGTTCTTGTGGTGGCCGTAGTCACGCAGCGTTTGCAGCAGCGCGGTCTTGCCGTTCAGTTCGCGCACCAGCGCATGAAACGCGGGCTCGCCGTTCTGCGGCTCCAGATAAACGAACTCGTTGACCAGCATCGATGCGCACAGCGGACCCGTCACGCGGTAGTACGTGGTGCCGGTTTTCGTGTCCTGCCAGCTTTCCATGCCCTTCGCGTGCCTGGTCCAGAAGTCTTGCGGCAGGGCGCGGATGCCCGTGTACAGCAGGTCGCTGTCCTCGAGCACCTGGTCGTTGAAGTAGTCTTCGGCGGGCAGACCGAGCGCATGCGCCTTGATGCGCATGTTGATGTCTTTCGACACCAGCACGACCTGGCGATCCGCGCGATCGCGCTGCAGCGCGCGCACGACGCCGAGGATCTGGTTGTCGGCCTTGCCTTCGGGTAGACCTTCGACCGGCTCGATCGCGGTCAGCCGGGTCTGGAAGTACAGCCGCCCGGACGCTTCGCGGCTGCCCAGACGCGCGAGCGAAATGCCGTCGGCCATGTCGCCCGCGTTCGCGACGAGCGCGTCGAGCGTGCGGCTCACCTGACGCGCGTTACGCGCGACTTCCGACATTCCCTTCTTGTGGTTGTCGAGCTCTTCCAACGTCATCATCGGCAGATAGACGTCGTGCTCCTCGAAGCGGAACAGGCAGCTCGGATCGTGCATCAGCACGTTGGTGTCGAGCACGAAAAGCTTCTGCACCTCGGCTGGCGTGGCGCCCGTGCCACGTTTCTTGCGCGTGGCGGCAGGGCTCGCTGCGGCGGGCGCGGCGGCTGTTTCGTCCGTGCGCTGCTTCGCGACAGGCGCGCGTGCGACGACCGGCTGCGCTTCTGTCGCGTCGGCTTCGAACTGCGGGCGTGCGGACGGAACCGGCTGCAACAGCGCGGCGGTCTGCCTGGCCTTGCGGCCGCGCGCGGGCGCGGGTTGCGCGGCGGGCGGCGACTCGACGGCGGGCACGGGCCACAACGTGGTGGCGGCGTTGGCAGCGTGCGCCATCGGTGTCGCGACATTGACGCGGCCGTAATCGGCCGACTCTGCGGATTCCCCTTCACGCGCCTGTTTTTTCGCGGCGGAGCGCGCGGGCGTGACGGCTTTGGCCTTGTATTCGTCAGGCGACAAAAGATTGCCGAGCTTGTTGGGGGGAGTAGGCAAAGGCATGGTTTCCCTCGAAATGATCGGGTCACATATCGTGCGCCGCCCGTCGCATTCTGACGATGCCCTCACGGGACATCGAGTTTGCGCGAGGAGGCGCGCATTCGGTCTAGAGATGCCGGTTCGCCTGGTTTTCGATAGGCTCCTTGACGGAAGCGCGCGAACCAATGAACGAACGGTCGCGCGCAATTAAAAAAGCCGCCGCCCCGGCATTCGGGGCAAGCGGCTCGACGATGATGCTCACGTTGCGCCTCACGCTCCGAACGGCACCGGTGGATCCGGTCAGGCGGCCGTCAGGGCTGGCGCAGCGGAGAACAATGTGGGGTGGACAGGCACTCATTGCGGGCCAATATAACGCGCATCAAAGCGCTTGTACAGCCTCCAGAATGTCGTCGACGTGGCCCGGCACTTTAACGCCGCGCCACTCGTGGCGCAGCACGCCATCGGCGTCGATGAGGAACGTGGAGCGCTCGATTCCCCGTACCTCTTTGCCATACATTTTCTTCATTTTAATGACGGCGAAGAGGGCGCACAGCGTTTCTTCCGGGTCGGAAATCAGCGGGAAGGGTAGTTCGAGCTTAGCCTTGAAGTTGTCATGCGAACGCAGGCTGTCGCGCGACACGCCGATCACTTCCGCGCCGGCTTTCTTGAACTTCGGATACAGATCGCGGAACTGCAACCCTTCGGTCGTGCAGCCCGGCGTGTTGTCCTTCGGATAGAAATACAGCACCACCTTCTTGCCCCGCAGCTTTGACAGCGTGATTTCGCCGCCCGTCGCGGCGGCGGTGAAGTCGGGGATGGGTTGGTCGACTGCGATGGACACGAGGTTCTCCGGTTATTGGGGCTGGCGTCGCTAGGTGCCGCGGCGTCGGCCGGTCTGTCGTCGAGGTTGTTGTTGTTGTTCGGGAATACGGTCGGCGCGCGGTTGTCCGATCGTCAGACCCGGCAAGGAAGCGGGCAACAGGCGGGCAACGGGCGGGCAATGGGCGAGCAACAAGCGGCGCGCCTTCCAACGACTCCCGCGTCGCGGGCCTTCAGGGCTGGACGATCAGTTCGCCGGAGCGTCCCGGAATCTCGCCCCACGCGACAGGGTACGATGGCAGCGTGTCGCGGTCTAGCGTGGCGTAGTAATCGCCCATCGTCGCGAACGTGTGGCCCTGGGCGCGCCAGCCTTCGAGCAACTGTTCGAAAACCGGCGCGAGTTTCTGTCCTTCGAGTTCCGCGTGCAGCGTGAACACCTGGTCGTGCGGATTTTTTTCAGTTTGTTTCAGCATCCACGCGGCGACGTTGTGCGTATCGACACCATCGACACCGAGCACTTCGTCGAGCGTCGGGAGCGTGGTCGGCATCTGCACGTGCTTCAGCGTCCTGCCGTCGACCACCGGCAGATATGGCGAGTGGCCACGGCCGTCGGAAGCGTAGCGCATGCCCCACGCGTCGATCTGCTCGAACGCGTGGCCGTTCATCTGCCAGCCCGCGGCGCCGTGCGTGACGGGCGGCGCGCCGAATATCTCGATGAACCGCGCGTGGCTCCGCTGCATCTGCGCGACGGTCCACGCGCGATCTTTGGCGCGCACGTTGTCCTGCCAGTACACGTGATCCCACGTATGGATGCCGCACTCGAAGCCGGCTTCGTGGATCGCGCGCATCTCGGCCGCGGCCTTCGCGCCGATGTCCGGACCGGGCAGCAGCACGCCGTACATCAACTGCCTGACGCCGTAATGCTCGACCACCGACGTGCGCGACACCTTCTTCAGAAAGCCCGGCCGCAGCACGCGGCGCATCGCCCAACCGGTGTGGTCGGGCCCGAGGCTGAACAGGAAGGTGGCGCGCGCCTTGAAGCGGTCGAAGATGCGCGCGAGATTCGGCACGCCTTCGCGGGTGCCGCGCAGCGTGTCGACGTCGATCTTCAGGACGATGCGAGCCAAGGACGCGCCCTTATTGCTGTTCGACGAGTGCGCGGGCTTCCGCGACGTGGCCGCGATACGCTTCGAAAATCTTGCGCAGCGCTTCGTCGAAAGTCGACGTGGGTGCCCAGCTGAGTTCCTGCTTCGTGTTGTCGATCTTCGGCACGCGGTTCTGCACGTCCTGATAGCCGTTGCCGTAGTACGCGCCCGACGACGTTTCGACCAGTTGCACCTTCCTGGCCAAGTCCGCGTATTCGGGGAATTCGGCCGCGAGTGCCAGCATCTTGTGCGCGAGCTCACGCACCGAGAAGTTGTTGATCGGGTTGCCGATGTTGTAGATCTTGCCGGTGGCGACGCCGTTCTTGTTCTCGATGATCTTCATCAGCGCGCTGATGCCGTCGTCGATGTCCGTGAACGCGCGCTTCTGCGCGCCGCCATCGACGAGGCTGATGTTCTCGCCGCGCACGATGTGGCCGAGGAACTGCGTGACCACGCGCGAGCTACCTTCCTTCGGCGTGTAGATCGAGTCGAGGCCCGGGCCGATCCAGTTGAACGGACGGAACAGCGTGAAGTTCAGGCCTTCCATGCCGTAGCCCCAGATCACGCGGTCCATCAGCTGCTTCGAGCACGCGTAGATCCAGCGCGGCTTGTTGATCGGGCCGTACGACAGCTGCGATTCTTCCGGATCGAACTGCTCGTCCGTGCACATGCCGTAGACCTCGGAGGTCGACGGAAACACCAGATGCTTGCCGTACTTGACGGCTGAACGCACGATCGGCAGGTTCGCCTCGAAGTCGAGTTCGAACACGCGCAGCGGCTGCTTCACATACGTTGCGGGCGTGGCGATCGCGACGAGCGGCAGAATCACATCGCACTTCTTGACGTGATATTCGACCCATTCCTTGTTGATCGTGATGTCGCCTTCGAAGAAGTGCATCCGCTCATGATTGACGAGGTCGCCGAGACGTTCGGTCTGCATGTCCATCCCGAACACTTCCCAGTCGGTGGTTTCGAGAATGCGTTTGGACAGGTGATGGCCGATGAAGCCATTCACACCCAGAATCAGGACTTTTTTCATGAATGAGATTGGATGAGCTGGGCGAATTCCGCCGGACTGACGGCAGACTCGCCGCCGTCGTGCTGGTGCCGCAATTCGTGGATGTTGATCGCGCGGCCGTCGCCGCAGATCGCGAAAACGGCATTATCGCTTACGTGCAGGCCCGGGGGCAAATCCGAGCGGAGCGCGCCGGGCGCGGCCAGACGCGCGCGGGCGACGATGAAACGGCGCCCGTTCAGCTCGGTGAAAGCGCCCGGATACGGCGGCGCGACCGCGCGGATCAGGTTGTAGACCTGTTGCGCGGACTGATTCCAGTCGATGCGGCCGTCTTCCGGTTTGCGCCCGCCGTAGTAGCTGCCATGCGCGAGATCGTTCGGCAGATGCGGCGCCTCGCCCGCGAGCAGCGCCGGCAGCACGCGCCACAGCGTTTGCTCGGCGGCGACCGTGACCTTGTCGAAGACCTGCGCGGCGGTGTCGTCGGGCAGGATCGGCACCGGGGTTTGCGCAATGATCGCGCCGGCGTCGGGCTTCGCGGCCATTTCGTGCAGCGTTGCGCCGGTTTCGTTTTCGCCGTTGAGCACCGCCCAGTTGGTCGGCACGCGGCCGCGATACTTCGGCAACAGCGAGCCGTGCATGTTGTAAGCGCCCCGTGCGGCGATCGCGAGCAGGTCGAGCGGCAACATGTGGCGGTAGTAGAACGAGAAGATGAAGTCCGGCCGCGCGGCGCTCACCGCGGCGCGCAGTTCGGGGCTCTTCGGATCGGCCGGCGTGACGACGGCAATGCCGTGCCCGGCTGCCACCGACGCGACGCTGCCGAACCAGATGTTCTCGCTCGGGTTGTCTTCGTGGGTCACGACGAGCGCGACCTCGACGCCGCGCGCGAGCAGCACCTGCAGGCAGCGCACGCCGACGTTGTGATACGCGAATACGACGGCGCGCGGCTTCATGGATGGTGTCCCTGGTCGGCGACCGGCACCGGCTGCACGCCTTGCACGACGGTCTGACGCGGCGCTTCGACGACGGCCCCGCCGTCGCGTTGCTCGAGAATGGTCTGCACCAGATAACGCGGCCGCGCACGCACCTGCTGATAGATCCGGCCGATGTATTCACCGAGCAGGCCGAGCGCGAAGATGATCACGCCGAGCAGGAAGAACGTGATGGCGAACAGCGTGAACACACCTTGCACTTCCGCGCCGATGATGAAACGGCGAATCAGCAGCAGGACGAACAGCGCCGCAGACCCTAGCGACAGGATCACGCCGATGAACGACAGCCATTGCAGCGGCACCACCGAGAAGCCGGTGACGAGGTCGAAATTCAGACGGATCAGCGAGTACAGCGAGTACTTCGACTCACCGGCGAAGCGTTCCTCGTGCGCGACCTCGATTTCCACCGGATTCTGCGCGAACGTGTACGCGAGCGCCGGGATGAACGTGTTGATTTCGCCGCAGCGGTTGATCGTATCGACGATATGGCGGCTGTAGGCGCGCAGCATGCAGCCCTGGTCGGTCATCTTGATGCGCGTGATTCGCTCGCGCAGATGATTCATCGCGCGCGACGCCTTGCGGCGCCACAGGCTGTCCTGGCGCTGCCGACGGATCGTGCCGACGTAGTCGAAACCTTCGCGCATCTTCACGACGAGCTTGCCGATTTCCTCGGGCGGATTCTGCAGGTCGGCGTCGAGCGTGATCACGATGTCGCCGCGCGACTGCTCGAAGCCCGCGAGAATCGCCATGTGCTGGCCGTAGTTACCGTTCAGCAGGATCACGCGCGTGGTGTCGGGGCGCGCGCGGAACTGCCCGGCGAGCAGCGCCGCGGATTTGTCGCGGCTGCCGTCGTTGATGAAGATCACTTCATAACCGGTGCCGAGCGCGTCGAGCGCCGGATAGAGGCGCGCGAACAGCGCGGCCAGTCCGGCTTCCTCGTTGTACACCGGAATGATGATCGACACTTCCGGTGCGACGGCGCGATGTTCCGAATAAGTCATGTCCGCTTATTTTCCGTAGTGTTCGCAAATTTCGTTGACCGCGCGGCACACGCGCTCGACGTCGCCTTCGTTCATCAGGGTGAAGAGTGGCAGCGTGACGGTGGTGGCGCCGAAGCGCTCCGCGTGCGGGAACATGCCTTCCTTGAAGCCGCGCGCGCGGTACAGGGAAAACAGGTGCAGCGCCGGGTAGTGCACGCCCGAGCCGATGCCGCGCTCCTTCAGCTCGCCCATGAAGCCGGCGCGGTCGATCGACAGTTTTTCGAGCGGCAGCGTGATCTGGAACATGTGCCAGTTGCTGTTTTCGAAGTCCGCGGGCGGCAGGCCGACGCCGAGCTGAACGGCCGCGCCGCCTTCGAGTTGCGCGAAGTACGCGCGCACGAGCTTCTTGCGCTGCGCGATGAAGCGCTCGAGATGCGGCAGCTGGCCGAGGCCGACACGCGCGGCGACGTCGGTCAGGTTGTACTTGCCGCCGAGCACGTCGCAGTCCATGCCGTCGAAGCCGGTGCGCGTGATGCCCTGCAGCCGGTACTTCTGCGCGAGCACCGCTTCTTCCTCGTTGTTCAGCACCAGCGCGCCGCCTTCGACCGAGGTCAGGTTCTTGTTCGCGTGGAAGCTGAACGACACGATGTCGCCGAGCTTGCCGATGCGCTCGCCGTTCCAGGTGGAGCCGAATGCCTGCGCGGCGTCTTCGATCACGCGCAGCTCGTGCGCGCGGGCGATCCCGTACAGACGGTCCATGTCGACCGGTAGGCCCGACAGGAACACCGGCAGCAACGCCTTGGTGCGCGGCGTGATCGCTTTTTCGAGCAGGTCGAGATCGATGTTGCGCGTGATCGGGTCGATGTCGGCGAACACTGGCGTCGCGCCGGTTTCGAGGATCACGTTGCAGGTCGACACCCAGGTGGCCGGCGTCGTGATCACTTCGTCGCCGGGACCGACGCCGGCGATGCGCAGGCCGATTTCGAGCGTCGCGGTACCGGAATTGAAGGTGCGCACCGGGCGGCCGCCGCAGAACTCGGACAGCGCGGCCTCGAACTTCTGGTTCTGCGGGCCGGTGGTGATCCAGCCGGAACGCAGCACGTCGGCGACGCCCTGGATCGTTTCCTCGTCGATCTCGGGTTTGACAAACGGCAAAAACGGGACTTGTGACTGGCTCATGAATGCATCGCTCGATTGAAAGGGGCGCGGCCCGACGGGCGCGAAGTAAACCACAAACTACCCGCAAACCCAAGGCCGCGGCTTAAAAAACGCAACCGCTCAGCTTACCGCGGCCCACCTTACGTCACGCTTAGGCGGCGCGTGTGCCGCGCCGGTTCCTACGCGGGGCGCCGCGCCTAGCTGCGCGCGAGCACGACCACGCCGACGAGAATGATGCCGATGCCGACCAGCTTCTGCACCGACATCACTTCGCCAAACAGGTACCACGCGGCGATCGCGTTGACGACGTAGCCCAGTGACAGCATCGGATAGGCGATCGACACGTCCACGCGCGAGAGCCCGATGATCCACACCGCCACGCTGATCACGTAGCAGGCGAGTCCGCCGATGATCGGCGGCTGGGTTGCCAGCTTGAAGCCGATGGGCAGGATGTTCGCACGGGTGAATTCGAAGTGTCCAACGGCATTCGTGCCGGCCTTGAGCAGCAGCTGCGCGCCGGCATTCAGCGTGACGCCGGCCAGGATGCAGAACAGGGAAATCGGGTTCATCGAACGGTCTGGTTCTCGAAAGGGTTAGGGCTTTGCCGCGGGCGTGGAGACGGGGGCCGGCGTGGCCGATGCCGCGGGCCTCACTTCCACGACTGCCGAGGCGGCGTTAGCGGGGGTAGCGGGCGCTGCCGCCGCCGTTGCGGCCGGGGCGGCGGCAGCCGCGTCGGCGAGCGGCTTCATCACCACCACGCGGCGCGGATCGCGCGCGATCACCTGCATCGGCACGCCTTGCATGACGAGGCGGTCGTAGGTCGGCGGCGGGATCAGCGCGAGCGCGTAGCGATCGGCCTTCCAGCGCTCGATCCACGCGTCGACCGTCGGCACCCATTTTTGCGGCTCGACGGACACGCCGAATGCGAGCTCGTCCGGGTGGGCGACCATGATCATCGTGTGGCCGATGTAGAACGGCAGCGTGTGGTCGAGCACGCCGACCGAGTAGAACGGCGTGTCGGGCGGCAGCTTCGCGAGCTCGGCCTTGATCGCGGGCGCGAGCGGCGCGCCGGAACTCAGGCGCCCGAACACGTCGTGGCCGGTGCCCGCGATGGTGCCGAGCAGCAGCCAGCCCGCGCCGAACGCGGCGAGGCTGCCGAGACCGACTCGCGCGTTGGCGCCCACGCCGCCCTGGCCGCGGCGGTTCAGCCACAGCGCGAACAGCGTGAGCACGAACGCGACGGCTAGCGCGGCGAGCACCCACACGCGGTATTCGGCATACAGCTCGGCCGGATTGCGCGCAGTGCCGAAGCGCGGCAGGAACAGCGCCGCGAACGCGGCGACCACGAAAAACAGCGCGTAGCCCGCCAGATGCCGGCGCAGCTGCTCGCGCGTGACGAGCGGCAGATACATGCCGATCAGCATCGCGATCGGCGGCGCGATCGGCAGCGTGTAGGACAGCAGCTTCGAGTGCGACGCGCTGAAGAACAGGAAAATGAAGACGATCCACGTAAGCATCAGCGTGACCGGCGCGAAGCCGTTCGGCTGACGCGGCTGGCGCCACGCGTGGCGCACGCTTTGCACGGTTACCGACAGCCACGGCAGGAAGCCCACCAGCAGTACTGGCACGAAGTAGTAGAACGCGCCGGGGCGATTCTGCTCGGGCGTCAGATAGCGCTTGAACTGCTGAACGACGAAGAAGAAGTTCAGGAATTCCGGATTGCGCTGCTGCACGAGGACGAACCACGGCGTCACGATCGCGAGAAAAACGATCAGCCCGCTCACCAGATGCAGACGCTTCCACAGCGCCCAGTCGCGCGCGATCAGCGTGTAGAGCACCAGCACCGCGCCCGGCAGGATCAGCCCGACCAGGCCCTTGGAGAGCACCGCCAGCGCCATCGACGCCCAGCACACCCACATCCAGCCGCGCACGCATGGGGGCCGCAGATTCGGGCGCTGGGCGAGCAGCAGCGCGAACAGCGTGAGCGCCATCCAGAGCGACAGGCCCATGTCGAGCGTATTGAAGTGGCCCATCAGGTTCCAGTACGGCGAACAGGCGAGCACGAGTGCCGCGAACACGCCGGTCGCCGCGTTGAACACGCGGGCGCCGGTAAAGCCGATCAGCAGCACGCCGGCGAAGCCCGTCAGCGCGGTATAGAGGCGCGCCTGCCATTCGCCGATGCCGAACCACGCGAACGTCAGCGCGTTCGCCCAGGTTTGCAGTGGCGGCTTCTCGAAGTACTTGTAGCCGTTGTAGCGCGGCGTGATCCAGTCGCCGGTCAGGAACATTTCGCGCGCCATTTCGGCGTAGCGGCCTTCGTCGCTCGGCAGCAGATGGCGCCAGCCGAGCGGCACGAACCAGATCACGGCGAGAACCAGCACCAGCAACAGGATCGCGGTGCGATTGAGCGGTAGCCTCGACGGCGTATCGTTCATGAAATATCAACCCTTCTTGTTATCGACGGCGCGCGCACGGGCGCGACGCGGGGGGCCAGAACCGGGCCGGCCGGGTGCGCCGGCGCCGGGCACGCTCAGGCCTCGATCAGCAACGCGGCCGCGACCTTGCGGCCCTCGGCCATCAGAATGTTGTAGGTGCGGCAGGCGGCCTTGAAGTCCATCGTTTCTACGCCGATGCGTTTCGCGGTCAGCGCGGCGGTCAGGCGCGGGTGCGGAAAACGCAGCCGCTCGCCGCTGCCGAACACGACCACTTCGGGCGCGGCGTCGACCAGCATCGCGAAATGCTCGGCGCTCAACTGCTCGAACGACGAGACGGGCCAGGGAATGACCGGCGCGTCCGGCAGCACGAGAATACTGCCCGCGTGACGCACCAGATTGATTTCGACGTAGTCGGCGCCATAGCCGGTAACGGTATTGAGCGCGCCGCTGGAATCCTGATGTAATTTCAAATTGGTTTTCCGAAGTCGTCGTGAGACGTCATGCGTGTTGCCGGCCTGGCTGCACGTCGCACAGGCCGCGCGGTTCGACGCGTGTGGCACACGAGAAGGCCGAAAAGGCTTGCCGATGCGGGTGGTGCATTGCGGAAGTCGGCCAAAATCCGCTAAATTATAACTTTTTAGCCGCCTTGCGGCGCCCCTCGCTCAAGTGCCGCCACAAGCCGCGCTGGGCGCATCGGCGTGGCCCACCGGCCACCTGGGTTGGCATCGCCCGCTTTCGCTGCGTTTTTTTCCACGCCGGAACCCGGAAAGCCGCGGCCGCTCGACAGTTCGACCCCATTTCGCGACTGGCCGCCGGCGCCGTCGCGTCCGAATTCCCCGTAGCGGTGAATCCGAGCGGCCCGGCGTCGTCAGCCAGGCCCCGTTTGCCCAAGGTTTGCCCCAGCCATCAACCAGGATGAAGTGCCCGCCGTGAAACCAATTCTCAAATCCAACAAGTTGCTGAATGTCTGCTACGACATTCGCGGGCCCGTCCTCGAACATGCGAAGCGGCTCGAAGAAGAGGGTCACCGCATCATCAAGCTGAACATCGGCAATCTGGCACCGTTCGGCTTCGAGGCGCCGGACGAGATCATTCAGGACATGATCCTGAACCTGCCCAGCTCGTCGGGCTACTCCGACTCGAAGGGCGTGTTCGCCGCGCGCAAGGCGATCATGCACTACACGCAGAAAAAGGGCGTGCACGGCGTCGAACTGGACGACGTCTACATCGGCAACGGCGCGTCCGAGCTGATCGTGATGGCGCTCCAGGGCCTCATCAACGACGGCGACGAAGTGCTGCTGCCCGCGCCCGATTACCCGCTGTGGACCGCCGGCGTGAGCCTCGCGGGCGGCACGCCGGTGCACTACATCTGCGACGAGTCGAATAGCTGGATGCCCGACCTCGATGACATCCGCGCGAAAATCACGCCGAACACGCGCGCGCTGGTCGTGATCAACCCGAACAACCCGACCGGCGCGCTGTACTCGGACGAACTGCTGCTCGGCCTGATCGAGATCGCGCGCCAGCACGGCCTCGTGATCTTCGCCGACGAGGTGTACGACAAGATCGTCTACGACGGCAAGACGCACACGTCGCTGGCGTCGCTGTCCGAAGACGTGCTGACCGTCACGTTCAACAGCCTGTCGAAGAGCTACCGCTCGTGCGGCTATCGCGCCGGCTGGATGGCCATTTCGGGCCTGACCGGCGAGAACCGCCGGCTCGCGAAAGACTATCTGGAGGGGCTCGGCATCCTCGCGTCGATGCGGCTGTGTCCGAACGTGCCCGGCCAGTACGCGATCCAGACCGCGCTCGGCGGCTATCAGAGCATCAACGACCTGATCGTGCCGGGCGGGCGCCTGTACAAGCAGCGCGAGCTCGCCTACGACATGCTGACGGCGATCCCCGGCGTGAGCTGCGTGAAGCCCGAGGCGGCGCTGTACATGTTCCCGCGCCTCGACCCGAAGGTGTATCCGATCCAGAACGACCAGCAGTTCATCCTCGACCTGCTGCTCGAAGAGCGCGTGCTGCTCGTGCAGGGCACTGGCTTCAACTGGAAGACGCCGGATCACTTCCGTGTCGTGTTCCTGCCGAACGTCGACGATCTCGCGGATTCGATCAACCGGATCGCGCGCTTCCTCGACGGCTACCGCAAACGTCACACGGCCTGAGCCGGCCTCGCGTACGATGTGGCGCCTGATGTGTCAAATGAGGCGCGCCGCTCGTGCCACCCCCGACACCCTTTTCAAACCTCTACTAGAAACACACGCTGCATGGAACCGATCAAAGTTGGACTGCTGGGCTTCGGCACGGTAGGCAGCGGGACCTTCACGGTACTGCGCCGCAATCAGGAAGAAATCAAACGTCGCGCGGGTCGCGGCATCGAGATTGCGCGCATTGCCGTGCGCAACCCGGCCAAGGCGACCGCGGCGCTCGGCGGCGAAGCCGGCAGCGTGGCGCTGACCGATGACTTCAACGCGGTCGTCGACGATCCTTCGATCGCGATCGTCGCGGAAATGATCGGCGGCACCGGCATCGCGCGCGACCTCGTGCTGCGCGCGATCAACAACGGCAAGCACGTGGTCACCGCCAACAAGGCGCTGCTCGCGGTGCATGGCACGGAGATTTTCGAGGCGGCGCGCGCGAACGGCGTGATGGTCGCGTTCGAGTCGGCGGTGGCGGGTGGCATTCCGATCATCAAGGCACTGCGCGAAGGGCTGACGGCGAACCGCATCCAGTACATCGCGGGCATCATCAACGGCACGACGAACTACATCCTGTCGGAGATGCGTGACCGCGGGCTCGATTTCGCGACCGCGCTGAAGGCCGCGCAGGAGCTCGGCTACGCGGAAGCCGACCCGACCTTCGACATCGAGGGCGTCGACGCGGCGCACAAAGCGACGATCATGAGTGCGATCGCGTTCGGCGTGCCGGTGCAGTTCGACCGCGCGTACGTCGAAGGCATCAGCAAGCTCGCCGCGATCGACATCAAATACGCCGAGGAGCTCGGCTACCGCATCAAGCTGCTCGGCATCACGCGACGCACCGACAAGGGCATCGAGCTGCGCGTGCACCCCACGTTGATTCCGGAAAAGCGCCTGCTCGCGAATGTGGAAGGCGCGATGAACGCGGTCGTCGTGCATGGCGACGCGGTCGGCACGACGCTGTACTACGGCAAGGGCGCGGGCGCCGAGCCGACGGCTTCCGCCGTGGTCGCCGATCTCGTCGACGTGACGCGTCTGCACACGGCCGACCCCGAGCACCGCGTGCCGCATCTGGCATTCCAGCCGGACAGCCTGTCGAACACCCCGATCCTGCCGATCGAAGAAGTCACGTGCGGCTACTACCTGCGCCTGCGCGTCGCCGACGTGACCGGCGTGCTCGCCGACATCACGCGCATTCTGGCGGACACCGGCATTTCGATCGACGCGCTGCTGCAAAAGGAATCGGAGCTCGTCGACGCGAACGGCAAGGGCGAAACCGACATTCTGCTGATCACGCACGAGACGGTCGAAAAGCAGGTCAATGCCGCGATCAGGTCGATCGAGGCGCTCGAGACCGTCGTCTCGCAAGTCACGAAGCTGCGCATGGAAGCGCTGAACTAGGCCGAACTATGAACTACCTCTCCACGCGCGGCGCCGGAGCCGGCGAGCGCCATACCTTCTCCGAGATCCTGCTCGGCGGTCTCGCGAAAGACGGCGGCCTGTATCTGCCGGCCGACTATCCGCGCGTCACCCCGGACGAACTCACGCGCTGGCGCACGCTGCCGTACGCGGATCTCGCCTTCGAGATCCTGTCGAAGTTCTGCGACGACATTCCCGCCGACGACCTGCGCGCACTGACGCGCAAAACCTACACGGCCGCGACCTACTGCAACGTGCGCGACGACGAAAGCGCCGCGCAGATCACGCCGCTGAAGACGCTCGGCGTCGAAGACGGCGCGCCGCTGTCGCTGCTCGAACTGTCGAACGGTCCGACGCTCGCGTTCAAGGACATGGCAATGCAGCTGATCGGCAACCTGTTCGAGTACGCGCTCGCGAAGCATGGCGAAACGCTGAACATTCTCGGCGCGACGTCGGGCGACACCGGCAGCGCCGCTGAATACGCGATGCGCGGCAAGAAGGGCATCCGCGTGTTCATGCTGTCGCCGCACAAAAAGATGAGCGCGTTCCAGACCGCGCAGATGTACAGCCTGCAAGACCCGAACATCTTTAACCTCGCGGTGCAAGGCGTGTTCGACGACGCGCAGGACATCGTGAAGGCGGTGTCGAACGATCACGCGTTCAAGGCGAAGTACAAGATCGGCACGGTCAACTCGATCAACTGGGCGCGGGTCGTCGCGCAGGTTGTCTATTACTTCAAGGGCTACTTTGCCGCGACGAAGTCGAACGCCGAGCGCGTGTCGTTCACGGTGCCGTCGGGCAACTTCGGCAACGTGTGCGCGGGTCATATCGCGCGCATGATGGGTCTGCCGATCGAGAAGCTCGTCGTCGCGACCAACGAGAACGACGTGCTCGACGAGTTCTTCCGCACTGGTATTTACCGCGTACGCAAGGCGGCCGAGACGTATCACACGAGCAGCCCGAGCATGGACATCTCGAAGGCATCGAACTTCGAGCGCTTCGTGTACGACCTGCTCGGCCGCGATCCGGCGCGCGTGCTGCAATTGTTCCGCGACGTCGAGGAGAAGGGCGGTTTCGATCTCGCGGCCAGTGGCGACTTCGCGCGCGTAAGGGAGTTCGGTTTCGTGTCGGGCAGCAGCAGCCACGACACCCGCGTCGACACGATCCGCGACGTGTTCCAGCGTTACGACACGATGATCGACACGCACACGGCCGACGGCGTGAAGGTCGCGCGCGAGCATCTGCAGCCCGGCATTCCGATGATCGTGCTCGAGACCGCGCAGCCGATCAAGTTCGGCGAGACGATCCGCGAGGCGCTGCTGCGCGAGCCGGAGCGGCCGGCGGCGTTCTCGGGGCTCGAGTCGCTGCCGCAGCGCTTCGAGGTCGTGCCCGCGGATGCGCAGCGGGTGAAGGACTTCATCGTCGCGAATACCGGCGAATAAGGGCGAGCGGGCCGCGTCGCTTCACGTTGATCGACGCCCACGCCCGCACTACGAGAAAACGCTGGCCGCACTTCCGCGGCCACGCATCGAAAAACACCAAAAGCTCCCCATAACGCCCGGCCGCCCAGGCTAACGGCATCGGCCGCTACAATGTTCTTTTAACCTGCGGCTTCCACCCTCCAGATGTCCACACCCACGCCCCGCGCCCCGATGCTCGCCACTGCCGATGCGCTGGCGATCCTGCTCGACGCCGCGCGCGCGCTCGACGGTATCGAAACGCTGCCGACGCTCGACGCGCTGAATCGCGTGCTCGCCACCGACGTGACGTCGCCGCTCGACGTGCCGCCGATGAACACGAGCGCGATGGACGGCTACGCGGTCCGCATCGCCGATCTCGCGCACGGTAGCCGCCTGCCGGTCTCGCAACGCATTCCGGCCGGCCATGCGCCGACGCCGCTCGCGCCCAACAGCGCGGCACGCATCTTCACCGGCGCGACGGTGCCCGCCGGCGCGGACGCGGTCGTGATGCAGGAGCAGACCGAGGCGGCTGGCGACGAGGTGACGATCGTGCATCGTCCGCAGGCGGGCGAGTGGATCACCGCACAGGGCGCCGATATTCGCGCGGGCTCGGTGATCCTGCCGGCCGGCACGCGGCTCACGCCGCAGGCGTTGGGGCTTGCCGCGTCGGTCGGATGCGCGCGGCTCGAGGTGCGCCGGCGCGTGAAGGTCGCCGTATTCTTCACCGGCGACGAACTGACGATGCCCGGTGAGC
This sequence comes from Paraburkholderia sp. HC6.4b, assembly GCF_014200875.1. NCBI lineage: Bacteria > Pseudomonadati > Pseudomonadota > Betaproteobacteria > Burkholderiales > Burkholderiaceae > Paraburkholderia > Paraburkholderia sp. HC6.4b. Next base: position 58,714 of record NZ_JACHDC010000021.1, read on the forward strand.
CGCTGAAGCCCGGCGCGATCTACAACTCGAATCGATTCACGCTGCGCGGCCTGCTCGAGAAGCTCGGCTGCGACGTGACCGACTATGGCATCGTCGCCGATCAACTCGACGCGACCCGCGCGACGCTGCGCGAAGCCGCCGAGGCGCACGATCTGATTCTCACCTGCGGCGGCGTGTCGGTCGGCGAGGAGGATCACGTGAAGCCGGCGGTGGAGGCCGAAGGGCGTCTGTCGATGTGGCAGATCGCCATGAAGCCGGGCAAGCCGCTCGCGTTCGGCGCGGTGCGGCGTGGTGCGGGTGGTGCGGGTGGTGCAAATGGGGGCGAGCCGGCCGAAACGTTTTTCATCGGCCTGCCCGGCAATCCGGTGTCGAGCTTCGTGACGTTCCTGCTGTTCGTGCGTCCGTTCGTACTGCGGCTGGCCGGCGTGCAGGCGGTCGCGCCGCGCGCGCTGTCGCTGCGCGCGGACTTCACGCAGGGCAAGGCCGATCGCCGCAACGAGTTCCTGCGCGCGCGCGTCAACGTGGCGGGAGGGCTCGATCTGTTTGCCAATCAGAGTTCGGCCGTGTTGACGTCGACCGTGTGGGGTGACGGTCTGATCGACAATCCGCCGAACCACGCGATCAGCGCCGGCGAAACCGTGCGCTTCATTCCGTTTTCCGAACTGTTGAACTGAGGCCGGTCGTGCGCGGCATGCGCGGCGTAGACCGGCGGTATCCCGATGAAGATTGAACTCCGATATTTTGCGAGCGTGCGTGAAGCGCTCAATACGTCCGACGAAAGCGTCGAGGTGCCCGACGGCATCGCGACCGTCGGCGATGTGCGCGCGTGGCTGCGCGTGCGTGGCGGCATCTGGGCCGAGACGCTCGCCGAAGGCCGCGCGCTGCGCATGGCCTGCAACCACGTGATGACCGGCGCGAGCACCCGCATCACCGAGGGCTGCGAGGTCGCGTTCTTTCCGCCCGTCACCGGCGGCTGAACCGCGCTCTCGCACATCACGTTCACGCCCGCGACAAAAGCCCTCAGGAGCCGTCCATGCCCGTTCGCGTCCAGACCGAAGACTTCGACCTCAGCGCCGAGGTGGCCGCGCTGCGCGCGCGCAATCCGAGGATCGGCGCGCTCGCGTGCTTCGTCGGCACCGTGCGCGATCTCAACGAGGGCAGCGCGGTCGAGACGATGGAGCTCGAGCATTATCCGGGCATGACGGAGAAGTCGCTCGAGGCGATCGTCGAGCGTGCGCGTGAACGCTGGCCGGGCATCGAGGTGCTGATCGTGCATCGCGTCGGCAAGCTGTATCCGCTCGATCAGATCGTGCTCGTTGCGACGACGGCCGCGCATCGCGGCGACGCGTTTGCGTCGTGTGAATTCGTAATGGACTATCTGAAGACCGAAGCGCCATTCTGGAAGAAGGAGAAAACCGACGCGGGCGAGCGCTGGGTCGACGCGCGCGTGACCGACGATGCCGCGCTCGCGCGCTGGGGAATCGAATCGGGAAATCGGACTCCGGAGTAAACGAGTCGCGGGCCGCGGAGTTGCGACGGCGCACGCGGCGTCTTTGTGTGAGGGGCGTCGGCGCCGGCCGACGTTCACTCGTCCCGCGAGCGTCCGATGATCGGCACCGGGAACGGCTCCCCAGCCGGCCGCGACGGATGCTCGCCATCGTCGTCAACGTCGCCATCTCGCGGCCGACGCTTCGGCGCCACCCGCTCGAGCAGCGCCTGCTGCTCCGGCGGGATCTTGTAATCCCAGCCGAAACGGCTCAGTTGCAGACTCTGCGCGATCCGCAGCGCCGGCTCCATGAAACGGACCGCCGCGGCCGGCTGATAGCGCGATTCGACCGTATCGAGGAACAGATACAGCCAGCGGCTGAAATGCTGCGGCTCGATGCCTTCGAGCGGCTGATGCGCCTGCTGCACGTTGCCGCGATACTGCTTCGCGCCGAGCACGAGGCTGCTCCAGAATGCGCACATCTTCGGCAGATGGTCGTCCCAGCGGCCCGCGAGCTTCGCGTCGAAGACCGGACCGAGCAGCGGGTCGGCACGCACGCGATCGTAAAAGCCATAGACGAGGTCGCGGATATTGGCGTCGGTGGGTTCGGCCGCGCGTTCGACCGGCGGCGCGGCGGGGAAAGACGGATTCATGCGGATTCCAGAAAATTGCGGTTGCCGATGACGGCTGAACTGAACCTTGACCCCCCCGTTTTTCTAACAAACGGTTGATGCGGAAAAAGCTACTATTGCTATCCGAAACAGTATTGCAGCGCGATTCGGGGAACGACGCCCGCCGGCCAGTCATGCCAGCCAGTCATGCTAGGGCGTAGCGTTCGTTCCCGGCAACCCTTGCCTCGACGCGGTTATCGGGACGTTCAAGGCGCTTGCTCGCAGCCTTTCAAGCTATACCGGGACCTATGAGACTTACCGACTATACGGATTACGCGCTGCGCGTGCTGCTGTACCTCGCGGTGCGGGGCGACGGATTATCGACGATCCAGGACATTTCGCAAGCCTACGGCATCTCGAAGAACCATCTGATGAAGGTCGTGCAGCAGCTGGGCGAGCTCGGCTGGGTCGAAACCGTGCGCGGCCGCAACGGCGGCTTGCGGCTTGGCGCGCAATCGCTATCGCTGAGCGTCGGCGACGTGGTGCGGGTCACGGAAAGCGACTTTGCGCTGGTCGGCTGTCTGCCGGACCGGCAGGGCCAACAGCGGCCTTGCGTCATCACGACGCAGTGCCGGCTGCGTGGCGCGTTGCAGGCGGCGAACCTCGCTTTTCTCGCCGAGCTCGATCGTTTTACGATCGGCGAAGTCGCGCAACCGAAAAGTCCGCTCGCGGCGTTGCTCGGGTTAGGCTCCACGATTCAGATGGTGCCGCTGCCGATTACGGTGGTATCGGATAGCACGCGCGGCGGCAGTCCGGCGACGCTGGGCCACAAGAACTAGAACATCCGGCCGGCTCCCGGGTGCGCAAACCCGCCCGGCCGCGCCACTGGGGAAGGATCGCGGCAGTTCTTGCGCTCAAATGTTAAATAGTTGCGACCGAGGCCAAAAAAGCGCTTGAAACCCTAATAAAACGCCTCATTTTGGTGGTAATCGAAATTGGAGGTCTCTTGATGAGAATCGACAAACTCACCACTAAATTCCAGGAAGCGCTCGCGGACGCCCAGAGTCTGGCGGTTGGCCACGACAATCAGTACATCGAACCCGTCCACGTGCTCGCGGCACTCGTCGCGCAGCAGGACGGCTCCGCTCGCTCGCTGCTGTCGCGCGCCGGCGTGCATGTACAACCTCTACAAACCGCACTGAACGACGCGGTCACGCGGCTGCCCCAAGTGCAAGGCACCGATGGCAACGTGCAGATCGGCCGCGAACTGACCGGTCTGTTGAACCAGGCCGACAAGGAGGCGCAGAAGCTCAACGACACGTTTGTCGCGAGCGAAATGTTCCTGCTCGCGGTCGCCGACGACAAAGGCGAGGCCGGCCGTCTCGCGCGCGAGCATGGGTTGTCGCGCAAGGCGCTCGAAACCGCGATCGCCGCGGTGCGCGGCGGCTCGCAGGTGCATAGCCAGGACGCCGAAAGCCAGCGCGAAGCGCTGAAGAAATACACGATCGACCTGACCGAGCGCGCCCGCGCAGGCAAGCTCGACCCCGTGATCGGCCGCGACGACGAAATCCGCCGTTCCATTCAGATCCTGCAGCGCCGCACCAAGAACAACCCGGTGCTGATCGGCGAGCCGGGCGTCGGCAAGACCGCGATCGTCGAGGGGCTCGCGCAGCGCATCGTCAACGGCGAGGTGCCGGAAACGCTGAAGAACAAGCGCGTGCTGTCGCTCGACATGGCCGCGCTGCTCGCGGGCGCCAAGTATCGCGGCGAGTTCGAGGAGCGCCTGAAGGCGGTGCTCAACGACATCGCGAAGGACGAAGGGCAAACCATCGTCTTCATCGACGAGATTCACACGATGGTCGGCGCCGGCAAGGCCGAAGGCGCGATGGACGCGGGCAACATGCTGAAGCCGGCGCTCTCGCGCGGCGAGCTGCATTGCGTCGGCGCGACCACGCTCGACGAATACCGCAAGTACATCGAAAAGGATGCCGCGCTCGAGCGCCGTTTCCAGAAGGTGCTGGTGGACGAGCCGTCGGTCGAGGCGACCATCGCGATCCTGCGCGGTCTGCAGGAGCGCTATGAGCTGCACCACGGCGTCGACATCACCGACCCGGCGATCGTCGCGGCCGCCGAGCTGTCACATCGTTACATCACGGACCGCTTCCTGCCCGACAAGGCGATCGATCTGATCGACGAAGCCGCGTCGAAGATCAAGATGGAAATCGACTCGAAGCCGGAGGAGATGGATCGGCTCGACCGTCGTCTGATCCAGTTGAAGATCGAACGCGAAGCAGTGAAGAAGGAGAAGGACGAAGCGTCGCAGAAGCGTCTGCAACTGATCGAAGAGGAAATCGAGCGGCTCAACCGCGAATATTCGGACCTCGATGAAATCTGGACCGCGGAAAAAGCGGCGGTGCAGGGCAGCGCGCAGCTGAAGGAAGAGATCGAGAAGACGCGTGCGGAAATCGTGCGTCTGCAGCGTGAGGGCAAGCTCGAGAAGGTGGCCGAGTTGCAGTACGGCAAGCTGCCGGGTCTCGAGGCGCAGCTGAAGGAAGTCACGCGCGCCGAGGCCGAGGAGCAGAACAGTCCGAAGCGTCCGCGTCTGTTGCGCACGCAGGTCGGCGCGGAAGAAATCGCCGAGGTCGTGTCGCGGGCCACCGGCATTCCGGTGTCGCGCATGATGCAGGGCGAGCGCGAAAAGCTGCTGCAGATCGAGTCGAAGCTGCATGAGCGCGTGGTCGGCCAGGACGAGGCGATCAGCGCGGTCGCCGATGCGATTCGCCGCTCGCGCGCGGGTCTGTCGGACCCGAACCGTCCGTATGGCTCGTTCCTGTTCCTCGGGCCGACCGGCGTCGGCAAGACCGAGCTGTGCAAGGCGTTGGCGTCGTTCCTGTTCGATTCGGAAGAGCATCTCATCCGTATCGACATGAGCGAGTTCATGGAGAAGCACAGCGTCGCGCGTCTGATCGGCGCGCCGCCGGGTTACGTCGGCTACGAGGAGGGCGGTTATCTGACCGAGGCCGTGCGCCGCAAGCCGTATAGCGTGATCCTGCTCGACGAAATCGAGAAGGCGCATCCGGACGTGTTCAACGTGCTGCTGCAGGTGCTCGACGACGGCCGCATGACCGATGGCCAGGGCCGCACCGTCGACTTCAAGAACACGGTGATCGTGATGACCTCGAACCTTGGTTCGCAGGTCATCCAGGCGATGGTCGGCGAGCCGCAGGAAGCCGTGAAGGACGCTGTGTGGGAAGAGGTGAAGCTGCACTTCCGGCCCGAGTTCCTGAACCGGATCGACGACGTCGTCGTGTTCCATGCGCTCGATCGCTCGAACATCCAGTCGATCGCGCGGATCCAGCTGCAGCGTCTGCACGAGCGGCTCGCGAAGCTCGACATGCAGCTGGTGGTATCGGACGCGGCGCTCGAGCACATCGGCAAGGTCGGCTACGACCCGCTGTTCGGTGCGCGGCCGCTGAAGCGCGCGATCCAGCAGGAGATCGAGAACCCGATCGCGAAGCTGATTCTGGCCGGCAAGTTCGGTCCGAAGGATGTAATTCCGGTCGAAGTGGACGACGGCAAGCTGCTGTTCGAGCGCGTCGTGCACTGAAGGCGATGGCTTGATGATGTTAAGGGACGACGGCAGGCGAGTCGTTCCCGCCAACGTTAAGAAACCGGCAACGAAGGTGACTTCGTTGCCGGTTTTCTTTTGCCCGCCGATTTCAAACCGGTGGCATCACCGTGGAGCGAAGGTCTCTGCAAGCCGCCAGCGCATGGCGCACAGCGTGCTTAAGCGTTGCCCTTGTTGCCGAGCAGCGCCGACAGGCCGCCGAGCGCGCCGAGCACCGTGGTCGCGTTCAGCTTGCCATCGGCCGGCACTTCGCCTTCCGGCGTGGCCGCGTTGACGACGTGCGGCAGGATCTGCGACAGCAGACCCGTCACCTGATCCGGCTGGACGCCGGCCTTGGCGGCGAGACCGGTCACGGCTTCCGAGCCCAGCACGTTATGCAGCGCGTCGGGTGCGATCGGCTGGTTTTCTCCATTGCCGACCCACGACGACACGACGTCGCCGAGGCCTTTTTCCTGGAAGCGCTGGATCAGGCCGTTCAGGCCACCAGGCTGGTTGTTGACGAATTCGAGCGCGGCGGCGATCAGCGCTTGCTGGCCGCCGCCTTCTGGCGATTTGCCAAGCAGGGAACCGATGGTGTCGAGTAGGCTCATGACGGTCTCTCTTCAATGCCGGCGCGTATGACGGCCGGGCGGGTGACGTCGACGCGCGGTTGCGCGTCGCGGTGAAACGCAAGGGCGGCAGCCCCGCCGGGCTCAAGCGCCGGACGCAGCCGCGGCGGATGCCGCCTTGCTCTTCTTCGCTTTCTTCTTCGAAGCCTTGGTGCCGGACGCGTCGGCCGGTGCGCTAGCCGCGACGGCCGGAGCCGAAGCGGCTGCCGCTTCGGATGCTGCGGCCTTGTCCTTCTTCTTCGACTTCGACGGCTTCGCGGCCGAGGCGGGGGCAGCCGCGGCCGGCGCTGCCGTCGTGGCAGCGGGCGCGGCGGCGGTGGTTGCCGCGGGAGCCGCCGGTGTGGTCTTCGTGGCCGGCTTGGTGGACGTCTTCGCGCCGGTCGGCGGTGCCGACGAGCCGTTGATCGTCAGTCCGGCCGCTTCGAGGTTCTCGACCGATTTCTGGCCGATGCCCTTCACGCGCGCGGCGAGATCGTCGGCGTTCTTGAACGGGCCGTTTTTGGCGCGTTCGTCGACAATCGCTTTCGCATGCACGGGGCCGATGCCCTTGACCGATTCGAGCGCGGCCTGATCGGCGGTATTCACTTCCACGGCCGCGGCAAATCCGGCCGACAGCGACAAAGCCACAGCGACGCAAAGCATGAAAAGCTTCTTCAGCATGGCAAGCACTCCATTGAGGGCAAAAAGTTAGCCGGGAACGGACGACCTATCCTGTCAGCGGGCGCTGCGTTTAAGCATAGGACAAATCGCAGGCCCGATTTGAGATAGCGGACGATTTATACCGATCGATTGATGACAAGTAAATCCACCACACAATATTTAAAGCTTTTAGCGGCATGCAGTGCCGGTGAATTTATCGGTCGATATCGATCGCGATAACTCGTCTGCGATAAAGAATGAGCAACGCAAAGGAATGACAGCGTCCGACGCTTGACTTAGAGTGCACTCGAAGTCCTAACCTGAGTCCGTCATGTCGAAACACTCAACCGCGCTCACCATCGGTCAGGTCGCCGGAACGATCGGCGTGTCCACGCACACGCTGCGCTATTACGAACAGGCCGGCCTGATCCGGCCGGTCGGACGCACGCAGACGGGGCACCGGCTGTACTCGCCGGCCGATCTCGACTGGTTGCGCTTCGTGATGCGTCTGAAGGCAACGGGCATGTCGATCTCCGGCATGCAGCAGATCGCCGCGCTGCGCGCGCAAGGCCATCCGACGATGCGCGCACGCCGCGACCTGCTGGTTGCGCATCGCACCGCGCTGCTCGCGCGGATCGCCGATCTGCAGAGCAACCTCGGCGCGATCGACGACAAGATCGCGTACTACGAGGCGGCCACGAGCGGCGCGCTTGAGCCCGATCCGGCACGACAGGACGACGAAGCCTCGTCGCCCTCACACCCCGATAAGGACTCGCAATGGACTACGCACACAACGACCGCTACGCGCGGGGCTGGGACAAGCTCAGGGAAATCGACGGTTCGGCGGGCGAGCAGGTAATCGCCGCGCTCGCGCCCGTCGCGCCGGAATTCGGACGCCTGTTGATTGAATTCGGCTTCGGCGACATCTACAGCCGGCCGCAGCTCGATCTGCGCACGCGTGAGATTGCGACGATCGCGTCGCTCGCGACCCTCGGCTGCGCGCAGCCGCAGCTGAAGGTACATATCGAGGCGGCGCTGAACGTCGGCTGCACGCGCGAGCAGATCGTCGAGGTGTTCATGCAGATGGCGCTTTATGCGGGCTTTCCGGCCGCGCTCAATGCGCTGTTCGCGGCGCGGGAAATTTTCGAGGCCAAGGATCGGGCAGGGCAGGCCGCATACGCGGCGTGAGCGGGCTGAGCTGCGTGGGGAAGGAAAGGCGGATGCAGAACAGGTCGTCTCTCACCCCGGCTTGGGCGCAACTGACGGTCCGGTCGGTGCTATTCGTGGCCTTCCCAACCCTCCATCCCCTCAAACAGCCGAATCAACCAGCGCCGCCGCAGCCTCGCGCAAATAGCGCTGGCTCACGATTCGCCAGTACACGAGCAAGCCGAGCCCGGCAATCGCGAGACTTGCGGTATTCGCGACCCAGAAGCCGCGCGCGCCGGTCAGCCAGGGCGGCGTGAGGCCGGTCGTATCGAAGCCGAGCGCATAGCCGCCGCCGAGCCCGACTCCCCACAGCGCCACCGCATAGATGATGGTCGGCACGACCGCGACCTTGTAGGCGCGCAGCACGAACGCGGTCGAGATCTGCAACGCGTCGAACAGGTGGTAGCAGGCGACGATCAGCACCAGCGGTAACGCCTTCGCCGCGACCTGCGCGTTCGTCGTATAGCCGTCGACGATATACGGCCGCAGCGCGAGCACGAGCGCGCCATAGCAGCACGCGATCGCAACCGCCATCGCGATGCCGTGACGCGACAGCGTGCGCGCCGCCTGCGGCCGATGCGCGCCGAGCGCCTGCGCGACCAGCGTCGACGACGCGATGCCGATCGACAGTGGCGTCATATAGAGCACCGCGCCGACGTTGCCGGCGATCTGGTGCCCGGCGAGTGTCGTCGTGCCGAAACGCGCGATGAAAAGCGCCATGAAGGTGTACGACGTGACCTCGATCAGATACGACAGCCCCATTGGAATACCGAGCCGCAGTTGCGCGGCCTGGCGCTTCCAGACCGGCCAGCAGAAGTGCGTGAAGATGCCGAGTGCCTTGAAATCGTCGACGCGCGCGAGCAGCAGCATGCCGAGCGCCGCGAGTGCCCAGTTGAGCAGCGTGCTCGCGAGCGCGCAGCCCGGACCGCCCAGCGCGGGCACGCCGAGGCCGCCGAAAATGAACCAGGTATTGAGCGGAATTTTCAGCAGCAGCGCGGCGATCTGCAGGAACATCACGAGCCGCGGTTTGGCGAGCGCGTTGGCAACGGAGCCGTAGACCCGGAAGGCGAGGCCGGCGGGCAGCCCGAACGCGAGAATCCGCAGGTACGCGAGCGTGCGCTCGTGCAGCGCGTCGGGAACCCGCGACAACGCCAGCAGCGGTCCGGGGAAGAACAGGATCAGAAAGCCGATCACGGTCAGCGCGGCGGCAAGCCACCATGACTGGCGGACCTCTTCGCCGATCTCGCCGTAGCGACGCGCGCCGTACAGCTGCGCGGTGATCGGCTGCAGCGCGGTCAGGATGCCGGTCAGGCCGATATAGACCGAGACGTAGATCGACGAGCCGAGGCCGAGCGCGGCCAGATCGACGGCCGAGTAGCGCCCGACCATCGCCGTGTCGATCACGCCGAACGCGATGATGGCCAACTGGCCGATCAATACGGGCCACGCGAGCGCGGCGATCTTCCGTACGTCGGCGAACATGGTCAGTCGCGCTTCTTGTGCCAGTTGCGGCGCTTGCCGGGCGGCGGCTTGGGACGGTCGATGCGCACGTACAGGCGGAAGCGCTCGTCGCGGTCGGCGGCGCGGCGGCCTTCCCACACGAGCTTCCAGATGTAGTCGGGCATCGCGCTCGGGTTGCCGTAGTCCTGCGAGTCCTGACGCAGGATTACGTCGCAGTCCTGGTCGAACGAGAAATGCATGTCGCCGAAATACGCGAATGTCGCGATCTGCGCATTGCCGAGACGGACCGGCGCGATGCACGTGTAGTCATCGGGCAAATGGGCGGCGATCTGCTGCGCGACGTCGCGATAGGTCCGGCTGTAGTTGACGACCGGCAGCCACAGCGTCATCAGCAACACCCACATCAGCGTGGTGCCGGCGCTCGACAGCACGACGCTGCGCCACAGCACCTTCGGATGACGCGCGAGGCGCCAGCGCACCAGCAGGAACCAGCACACGGTCACCGCGACCGCGCACACGAACGACAGAATCTTGAACTGCGGCACGAAGCCGGGCGCGAGTCGCGCGAGATTGCGCGCGAGCGGATGCGGGAAGCCGGTCAGGCCTGCCACATACACGAGCCATACGAAGCTGCCGAGGATCGTGAAGCTCAGCAGCGCGAACCAGTCGATCGCGTTGATCGCGCCGCGCTTGAGCGTCGGCAGCGCGAAAGTGGCGAGCACCGCGAGCGGCGGCAGCAGCAGCATGTAGAGTCGGTTCGACTGATGGCTTTGCAGCACGACGAGCACGAACAGCGGCCCGATCACCGACAGCGGAATCGCCACGTGCGGCGCGCGCCGCAGTCCCTGCCAGCTGAACCACGACCACAGCGCGAGCGGCCAGGCGGGCCACGTGAAGAGCGGCAGGTTTTTCAGCGCATACGCGGCGACCGAGCCGGGCGGGCCCGCGAACGAACTCAGGCTCACGTGCAGCCACTGGTTCAGATACCAGACAGCGTCGTCCGGGAACGCGGAGAGCGCGATGATCGGCCACGACACCGCGAGCACGAGCGCCACGGGCAGACCCGCGAGCAGCAGCCAGCGCGATCGCGTTTCGCGTACGATCAGTGTCATCGCGAGCGTGCCGAGCAGCAGCGCGCCGACCAGCACCGGGCTGCTCGCGAGTGTGACGAGGCCGATCGCGAGACCCCAGATCAGCGCGCCCTGAATCGGCTTGTCGATCATGCGCACGAGGCCGTACACGAGCATCGCGATGCAGACGAACTGCGCGAGCTGCGGCGTGGTCTCGTGACCGCGCTCGGCGAGGCCGAAGCACGCGAGCAGGATCAGCAGTGCGCCATCGGCGAGCGTGCGGCCATAGTCGCGCGGTTCCGGCTCGCCGCCGAACGCATATTTGAATGGCTGCACTTCGGCACGCCGGCCGAGCAGATACGCCGCGTACCAGACGAACGCACAGCCCGCGCAGAACAGCAGGCCCGTGAACACGCGCGACGCGTTGCTCGCGTCGACCCACGGTGCGAGGACGCGGATCGCGCTCGCGCCGAGCCAGTAGCCGAGCGGGCCGTCCTCGGTCAGATATTTGCCGACCAGATTTGGCAGTAGCCAGTCGTGCGCGCCGCCGTTCGCCATCGTCCACATCACACCAAAGCCGGCTGCGTCCTCGTTCTTCCACGGATCGCGGCCGAACAGGCCGAACGAGGCGTAGACGATACAGATGGCCAGCAGCAGCCAGCGCGGCAACGCACTGGTCGCAGAGGCAGTGAGGCGAACGACAGGTCTCATGCGGTGTGTGGAGTCTGGATAAACGATGCAGCCGGAGCGGCCCGGCAGGTCAGGGCGCGAGGGCCCGTTTCGAGCATCCGGCATTGTAGTCGTGCCGTGCGATGCACGTCACGGCCGGTAACGCCCGGCAACGTCAACGGACAAGCTGTAACACAGTGTCGCGAAAGCGCGGCGTGCTACTTCCGGCTGAAGGCTTCGCGCGGCGTGCGACCCAGCGGGCGCACAAGCGCAGGCGACAAAAAAGGGCAGCTCGCGCTGCCCTTTCTGTTTGCTCCGTTGCCGGCCGGCAGCCGGCAACGTTGCGGTATTACTTTACTGCCTTGCCCGAAGCACGTGCGCCGAACTTCTTGTTGAACTTCTCGACGCGGCCGGCCGTGTCCATGATCTTTTGCTGGCCGGTGTAGAACGGATGTGATTCCGACGACACTTCGATCTTCGCGAGCGGGTAGGTCTTGCCGTTGAATTCCGCGGTTTCGCGCGTCTGGATGGTCGAGCGCGTCACGAACCTGAAGTCGTTCGACATGTCGACGAACAGGACTTCGCGGTAATTCGGGTGAATGCCTTCTTTCATGGTCTTTCCTTTAATCTGGCGGTAGCCAACCCGCGTGCAGCCTCGAATGGGACTGCCTTCAGGCGCGAGCCACTTGCCTACGGTCGAAAAACCGCGATTATGCCAGAAAATCAGTCGCTTGGCGATTTTTCTGCCAGCGGATTCTATTGCGGCGCAAGCGGCGCCCACATTCGCGGCGTCTCAAATGGGCGTGAACGTCAAACCGACGCGCGCTGGATCTTGCCGGTAGTAGCGCGCGAGCAGTCGGTACAGTTCCGGATACTCCGCCTCGAACGCTTGGGGCCGCACGAACAGCGCCTCGCTGCATACGGCAAAAAATTCCGACGGATGGTCCGCCGCATACGGATCGATCAGCGACTCGCGTTCGAAACGCGCCCAGCGTCGCTCGGGCACCGCGTCGACTTTCGCACAGAAGTGATCGTATGCATGGTCGAACACATCGGCCCATGCCTGCGCATCGAGCGGCGCGTGCCAGCGGCGCATCAGCGGCGGGTGGCCATCCGCTTCGCCGTTGAGCATGTCGATCTTGTGCGCGAACTCGTGGATCACGACGTTGTATGCGTCGCTGCCATCGGTCATCTGCGCGTCTTCCCATGACAGCACCACCGGGCCGCCTTCCCACGCCTCGCCGCTGGCGTCGTGTTCGATCTCGTGCACGACGCCATCTTCGTCTTCAACGGTCTTGCGGATCACGAACTCGCCCGGATAGACGATCACGCCGACCCAGCCGCGATACAGATCGAGGCTCAGGTTCAGCACCGGCAGGCACGCCTGCGCGGCGATGCCGACCGTCATCGCATCGGTCAGCTCGAGCTCGTGCGCGGTCGAGAACTCCTTCTGCGCGAGGAAGAGAGTCGTCATCTCGCGCAGCCGCGCGAGATCCGGCGCTTCCAGATGCGTGAGAAAGGGTAGGCCGGCGAGTATCGTCTGCCACAAGGAATCGTCGATCGCGTAGTCGCGCAGCGCGCGCTCGCGACGCCGTGCGCCCAGCCAGTTCGTGAGTTTCGACAGCATGCTTGGAGCCCACCTTCAGTCGATCTGTTTTTGCCACGCGGCGAACGGGCCGCCGCATATCGCGACGCCGATCAGAAAATAGAAACCGTCGAGCGACGCGAGCAAACTGGCCTGCTGCCCAATCGACCGGCTGATCGACGCGATCGCGAGCGCGTGCGCTTCGCTCGCCGCATGACCGGCGGCGGAGCCGCGCGCCAGCGTCGCGAGCGTGTTCTGGTAGACCGGATTGTACGGATTCACGGACTCCGCGAGGCGACTTTGATGCAGCGCGAGCCGGTGCTGCTCGACGATGATCACCGAGGCGGTCGCGAAGGAGATGGTCAACTGCCGGACGATGTTTTTCAGCCGGTAGCCGTGCGTGAACTCCTCCTCGATCAAGAAGATGCGGCACGTCAGATTCGCGACCGGCGGCACGATGAACAGCAACAGCAGGCCCCGCAGCAGCAGCGGCGGCAGGGCGAGCGCCGCCTCGCCGACGTCCGGTGACATGCGTGTGATCCACCCGGCGGCGAACGCGGCCACCCCGAAGCCCGGCACGATGATCCACTTCTTGCGCGGCAGCAGCTTCGCAAAACGCAGATAGACGAACAGCGCGCTCGCCGAAATCAGCGACGTGGCGCCGACGAGCCGCCCGGTGTTCTCGACGGGATAGCCGAGGCCCCTCCGAGAAACCGCGTGTACGTTCACGCTGATGTTGAGGCGGCGCATTGTCTCTGCGAACGATGGACGAAAAAAAACCGCTCGCAGTTTGCGAGCGGTTTTTCATGCGTTGCAGTTGCCGACTAATACGGCCAGCACGAACGTCGCGCGTTAGCTGCCGCCGCCACGACGCATCATGTCGAAGAACTCGGAATTGCTCTTCGTCTGGCGGATCTTGTCGAGCAGGAATTCCATCGACTCGACTTCGTCCATGTCGTGAATGAACTTGCGCAGTACCCAGATCTTCTGCAGCGCTTCGGGCTTGATCAGCAGCTCTTCGCGGCGCGTGCCCGACTTGTTCAGGTTGATTGACGGGTAGACGCGCTTCTCGGCGAGACGGCGCTCGAGGTGCACTTCCATGTTGCCGGTGCCCTTGAACTCTTCGTAGATCACATCATCCATGCGGCTGCCGGTTTCGATCAGCGCCGTGCCGATGATGGTCAGCGATCCGCCTTCCTCGATGTTGCGCGCCGCGCCGAAGAACCGCTTCGGGCGCTGCAGCGCGTTCGCGTCGACACCACCCGTCAGCACCTTGCCCGAGGCCGGTACCACCGTGTTGTAAGCGCGCGCGAGACGCGTGATCGAGTCGAGCAGAATCACGACGTCGTTCTTCATTTCGACGAGGCGCTTGGCCTTCTCGATCACCATTTCGGCGACCTGCACGTGACGCGCGGCGGGTTCGTCGAACGTTGAGGCGATCACTTCGCCGGCCACCGAACGCTGCATTTCCGTCACTTCCTCCGGACGCTCGTCGATCAGCAGCACGAACAGCACGACGTCGGGATGGTTCTGCTTGATCGCGTGCGCGATGTGCTGAAGCATCACGGTCTTGCCCGACTTCGGCGACGCGACGAGCAGGCCGCGCTGGCCCTTGCCGATCGGCGCGATCATGTCGATGATGCGGCCGGTCACGTTCTCTTCGCCACGCATTTCACGTTCGAGCAGCAGCACCTTGTTCGGGTGCAGCGGCGTCAGGTTTTCGAACATGATCTTGTGCTTCGAGGCCTCCGGCGGCTGGCCGTTGACCTTGTCCACCTTCACCAGCGCGAAATAGCGCTCGCCGTCTTTCGGCGTGCGCACTTCGCCTTCGATCGTGTCGCCCGTATGCAGATTGAAGCGGCGGATTTGCGACGGGCTGATGTAGATGTCATCCGTGCTGGCGAGGTAGGAGGTTTCCGGCGAACGCAGGAAGCCGAAACCGTCCGGCAGCACTTCGAGGGTGCCGTCGCCGAAGATCGTGTCGCCCGCTTTGGCTCGTTTTTTTAGAATGGCGAACATCAATTCCTGCTTGCGCAGGCGGTTCGCGCTTTCGATCTCGAGGCCATTGGCCATCTCGATCAATTGGGACACGTGCAGAGTCTTAAGCTCGGATAAATGCATACGGAGAACCCGCAGGAGAAGGTGCGACGAAATGAAATCTGGGAGGAGGGGTGAGCGGAACCGCTCAAAGACTTACACGTCTTTTCGACGTTTTGTGGATTCTAGCATAGCACACGCCAATCTAAGCCAGTGCGGCAGCGTGGCATCTTTGTTGCAAAGCGTGTTGCCAGCTGACAACACGCTTGACCGGCGGGCGCGGTGGTTTGCTCACCCGATGCGCCCGATTCTCCAACTGCCTGCGGCGCGCGATGGACCCGCGAGCGCCGCGGCGTACTGCTTGCTTTACAGGTTGCCGTCGAGGAACGCGGTGAGTTGCGACTTCGACAGAGCTCCGACCTTCTGAGCGGCAACGGCGCCGTTCTTGAACAGGATCAATGTGGGGATGCCGCGCACGCCAAACTTGACCGGCGTGGACTGATGCTCGTCGACATTGATCTTCGCGACTTGCAGGCGATCGGCGTAGTCCTTCGCGACCTCGTCGAGGATCGGCGCGATCATCTTGCACGGACCGCACCATTCGGCCCAGAAATCGAGCAGCACGGGTTTATCGGATTTCACGACGTCCTGTTCGAACGATGCGTCGCTAATATGCTTGATTTGTTCGCTCATTTATGAATACCTCTGTCGGTTCGAGGCCCGCCTGAATTGCTCGCCACGATACGTCAAAAACTGGGAAAACTTCTGTTCGCTTGGCCGCATCCGGAGCCTCGCCGCGCATGCCTGTGAAAATCAGAAAAACCGTCTGAAAAAACGCCGGATTTTCACGCAATGCACGGAAAGAGTCGCGTATGCGGGTCTTTCAACTGGCAGTGTAGCTTAATTCGCTATGCGTTGCCGATGGCGATAGTACTCATCAAGGCAGTGGGGCTAATAGGCCACCGCCGCAGCGTCGGCCGGTTTCTGCGGCTCACGGCGACCGCGTTGCAATCTAAATGGTGTCGCGCGCGGCGAACTCAAGTGCCGCGCGTGGCGGGCGTCGCAGCGGTGGCCGGGAGGGTGTCTGGCGGCGTGCAGAAAGCGGCCGCAAACCGCGCGAAGCCGTTCGAAGCGGAGCGTCGTTCGCGCTTTGCCCGTGTCAACAGTCGCACAATGCGCGCGGCAATGATAGAATCCTTCGTGACGGGCCTCCTCGCATGGAGGGATGGTCAACCTGGTCAGGTCGGGAACGAAGCAGCCACAGCCGTTTTCCACCAGTGCCGAGGGTCGGGCTCGTCACCTTTCCTTGCTTTTTTCTCCGCGGCCGTGCTCACGGCTTCTGCGCAGTTTCTCCTCAGTCATTCCCAGCTTTTGTATTGATCGTTCGCCGTCTTCGGATGGAGCGTCGTCGTGGCCGTTTCGCGCATTTCACGCGTCTTCCCGAATCGGTTTTGCGCGCCATTGTTACTGATACAATTTCCGGATGACCTATCAAGTTCTCGCACGCAAATGGCGGCCGAAGGATTTCGCTTCGCTCGTCGGACAGGAGCACGTGGTGCGCGCGCTCACCCATGCGCTCGACGGCGGCCGTCTGCACCATGCCTATTTGTTTACAGGTACGCGCGGCGTCGGCAAGACCACGCTGTCGCGCATCTTCGCGAAGGCGCTCAATTGCGAGACCGGCGTGACGTCGACGCCGTGCGGCGTATGCCGTGCGTGTCGCGAGATCGACGAAGGGCGCTTTGTCGATTACGTCGAAATGGACGCGGCGAGTAATCGTGGCGTCGATGAAATGGCCGCGCTGCTCGAGCGCGCGGTGTACGCGCCCGTCGATGCGCGCTTCAAGGTCTACATGATCGACGAAGTGCACATGCTGACGAACCACGCGTTCAACGCAATGCTGAAGACGCTCGAAGAGCCCCCACCGCACGTCAAGTTCATCCTCGCGACCACCGACCCGCAGAAGATTCCGGTCACCGTGCTGTCGCGCTGTCTGCAGTTCAATCTGAAGCAGATGCCGGCCGGCCATATCGTGTTGCATCTCGAACGCATTCTCGGCGAAGAGAGCGTGCCTCACGAGGCGCAGGCGTTGCGCCTGCTCGCGCGCGCGGCCGACGGTTCGATGCGCGACGCGCTATCGCTGACCGATCAGGCGATCGCCTATTCGGCGAACCAGGTCAGTGAAGACGCGGTGCGCGGCATGCTCGGCGCGCTCGACCAAAGCTATCTGATCCGCCTGCTCGACGCGCTCGGGCAGGGCGACGGCGCGGCGGTGCTGGCGGTCGCCGACGAGATGGCCTTGCGCAGCCTGTCGTTCTCGACGGCGCTGCAAGACCTGGCGAGCCTGCTGCATCGGATCGCGTGGGCGCAGTTCGCGCCTTCGTCGGTGCTCGACGAATGGCCGGAGGCGGCCGACTTGCGCCGTTTCGCCGACGCGTTGAGCGCCGAGCAGGTGCAACTGTTCTATCAGATCGCGACGATCGGCCGAAGCGAACTGGGCCTCGCGCCCGACGAATACGCGGGCTTCACGATGACGCTGCTGCGCATGCTAGCGTTCGAGCCGGCGCCGACAGGCGGCGGTGGCGGAGCGGCGGGAGCCGCTGGCACGCAGAGCGATGCGGGCGGCGCCGGCGCCGGTGCGCAGCGCTCGGGTGCACCGACGGTTGCCGCGCTGCGCGCGCTGTCACCGTCGTCCGCGACGGCCATGGCAGCTGCTGCGCCCGTTCGTGGACCTCAGGTAGGCGTTGCCGGCGAGGAGCAGGGCGACGCGATGAAATCGACCGCGCCGACTGCAAAGCCGATCGCGAAGCCCGCAGCCGACTCCGCGCAATCTGAAGAAGCACCGCAATCGCCCAACGCCGAAATCGCCCGCGTGACAGAAGCGCCTGCCATTACGGCAGCCCCGCTGGCGCCGTGGGAAGACGCGCCCGCGAATGCCGTCGCCACGATCGCCAGCTCCAGCGCGCCGGTCTCGAACGAAGTTTCCGACATCGCACCTTCGTCCGCACCGAGCGCGCTTGCAACTACCGTGCCTGGTCGCGCGGAAGAGGCCACGTCACCGGAACCGGAAGCGCGGCCGGAATTGGCGGCGCCCGCTTCAACGGCGGCACCGGCGGCCGCAGCCGACTCCGCGCCGCGCCGCGCGGGCGGCGCCAGCGCCGCGCTCGACGTGCTGCGCAACGCCGGCATGAAAGTATCGTCCGACCGTGGCCGTGCTAACACGGACGTGTCCGCGAAGCTGGCCGCACCCGCCACACCGAAGCCGGCCGCGCCGCGTGTGGTCGTGCCGGTGCCGACGCCCGGTGCGTCACGCCGCGTGTCGCAGGACACCGCCGCGCAGGCTGCACCCGCTCGCGACGCAAACAGCGGCGCGAGCAGCAATGCGCAGCAGAACAGCCCGTCGATCTCACCATGGGACGACATGCCGCCCGACGACTACCTGCCGTTGTCGGCCGCGGACGACGCGTACTTCATTCCGCCAGACGACGACTTCGTGCCGGTGTTCGACCGCGGCCCCGACGACGTCCGCATGGACGGCGCGGCCGCGCAGGCCGCCGCGCCGGCGCCGGTCGCCGATACGCGCCCGCTGCCGCCTGCCGTGCCGCTCGATCCGCTAGGTTTCACCGGCGACTGGCCGGCGCTCGCCGTCGATCTGCCGCTGAAGGGCATCTCGTATCAGCTTGCGTTCAACAGCGAACTGATGGCGCTCGACGGCAGCACGCTGAAGCTCAACGTGCCGGTGCCGCAATACGCAGAAGCGTCGCAGGTCGCTAAACTGAAGGCAGCGCTCGTCGAGCGGCTCGGCCAGAACGTCGACGTGCAGGTCGAAGTCGGCCCGGCGCGCCGTACCGCCGCCGCGCACGACGCGAAGCTGCGCGCGCAGCGCCAGCAGGAAGCCGAGCGCGAGATCAGCGCCGATCCGTTCGTGCAGTCGCTGATTCGCGAGTTCGGCGCGAGCATCGTGCCGGGCTCGATCCGCCCGATTACCCCGGACGCCGCCCCCAACGGCGCGTCGCCGGCCCACTGATCCATCGTTCGCGGCGTCGTCGCAGCGCGGCGCCGGAATGCCAGATTCCACGCTATCTAGAAGGAGCACGTCCATGATGAAAGGCCAACTCGCCGGGCTGATGAAGCAAGCCCAGCAGATGCAGGAAAACATGAAGAAGATGCAGGAGCAACTCGCGCTGATCGAAGTCGAGGGGCAGTCGGGTGCCGGTCTCGTCAAGGTGACGATGACCTGCAAGAACGACGTGCGCCGCGTGTCGATCGACCCGAGCCTGCTCGCCGACGACAAGGACATGCTGGAAGATCTCGTCGCCGCCGCGTTCAACGACGCCGTGCGCAAGGCCGAGGCGACCGCGCAGGAAAAGATGGGCGGCATGACCGCCGGCCTGCCGCTGCCGCCGGGTTTCAAGCTGCCGTTCTGAACCTGCTCTGATTGAGAACGGGCTGAAGCGGGTGAGCGCCGCGGCGGTTCATTGCCGCGGTGCGAACCCAGACGCTCGCCGCCGCGCGCCGCGCGCAGGCTGGAAACATCGAACCTGCAGCCGCGCGTGAAAGCGTCGTCACGGCGTGAAAGCGCGGCCCGGTTCGAGCAACACCCCCGCATCCCAATTCGCCCACCCGAGCACCTCCCACGTCGACACCGATCCGCATGAAACAACCTTCCGCCCTGTCGGCGCTCGTCGAAGCGCTGCGAGCGCTGCCCGGTGTCGGGCCGAAGTCCGCGCAGCGCATGGCGTATCACCTGATGCAGCACGATCGCGAAGGCGCCGAAAAGCTTGGGCGCTCGCTGTTGTTCGCGACCGAGCATCTGCGTCACTGCGAAAAGTGCAACACATTTACCGAAGCGCAGATCTGCGAGGTCTGCCTCGATGAGGAGCGCGATCCGTCGCTGCTGTGCGTCGTCGAAACGCCGGCCGACCAGATCATGCTCGAACAGACGATGACCTATCGCGGCCTCTATTTCGTGCTGATGGGGCGGTTGAGTCCGCTCGACGGCATCGGCCCGAAGGAAATCCATTTCGACCGGCTCGTGAAGCGCGCGTCGGATGGCGTCGTCAAGGAAGTCGTGCTGGCCACCAATTTCACCAACGAGGGTGAGGCCACCGCGCATTACCTCGGACAGACGCTGAAGGCGCGCGGCCTTGCCGTGACGCGTCTCGCGCGCGGCGTGCCGGTGGGCGGCGAGCTCGAGTATGTCGACGCGGGCACGATCGCGCGCGCGATGCTCGACCGTCGTTCGATGTAGCCGCGCGGCTTTCGTTGGCCGCCGCCATATCCGTCCAGGCACGCATCGTCGCAAGTCGTTGCAAACCAGACAGACCGGGTACACAACGATGCAGAACCAAGGAGACTCATGAGCGCCACCCCCGAATCAGGCGCGAGCGCCGCGCCGCATGACGCGTGCGGTCCGCTCGCCGGCGTCAAGGTGCTGGAACTCGGCACGCTGATCGCCGGGCCGTTCGCCGCGCGTTTTCTCGGCGAGTTCGGCGCCGACGTCGTCAAGATCGAAGACCCCAAAGGCGGCGACCCGCTGCGCAAATGGCGCAAGCTGTACCCGGAAGTCGGCGGTACGTCGCTGTGGTGGGCCGTGCAGGCGCGCAACAAGAAGTCCGTCACGATCAACCTGAAAGCCGAAGAGGGCAAGGAGATCGTGCGGCGCCTCGCGAAAGAGGCCGATATCGTCGTCGAGAATTTCCGGCCCGGTCTGCTCGAAAAGCTCGGGCTCGGCTACGACGTGCTGTCCGCCGAGAACCCCGGCCTCGTGATGGTGCGTCTGTCGGGCTACGGCCAGACGGGCCCGTATCGCGACCGGCCCGGCTTCGGCGCGATCGCCGAGTCGATGGGCGGTCTGCGCCATATCACCGGCTATCCGGATCTGCCGCCGCCGCGCATCGGCATTTCGATCGGCGATTCGATCGCCGCGCTGCACGGTGTGATCGGCGCGCTGATGGCGCTGCATCACAAGCAGATGAACGGCGGCAAGGGGCAGGTCGTCGACGTCGCGCTGTACGAGGCCGTCTTCAACATGATGGAAAGCGTGGTGCCGGAATACGGCGTCTACGGCATGGTGCGCGAGCGTACCGGCGCGTCGCTGCCGGGCATCGTGCCGTCGAACACGTATCCGTGCCGCGACGGCAGCATCGTGATCGGCGGCAATAGCGATCCGATCTTCAGGCGCCTGATGATCGCGATCGAACGCGACGATCTCGCCAACGATCCGGCGCTCGCGCATAACGATGGCCGCGTGCTGCGCACGCAGGAAATCGACGCCGCGATCGGCGCGTGGCTGTCCACGCGCACGATCGACGAAGCGCTCGCGGTGCTGAACGCGGCCGACGTGCCGGTGGGCCGCATCTACAGCGTCGCCGATATGTTCACCGATCCGCAGTTCATCGCGCGGCAGATGATCCAGCGGTTCAAATGGCAGGACGGCAAGGAAATCACGCTGCCCGCGGTTACGCCGAAGCTGTCGGCGACGCCCGGTGAGACGCGCTGGCTGGGGCCGGAACTGGGTGAACATACCGATGAAGTCCTGCAATCGCTAGGTTATGATGCTGACGGCATCGCGCGGTTGCGGGCGCAACAGATCGTCTGATGCGCACAGCGCAACGCATAGAGAAAGGCGCGTAAAGCGCGGCGCTGACGCACGATTCGCGCCTTGCGACCGGCAGCCCCACACCGTGGCCAAGCGCTTGCGCAACGCGCACACGGGCGGTCAAAAAGCCGGACGACAAAAAATCTGGAGACAACGGACCATGCAACGCAGAACCTTCCTCGCCGGCGGTGCGGCGCTCGCGGGCGCCTCGCTCGCTGCCACGCCGTTCGCTTTCGCGCAGGGCAAGCCCGAGACCACCAAGGTCGCCATCGCGGTCGGCGGCAAGAACCTGTTCTACTACCTGCCGCTGACGATCGCCGAGCGCCGCAACTACTTCAGGGACGAGGGGCTCGAAGTCGAGATTTCCGACTTCGCGGGCGGCTCGCAGGCGTTGAAGGCGGCAGTCGGCGGAAGCGCCGACGTGGTCTCCGGCGCGTTCGAACACACGCTGCTGTTGCAGGCGCAAAAGCAGATGTTCCGCGAATTCGTGCTGCAGGGCCGCGCGCCGCAGATCGTGCTGGCGGTGTCGAAGAAGACGATGCCGAACTACAAGTCGATCGCCGATCTGAAGGGCAAGAAGATCGGCGTGACCGCGCCGGGTTCGTCGACGTCGATCATGGCGAGCTTCGTCCTCGCGAAAGCAGGGCTCAGTCCGAAGGACGTCGCGTTCATCGGCGTGGGCGCGGGTGCCGGCGCGATCGCCGCGCTGCAGTCCGGGCAGATCGACGCGATCGCCAATCTCGATCCGGTCGTCACGCGCCTCGAGCGCGCCGGCGACGTGCGCGTCGTGTCGGATACCCGCACGCTCACCGATACGCACATCGTGTTTGGCGGCGACATGCCGGCGGGCTGCCTGTACGCATCGCAGTCGTTCATCACGAAGAACCCGAACACCACGCAGGCGCTGACCAATGCGATGGTGCGCGCGCTCAAGTGGCTGCAGAACGCGAGCGGCAGCGAACTGATCAACACGGTGCCGGAGAGCTATCTGCTCGGCGACCGCGCGCTCTATCTCGACGCGTGGCAGCACGTGCGCGAAGCGATGTCGCCCGACGGCCTGATGCCCGCCGACGGTCCCGCGACGTCGCTGAAGACGCTGAAAGCGTTCGATCCGGTGATCCAGAACGCGCAGATCGATCTGTCGAAGACGTGGACCAACGACTTCGTGAAGAAGGCGCTCGCGACCGTCAAGGCATAAACGACGCGGCGCGCACAGGCGCATCGAATGGGACGTGGACAGGGCGATTCGCCGCGTCCACAGCCGTCGCCCCAGCGTCGCCGCGACAACTCCCCGCTAACCCGATTCCCGAAGCGAGCCGTACGATGACCGTTGCTGCCCTGGCGCTCGAAAACATCACCTGCACGTTCGCCGCGCGTGACAACCGCGCACAGCGCTACACAGCAGTTAAGGACACGACGCTGCGTATCGAGCCCGGCGAGTTCGTGTCGGTCGTCGGGCCGACTGGCTGCGGCAAGTCCACGCTGCTGAACATCGGCGCGGGGCTGCTCCAGCCGTCGGCGGGCGGCGTCAGCGTGTTCGGCGAACAGCTCAGCGGCCTGAATCGCCGTGCGGGCTATATGTTCCAGGCAGATGCGCTGATGCCGTGGCGCTCGGCGCTCGACAACGTGATGGCCGGCCTGTCGTTTCACCGCGTGCCGGCCTCGGAAGCGCGCGCGAAGGCCGAAGAGTGGTTGAAGCGTGTCGGTCTCGGCGGCTTCGGCGACCGCTATCCGCATCAGCTGTCGGGCGGCATGCGCAAGCGCGTCGCGATGGCGCAGACGCTGATCCTCGACCCCGACATCATTCTCATGGACGAGCCGTTTTCCGCGCTGGATATTCAAACGCGGCAGCTGATGGAAAACGAGCTGCTCGATCTCTGGGCCGCGAAGCGCAAGGCCGTGCTGTTCATTACGCACGATCTCGACGAAGCGATCGCGATGTCGGATCGCGTGGTGGTACTGTCGGCCGGGCCTGCGACGCATCCGATCGGCGAGTTCCGGATCGATCTGCCGCGGCCGCGCGATGTCGCCGAAATCCGTTCGCATCCGCGCTTCGTCGAGTTGCATGCGCAGCTCTGGGGTGTGCTGCGCGATGAGGTGCTCAAGGGCTATCAGCAGCAACTGACCGCTGTTTAAATGTGCCGCGCATCCCCGCCTGCGCATCGAAAAGAAGACGTGTTCAATAATCGTCCAAGGCAAACCAAGTCATGTGGAAGACGTTGCGCCCGAGCCGGGCGAATCTGGTGATCTGGCAGTGGCTGCTGCTCGTGCTGTGCTTCGTGCTGTGGTACGTGCTGACCAGCCCGACGCTGATACCGCCGTTCTATTTCGACGATCCGAACAAGGCGGCGTTTTTCTTTGGCGAGCCGCAGAAAGTACTGCAGCGGATCTGGGAATGGTTCACGGGCGGCGAGATCTATCTGCATCTGTGGATCACGCTCGTCGAGACCGTGCTCGCGTTCGTCTTTGGCACCACGATCGGGCTCGGCGTCGGCCTGTGGCTCGCGCTCGCGCCGACCGCGAGCGCGCTGTTCGATCCGTACGTGAAGGCCGCGAACTCGATGCCGCGCGTGATTCTCGCGCCGATCTTCGGCGTGTGGTTCGGCCTCGGCATCTGGTCGAAGGTCGCACTCGGCGTCACGCTGGTGTTCTTCATCGTGTTCTTCAACGTCTACCAGGGCGTGAAGGAAGTGAGCCCGGTCGTGCTCGCGAACGCGCGCATGCTCGGCGCGAACCGCAAACAGCTGCTGCGTTTCGTCTATCTGCCGAGCGCGATGAGCTGGGTGTTTTCGAGCCTGCATACGTCGGTGGGGCTTGCGTTCGTCGGCTCGGTGGTGGGCGAGTATCTGGGCTCGGCGCGCGGCGTCGGCTATCTGATCCTGCAGGCCGAGGGCACCTTCGATATCAACACGGTGTTCGCGGGGATTCTGGTGTTGACCGCGTTCGCGCTGATTCTCGATGCGATCGTCGGGACCGCGGAGCGGCGTTTGATGAAGTGGCAGCCGCGCACCGGGGATACCGAGAAGCTGTGAACGTGGATCGCAAGCGGTCCGGCGGCCGAAATCGCAGTCGGCCGCCGCGCCGTTTTTGATGCTGCTTTATTGGTCGTGCTACGGCGTGATGACCACCTTGCCGATCACGCGGCGCTCGGCCATGTCGCGCAACGCGCGGCCGGTGTCGTCGAGCGAGTAGCGGGCCGACACGTAGGGCTTGAGCTTGCCTTCACGAATCCAGCCGGTCATCTGCTCGAATGCCGCGCGATTGCGCTGCGGCTCACGCTTTGCGAAGTCGCCCCAGAACACGCCGACCACGCTTGCGCCCTTGAGCAACATCAGGTTCAGCGGCAGCCTTGGAATCTCGCCATTCGCAAAGCCGACCACCAGATAACGCCCCCTCCAGCCGATGCTGCGAAACGCCGGCTCCGCATACACGCCGCCGACCGGGTCGTAGATCACGTCCGGACCTTTGCCGTCGGTGAGCGCCTTGATGCGCTCGCGCAGATCCTCGGTGTTGTAGTTGATCGTCGCGTCCGCGCCGTGCTTCACGCAGGTCGCGAGCTTTTCGTCGCTCGATGCCGCCGCGATCACGCGCGCGCCGAGCGCCTTGCCGATTTCGACCGCCGCCAGCCCGACTCCGCCGGCCGCGCCGAGCACGAGCATCGTCTCGCCCGGCTGCAGCGCGCCGCGATCGACCACCGCGTGATGCGAGGTGCCATACGCGAGCGTGAACGCGGCCGCGAGTTCGAACGACACGTCATCGTCGAGCGGCACGCAGGCCGCGGCGGGCGCAAGCGCCTGCTCGGCAAAACCGCCGGAGCCGGTGAACGCGGCCACGCGCGAACCAGGCTTGAACTGCGTGACGCCTTCGCCCACCGCGCGCACGATGCCCGCGGCTTCCGAACCGGGCGTGAACGGCAGCGGCGGCTTGAACTGGTATTTGTTCTCGATGATCAGCACGTCGGGAAAATTGACGGCCGCGGCCTTCACGTCGATCACGACGTGGCCAGGCGGCGCTTCGAGATCCGCCAGGTTGTCGACGACCAGGCTCTCGGGCGGCCCGTACTGCTTGCAGCGAATCGCGCGCATCGTGTCTCCGTATCGTTCAGGGTTGGCACCGTTTTCGAGTGTAAAACAAAGCGCACGACCGTGCGATTTATTGCGCTGCGGGTTACAACTTGCAGCGCGCTTTCGATGCGTCGCGCGCGCTTCTCGCGCAAGCCGTATTGCATTGCACAGCGCGAAGCACGCACAGGATCCGATTTCATCGACGAGCGCGCACGGCCGCGCATTCAGTGCGAAGCAGCATCTTTGCGTTCGATACAAGCATTCGCGCACCTGGAAAATACTGGCTCGCACGACGCTTGTGCACGCCACGCAGACACGCCGTCCATGTCGTTCGCGTGCCATCTTTCCTCGGTTACAATCGGCGCATGCGAATCCTACTCAGCAACGACGACGGTTATCTGGCGCCGGGCCTCGCCGCGCTTTACGAAGCGCTGAAGCCGATCGCCAACGTCACCGTGATGGCTCCCGAACAGAACTGCAGCGCCGCGTCGAATTCCCTGACGCTGTGGCGGCCGCTGTCGGTCCTGCGTTCGGCGAACGGTTTCTACTACGTGAACGGCACGCCGACCGACTCGGTGCACATCGCACTGACCGGCATGCTCGACCATACACCGGACCTGGTCGTGTCGGGTATCAACAACGGCCAGAACATGGGCGACGACACGCTGTATTCCGGCACCGTCGCAGCCGCCACCGAAGGCATCATGTTCGGGGTGCCGGCCATCGCGTTCTCGCTCGTCGACAAGGACTGGGCGCATCTCGAAGACGCGGCCCGCGTTGCCGCCGAAATCGTCGCGCATTATCTCGCGCGGCCGTTGCCGGGACATCCGCTGCTGAACGTCAATATCCCTAACCTGCCGTATGACGAACTGCGCGGCTGGCAGATCACGCGACTCGGCAAACGTCATCCGTCGCAGCCGGTGATCCGCCAGACCAATCCGCGCGGCGAACCGATCTATTGGATCGGCGCCTCGGGCCAGGCGCGCGACGCGAGTGAAGGCACGGACTTCCATGCGGTGGCCAACGGCGCCGTGTCGATCACGCCGCTGCAGCTCGATCTGACCTACACGCAAATGCTGCCTGCGGCGCGCGACTGGCTGCGCGCCGGGAGCGGCAGTTCATGACCGGCGAGCGCGCGAAGCGCTTTCCGTTAGGTCTCGAGGACCTGGTGCGCGAACCGCGCCGGCCCGAGGGACGTCCGGGTGAGATGCGCGCGGCGGCGCTCGCGGCGAGCGCGGCGTTGAACGCACGGCAGCAGTCGGCGAAACCGACGCAGGGCGGCGCGGCCGCACGGGCGCAAGCGAGGACCTCAGCTGCTGCGCAAGCTACGCCGGCGACGCGACCCCAGGTGATTCCCCAGGCGAAGACGCAAAGCGCTTCGTTCGGTACGTCAACGGCGGCGACCGGTGCAATGCCGCCAAAGCCGCAGGCCGCGCCAGTCGCAAAGACAACGGCGAACTCGTTGGCTGGTGCATTGGCGGGGCAGCCTGTCAAGCAAGCACCAAAGTCGTCGGTCAAGCCAGGCAAAAACTCGACGCATGCGTCTGGCCACAGCGCACGCGCGACGCCATCGCCACTCCAGTCGCAACTGCAGCAAAGCGCGAAACCCGCGCCGAACGCCGCGTTGGCCGGTGCAATGAGCGGCGCATTCGGCGGCGCGACCAGCGGCGCGATGAACAACGCCCTGGCGCTGACCTCGGAACGGGTTCGCGAACGCATGGTCGAACGCGTGCGAGCCAATGGCGTCAGCGATCAGCGTGTGCTGAACGCGATGGCGGCGGTGCCGCGCCACATGTTCGTCGATCCGGGTCTTGCGGCCCAGGCGTACGAAGATGCCGCGCTGCCGATCGGTCATCACCAGACTATCTCGAAGCCGTCGGTGGTTGCGCGAATGATCGAACTCGCGGCGGCCGGGCGCGCGCTGAACACGGTGCTCGAAATCGGCACCGGTTGCGGCTATCAGGCGGCGGTGCTGAGCCAGGTCGCGCGCGAGGTTTATTCGATCGAACGCATCAAGCCGCTGTCCGAGCGCGCGAAGACGAATCTGCGTCCGCTGCGCATTCCGAATATCCGGCTGCATTACGGCGACGGGCGGCTCGGTTTGCCGTCGGCGGCCCCGTTCGACGCGATCGTGATCGCGGCGGCCGGGCTCGACGTGCCGCAGGCGTTGCTCGAGCAGCTTGCGATCGGCGGACGTCTGGTTGCGCCGGTCGGCTCGCAGGAAGGACAGAGCCAGGTGCTGACGCTGATCGAGCGCCTCGGCCCCGCGCAATGGCGCGAGTCGCGGCTTGATCGCGTTTTCTTTGTACCCTTAAAATCCGGAGTGATTTGACACCGATGAGTATGTTGCGCGCGATGCAGAGAACCACCCCGAATACCCCCCTGACCGTAACCCAGCGCAGCGTGTGCGTGCTCGCCTTGTCCCTGTTGATGACGGCCTGTGCATCCCGGCTCGACCAGGCGCCCGTCGTCGACCGCTCCGGCGGCGGCACGCTCGCCACCGCGCAGGGCGCGGCGCAACCGGCGGTGCCGCTCGGCCCGCCGCCGCCCGGCTACTATCGCGTGAAGCCGGGCGATACGCTGTACCGTATTGCGCTCGAAAACGGCCAGAATTACCGCGACATCTCGACGTGGAACAACCTGACCAACCCGAATCAGATCGAAGTCGACCAGCTGCTGCGCGTCGTGCCGCCGGGCGCGAATACCGCGGCCATGACGCCGGGCGTGTCGACCGCGCCGATCGGCAGCACGGGCGCGGTGCAAAGCGCACCGCTGAACAACAACGCGCCGGCCGTGGTCGGCGCTGCGATGCCGCCGCTCTACGGCGGCGCGACGAACGGTACGCCCGCGAATGGTGCGGTAGCTGCGCCTCCGGCCAATCCCTCTGCGGCGAGCGCCGACATCGGCAGCGCCGCGGCAGGCAACGTAGCATTTGCATGGCCGGTGCGCGGTCCGCTACTCAACACGTTCAACGACTCGACCAACAAGGGCGTCAATATCGGCGGCTCCGCGGGCGAGCCGGTTAAAGCGTCAGCCGATGGTCGCGTCGTCTATGCCGGAAATGGGCTGCGTGGTTACGGCAATCTCATTATCATCAAGCATGATGCAACTTATCTCACCGCGTATGCACACAACCGCGCTTTGATGGTAAAAGAGGGGGACGCGGTTACGAAGGGGCAGAAGATCGCAGAGATGGGCAATAGCGATTCCGACCGTGTGATGTTGCATTTCGAAGTTCGCCGACAGGGTAAACCAGTCGACCCACTGAAGTATTTGCCGCCGCAATAAGCGATACGACCATGCCGAAATCGAAGCGCCGCCCGCCGCAAGCCGAGTCTGAGACGATCAGCGAAGTCACGTCTGCCGCAGTGGACGAAAGCGGCGCTTCGGAAGTGGAAGAAGAGGTCGCGGAGGAGCGCGATCTCGACGAACGCCAGAGCGGCCTCGACGACAGCGAGAGCGCTGACGCGCGCGAAACCACCGGCGAGGCGCCGCCCGACGCCGACGATTTCCGCGCACTGCTGCAGGCCGAGCTCACGGCCGACACGATTCAGCATTATCTGAATCGCATCAGCGTGAAGCCGTTGCTCACCGTCGAGGAAGAGCAGAAATATTCGCGCCTTGCCAAGGCCGGCGAGTTCGAAGCGCGGCAGGTAATGATCGAGCGCAATCTGCGGCTGGTCGTCAGCATTGCCAAGGGTTATCTGAATCGCGGCGTGCCGCTGCTCGATCTGATCGAGGAGGGCAACCTCGGCCTCATGCACGCAATCGAAAAATTCGATCCGACGCGCGGCTTCCGTTTCTCGACCTACGCGACGTGGTGGATCCGCCAGAGCATCGAGCGCGCGATCATGAACCAGGCGCGTACGGTGCGATTGCCCGTGCATGTGATTCGTGAGCTCAACCAGGTGTTGCGCGCGAAGCGCCATCTGGAAAAGAACTCGATGAATTCGGGGGAGGCGGCCGAGCGCCGCGACGCGAGCATCGACGACATCGCTTATCTGACCGGCAAGACCACCGACGAAGTCACCGACATCCTCGCGCTGAACGAGCACACCGCCTCGCTCGATGCGCCGCTCGATCTCGATCCGGCGAGCAGCCTGCTCGATCTGCTGTCGGACGACCAGAGCCAGTCGCCAGACGCCGAAGTGCAGCATCGCGAGCTCGAAACACTGACACGCGCATGGCTCGCGCGTTTGTCGGACAAGCACCGCCATGTGATCGAGCGGCGCTTCGGTCTGAATCACATCGAGCCCGCCACGCTCGAGGAGCTGGCCGACGAAATGGGCCTCACGCGCGAGCGTGTGCGCCAGATCCAACAGGAAGCGCTGGTGCGACTGAAGCGCTTCTTTGCCTCAAACGGTGTCCGCAAAGACGCCGTTCTCTGACCTGATGACACCGATTCTTGTTTTCGACATCGAGACGATTCCCGATGTCGCCGGCATCCGCCGGCTTGAAGATTTGCCCGCGTCGATGAGCGACGCCGACGTCGCCGAGCACGCGTTCGCCGCACGCCGCGAAAAAACTGGCAGCGATTTTCTGCCGCATCACCTCCAGCGGGTCGCGGCGATTTCCTGCGTGTTCCGTGACAACAACGGTTTTCGCGTGCGCTCGCTCGGTACGCCCGAGGACGGCGAGGCGACGCTCGTGCAGTCGTTCTATCGCGTGATCGAAAAGTACACGCCGCAACTCGTGTCGTGGAACGGCGGCGGTTTCGATCTGCCGGTGCTCAACTATCGCGCGCTCGTCAACGGCATCCCCGCCTACCGGTTCTGGGATCTCGGCGAGGACGACCGCGACTTCAAGTGGAACAACTACATCAGCCGCTACCACGCGCGGCACACCGATCTGATGGACGTGCTCGCGATGTACCAGGCGCGCGCGAACGCGCCGCTCGACGCGCTCGCGAAGATGTGTGGCTTTCCGGGCAAGATGGGCATGGACGGCAGTCAGGTGTGGCAGGCGTTCCAGCAAGGGCGTATCGAGGAAATCCGCAATTACTGCGAGACCGACGTCGTCAATACGTACTTGCTGTATTGCCGCTTCCAACTGATGCGCGGTGGTTTTTCGCCGTCGGAGTATGCTGACGAGATCAACCTCGTGAAGAACGCGCTCGCGCTGGAAAGCGCGCCGCAGTGGGCCGAGTATCTGGCGGCGTTCGAGCAGTAAGCGCGCGCGAGCAGAGCCTCCGCCGGGGAGCCGCAATCCGGGCCGCGATCCGCACTCGCTCCGCGTGTGGTCCGCACCGCATCGCAGGCAAGCCCGGCGCTTCGTCTACAATCCCGCCTTTCCCCATAGTTTGTCAGGAAGTCCGCAGGTGTCCCGAACTGCCCCCCAACGTCGCTCGCCGCGGCGCTCATCGAAGCATGCCAGGGCGCACGCCCCGGCGCCGGCGCCCGTCATTACCGGCAACGAACCGCTCATCGAAATCGTTTCGCTCGATATGGAAGCGCGTGGCGTGGGCCGCACCACGAGCGAAGACGGCACGCCGGGCAAGGTCGTGTTCGTCGAAGGCGCGCTGCCGGGTGAACTCGTCAGTTATTCGACGCATCGCAGCAAGCCGAAATTCGAGCAGGCCGAGGTCGTCCAGGTGTTCCGCGAAAGCGTGCTCCGCACGACGCCGAAATGCACGTACTTCAACATCTGCGGCGGCTGCTCGATGCAGCATCTCGACATGCGCGCGCAGGTGGCGGTCAAGCAGCGCGTGCTCGAGGACAGCCTGCAGCATCTGGCGAAGCTGCGCCCCGAAACGGTGTTCCGGCCGATTCACGGGCCGTCCTGGGGTTATCGCTATCGCGCGCGGCTCGCGGTGCGCTATCTGCCGGAGCGCGGCGGCATGCGCATCGGCTTTCACGAGAAAAAGAGCAGCTATATCGCCGACATGAAGACCTGCGAGGTGCTGCCGCCGCACGTGTCGGCGATGCTGATGCCGCTGCGTTTCATGGTCCGCAAGCTGTCTATCTACGACCGCGTGCCGCAGCTCGAGCTCGCGGTCGGCTCGTCGGTCACGGCGCTCGTCGTGCGCAACCTCGAACCGCT
Source organism: Paraburkholderia sp. HC6.4b (assembly GCF_014200875.1). Classification (NCBI taxonomy): domain Bacteria; kingdom Pseudomonadati; phylum Pseudomonadota; class Betaproteobacteria; order Burkholderiales; family Burkholderiaceae; genus Paraburkholderia; species Paraburkholderia sp. HC6.4b. The sequence goes on from NZ_JACHDC010000021.1 coordinate 90,418, forward strand.
GACGGCCGGGGACGAGCAGGTGCTGCGCGAGTTCGCGGACGAGCACAAGGTGCAGTTCTGGATCCAGCCGGGCGGTCCCGACACGGTCACGCCGCTTTATCCTCTCGACGTGCAGCTCGACTACACGCTGCCCGAATACGGCATCCGTATGCCGTTCAAGCCAACTGATTTCACCCAGGTCAATCACGCGATCAACCGCGTGCTGGTGAGCCGCGCGCTGCGCCTGCTGGCGCCGGCACGCACCGACCGCGTGCTCGACCTGTTCTGCGGGATCGGCAACTTCACGCTGCCGCTCGCGCGAATCTCGCGGGAAGTGGTCGGCATCGAGGGTAGCGAAGTGCTGACCCAGCGCGCGCTCGCGAATGCGGAGCTGAATGGCGTCGCCGGGCATACGTCGTTCGCGTGCCGCAACCTGTTCGAAGTCACCGCCGACGACTTGCGCGCCCTCGGCCAGTTCGACAAGTTCCTCGTCGATCCGCCGCGCGAAGGCGCGCTCGCGATCGCGAAGGCGCTCGCGGAGATCGCGCAGAGCGGCAACGGGCCGCTGCCGACGCGCATCGTCTATGTGTCGTGCGCGCCGGCCACGCTCGCGCGCGATGCCGGGCTGCTCGTGCATGAGGCCGGCTATCGGCTGGTGGGCGCGGGCGTCGTCAATATGTTCCCGCATACGTCGCACGTGGAATCGATTGCGCTGTTCGAGCGCGATTGAGTCTCGCGGCGCGCATAAACGAAAACGCCACGACCGAGGTCGTGGCGTTTTCGTTTTCAGACGAAGGTCAGTGTGCCGTCGGCGCGTGAGGGCTCAGAACTGCCACCACGACTTCGCCGTGCCGGGCCGTGCGTGGCCGGTCACGTACGGGCTGTCGGGGAAGGTGCCGGCCAGCACGCGACGAGTGTCGTCGGCGAGTTGCTGGTTGTTCAGCTTCTCGTACGACAGGATCATGATGTGCAGCGCGTCTTCGATGGCCGGCGCGTTCTTGTACTCGCGCAATGCGAGCTGCGCACGGTTGATGGCGGCGACATAGGCGCCGCGGCGATAGTAGTAGTCCGCGGCGTGGACTTCGTGCGATGCGAGCGCATTCACGATGTAGCGCATGCGCTGCGCGGCGTCCGCCGCGTACTTGCTGTTCGGGAAGCGGTCCACCACGACCTTGAACGCGTCATACGACTCGCGCAGTGACTTCGGATCGCGCTCGCTCATATCCTGGCCCGAGAAGCGGCCGAACAGACCGAGGTCGTCGTTGAAGTGGATCATGCCCTTCAGGTAATACGCGTAGGCGATGTCCGGATGATCCGGGTGCAGCTGGATGAAGCGGTCGATGGCCTGGTCGGCGGCGGCGTTTTCGTTGTCTTTCCAGTTGCAGTACGCGACGTTGATCTGCGCCTGCTGGGCGAAGTGGCCGAACGGGTCGCGGCCCTCGAGCAGCTCGAAATACTTCGCGCACTTGCCCCAGTCACCACCGGTCAGTGCGTCGTTCGCCTCCGTATATAATTTGTTGTTGTTCCACGCTGCCGTTTCGTCGGTCTTCTCCGGCAGGCCGTGGCAAGCCGCAACAGCGACGACGGCCGCGGCGCACGCAATGTATCCGGCCACTTTCCGGGCCGCCTTCTTGATGGCCGCCAAATTGATCGCCGCTTCAGTGATGGTGTTCAAGGCTCGCATTTTCCAGTCTAGCTTTACGTCCAGGTGACCCAGATTCAATGACCCGCTCAAATACTCCAGGCGCCGCAGGCGCCGGGAATGGCAACGAAGATTATAGCGTAAGCGCCGACCCGGCCGACGCGTTGGGCGTCGATTCCCTCGACGACGATTTCTCCAGCGACGCGCTCGCCGCAAGCAGCCCGCAAGGCTCTGCGGCCGCGGCGGCACCCGTGCCCGTGCGCGCGGCCGACGAAGCGCCGCGCAGCGTCGTGGTACCCGACGAACTGGCCGGCGAGCGCCTCGACAAGGTGCTCGCCAAAGTATTCCCGGAGTTCTCGCGCAGCCGTCTGCAAAGCTGGATCGAGGCGCAGCGGGTGCGCGTCGACGGCAAGGCGGCGAAGATCCGCCAGCCGGTGCCGCTTGGCGCGACGATCGAGCTCGTGCCCGATCTGCTGCCCCAGCAGCTCGCCTTCACGCCCGAGCCGGTGCCGCTCGACATCGTCTACGAGGACGACACGCTCGTCGTCATCAACAAGCCGGCCGGCATGGTCGTGCATCCGGCGGCTGGCAACTGGAGCGGCACCGTGCTGAACGGGCTGCTCTACCGCTATGGCGAGTCCGCGGCGGGTCTGCCGCGCGCGGGCATCGTGCATCGGCTCGACAAGGAGACCTCGGGGCTGATGGTGGTCGCGCGCACGCTCGAGGCGCAAACCGACCTCGTGCGCCAGTTGCAGGCGCGCACGGTCAAGCGCCGCTACCTCGCGCTCGTGTGGGGCAACCTGCCCGACGAAGGCACGATCGACGCGCCGATCGGCCGTGATCCGCGCGAGCGCACGCGCATGGCCGTGGTGACGGGCGCGGCCGGCAAGCCGGCGCGCACGCATTTCCGGCGCGTGGCCTCGGCGATCTGGCAGCGTCAGCCGGTCACGGCGATTCACTGCGATCTGGAGACGGGGCGCACGCATCAGATTCGCGTGCATTGCGCGCACATCGGTCATCCGTTGCTCGGCGATCCCGTGTACGGACGCGCGCGCGGCAAGCGCTCGGTCGCGCCGCTGCCAGACGGCTTCGCGCGCCAGGCGCTGCACGCGTGGCGGCTCGGCCTGATTCATCCGAAGACCGGCCGCTCGATGCAATGGCGCGCCGACGTGCCGGCCGACATCGGGGCGTTGTCGGCCGCGCTCGGTCTGGGTCGCGACGACGCGGGCGAGTTCGACGATGCGTATGGCGAGGATGAGGACTACGATGCATCGGTCGACGACGGCGCGTACGATGAAGGCAGCGACCACGACGAGGACGATCACGCATGAGCACCAATCTCCCGGAGCTGGGTTTTGCCGATGTCGTGCAACCCGCATGGAACGTGTCGCCGCGCGTGCGCGCGCTCGTGACCACCCGCGACGGCGGCGTCAGCAACGCGCCGTTCGGCCGCTGGCGCGACGGCGCCGACCAGCCCGGCGGGCTGAATCTGGGCACGAAGACCGGCGACGATCCCGCCGCGGTCGCGAGCAATCGGGCACGGCTCGTCGCGCTTGCCGGTGTTCGCGAGGCCGCGTGGCTCGAACAGATCCATGGCGCCGGCGTCGTCCGCGCCGAGGATGCGATCGCGCACGCGCGCGACCATGGTGCGCCGGCGCGCGCCGACGCGAGCGTCACCGATGGCGCGGGCATCGCGTGCGTCGTCATGGTCGCCGATTGCATGCCGGTGCTGTTGTGCGACGAAGCGGGGCGCGCGGTCGGCGCCGCGCATGCCGGGTGGCGCGGACTCGCGGCGGGCATCGTCGAGCAGACCGCCGCGCGGGTCGCGGCGCTGGCGGGTGTGCGGGCGAGCGAGCTGCATGCGTACCTCGGGCCGTCGATCGGGCCCACCGCGTTCGAAGTCGGCGCAGACGTGCGTGACGCCTTCATGACCGGTGCCGACGATGCACAACGCGACGCGACCGCGCAGGCGTTCGTCGCGCATCCCGCGAATGCCGGCAAATATCTCGCCGATCTGCCGGCGCTGGCCCGCCTGCGCCTGCAGCGGCTCGGCCTTACGTGCATCAGCGGCGGCGATCTGTGCACGGTCACGTTGCGCGAGCGTTTTTATTCGTATCGCCGTGATCGCGAGACCGGTCGCATGGCCGCGTTGATCTGGATCGACGAACAGGCGCAATCAATTGCCGATTAATTCGGGATGCCGCGCGGGCGCATCTTGTCATACTTTTAAAATCGAGCCGTGGTTTTATTTCGCGTGAATGCGCACCGGGTCGTTATTCGCGAATCCCACTGCCGACGCGTCGCTGACGGCCCGTTCCCCGGCCTTCACGCGCATTTTTTGTTGCGCCGCCGGAAGGCCCGCCGATAGCGCGAATCGCCCGCCAGCTGTGTGGGCGACCGAACGAATAAATATGCTTAAGTGCCATGCGCCATAGGAGTTTTTCGGATTTACCCGCGGCAAGCATCATTTGATTCGTTAAAGCGCGATTTGCCATACAGGGAAAACGATAATTAAAAAACTATCGCACTGCGGCAAAATCGGGAGCAAGCATTGACATGCCTTGTGATGGGGAGCAAGAATGTTCCTTCTAAGCTCCTCGTCGTTCATGGGACAGGGCGTGACGAAGTCGCGAGCAATCGCCACGTGCGCACGGAACTGCCTCTCAACCCGTCCGCAAGGACTTACCGGTCAAAAGCAGGTATGGCAGCATCTCATTCCTCAGCTTCCCCCAGCACCGACTCCTCGAAGGAGCAGACGCAGCAGGCCGGTACGAGCGGTGCATCGTCAGCCGCAGGCATGCAGCAATTTCTCGACGCCTGGATGAACGCCTGGCGTTCGTTCGGCGCGCAGCCCAATGGCATGGCATTTCAGATGCCCTCAATGCCGCAGATGCCGGACCTTGCACAGATAACGGCGGGCTTCCCGCAAATACCGGCGTTTCCCGGCATGCCCGACTTCAGCAAGCTGGCCGCCGGTGCGTTGCCGTCGTTGCCGGGGCTGAGCATTCCCACCGCCGCGATTCCGCCCGAGCGTTTGCAGAAGCTGCAGACCGACTATTCGCGCGAGGCGATGGAACTGATCCAGCAGGCCACCACGTCGGCGATCAAGGCGCCTGAGCTCAAGGACCGGCGCTTTAGCGCGGACGCCTGGAGCGCGGCGCCCGCCTACGCGTTCACCGCCGCGTGGTATCTGCTGAACGCGCGCTATCTGCAGCAGATGGTCGACGCGCTCGACACCCAGCCGAAAACCCGCGAGCGCATTCGCTTCGCGGTCCAGCAGTGGACCGCGGCGGCCTCGCCGAGCAACTTCTTCGCGCTGAATCCCGAAGCGCAGAAAACGCTGCTCGACAGCAAAGGCGAGAGCTTGCGCCAGGGCGTGATGAACCTGCTCACCGACATGCAGCGCGGCAAGATTTCCCAAACCGACGAATCGCGTTTCGCGGTCGGCGAGAACCTCGCGAACACCGAAGGCTCGGTCGTGTTCGAGAACGATCTGCTGCAGCTGATCCAGTACAAGCCGCGCACGGCGACCGTGCGCGAGCGGCCGCTCCTGATCGTGCCGCCGTGCATCAACAAGTACTACATTCTCGACCTGCAGCCCGAAAACTCGCTCGTCGCGCACGGGCTTGATTCGGGCCATCAGGTGTTCCTGATTTCGTGGCGCAACGCGGATCAGTCCATCGCGCACAAGACGTGGGACGACTACATCGGCGAGGGTGTGCTCACCTCGATCGACACCGTGCGCAAGATCAGCGGCCGCGAGCAGATCAATACGCTCGGCTTTTGCGTCGGCGGCACGATGCTCGCCACCGCGCTCGCGGTGGCTGCGGCGCGCGGCGAACATCCGGCCGCGTCGATGACGCTGCTCACCGCGATGCTCGACTTCTCCGACACGGGCGTGCTCGACGTGTTCGTCGACGAGGCGCACGTGCAGATGCGCGAGCAGAGCATCGGCGGCAAGAACGGCGCGCCGCCGGGACTGATGCGCGGCGTCGAGTTCGCGAACACGTTCTCGTTCCTGCGCCCGAACGACCTCGTGTGGAACTACGTCGTCGACAGTTACCTGAAGGGCCGCACGCCGGTACCGTTCGACCTGCTGTACTGGAACAGCGATTCGACCAGTCTGCCTGGGCCGATGTACGTCTGGTATCTGCGCAACACGTATCTCGAGAACAAGCTGCGCGAGCCCGGTGCGCTGACCACCTGCGGCGAGCCGATCGATCTGTCGAAGATCGACGTGCCGACCTTCATCTACGGTTCGCGCGAAGACCATATCGTGCCGTGGCAAACCGCGTATGCGTCGGCGCCGCTGCTCACCGGGCCGCTAAAGTTCGTGCTCGGCGCGTCGGGCCATATCGCCGGCGTGATCAATCCGCCCGCGAAGAAGAAGCGCAGCTTCTGGAAGCTCGATACCGACGCGAACACGCTGCCCGAAAGCGCGGACGAATGGTTCGACGCGGCGACCGAAGTGCCCGGCAGCTGGTGGCCGGAATGGACCGACTGGCTCGATCAGTACGGCGGCAAGAAAGTGAAGCCGCGCGCCAATTTGGGCTCCGACGAATTCCCGGTCATCGAGCCGGCGCCGGGCCGCTACGTGCGGCAACGGGAGTAGGTTCACGCACAGGCTCGACGCGCGCGGACGGCATTGCTGTCGACGTCGGCATAGTGCGCAGTCGGCCGGTGCATAGGTGTTTGGCAGGTGAATGAGCGTCTGGTTGATGAAGGCGTGAGAGCAACGCAAGTTGCAACGCAATTTTTAACGTAACGGGCTGTGGCGCAGTTGGCCGGGATGCCCGGAGGATATGGAAATGACTGATGTTGTGATCGTATCGGCCGCTCGTACTGCAGTGGGCAAGTTTGGTGGGTCGCTGGCGAAGATTGCCGCACCTGAACTCGGCGCGCTCGCGGTGCGCGCCGTGCTCGAACGGGCCGGCGTGAAGCCGGAACAGGTGAGCGAAGTTATTCTGGGCCAGGTGCTGACGGCGGGCTCCGGTCAGAACCCCGCGCGTCAGGCGCTGATCAAGGCGGGTTTGCCGGCGGCCGTGCCGGGCATGACGATCAACAAGGTCTGCGGCTCGGGTCTGAAGGCCGTGATGCTCGCGGCCAACGCGATCATCGCCGGTGACGCGGACATCGTCGTGGCAGGCGGCCAGGAAAACATGAGCGCCGCGCCGCACGTGCTGCCGGGTTCGCGCGACGGTTTCCGCATGGGCGACGCGAAGCTGATCGACTCGATGATCGTCGACGGCCTGTGGGACGTCTACAACCAGTACCACATGGGCGTGACGGCCGAGAACGTCGCGAAGGAGCACGGCATCACGCGCGAACAGCAGGACGCGTTCGCGGCGCTGTCGCAGAACAAGGCGGAAGCCGCGCAGAAGGCGGGGCGCTTCAACGACGAAATCGTGCCGGTCGAGATTCCGCAACGCAAGGGCGAGCCGCTGCGCTTCACCACCGACGAATTCGTGCGTCATGGCGTGACGGCCGAATCACTCGCGAGCCTGAAGCCGGCGTTCTCGAAGGAAGGCACGGTCACGGCGGCCAACGCATCGGGTCTGAACGACGGCGCAGCCGCGGTGCTCGTGATGTCGCTGAAAAAAGCGGAAGCGCTCGGCCTCACGCCGCTCGCGCGCATCAAGGCATACGCGAACGCGGGTGTCGATCCGAAGGTGATGGGTATGGGCCCGGTACCGGCTTCGCGCCGTTGCCTCGAGCGCGCGGGCTGGACGCCGGCCGATCTCGACCTGATGGAAATCAACGAAGCGTTTGCCGCGCAGGCGCTCGCCGTGCACAAGCAGATGGGCTGGGACACGTCGAAGATCAACGTGAACGGCGGCGCGATCGCGATCGGCCACCCGATCGGCGCGTCCGGTTGCCGGATTCTCGTCACGCTGCTGCACGAAATGCAGAAGCGCGATGCGAAGAAGGGTCTGGCGTCGCTGTGTATCGGCGGCGGCATGGGTGTCGCGCTCGCGGTCGAGCGCGTTTAAAGTACGCTGGGTACGCCGCGCGCACTCGCGACCGGTCGCGCGCGGTCTTCGCCAGCACAGGCATCTGGCCGCGCGGCACGCCAACTGGCGGTGCGGCGCGCTGCAACAGGTGACTCGTGTGCAGTGCGCGTTGCCAGACGGTCGCCCGGCGGCAACGCGAACCAGCATCAGGTGAGGCACGAGGCCGCCGGCAGGCGCCTCGACAACGATAACGGAGTGTGGTTTATGACACAGCGAATTGCGTACGTAACGGGCGGCATGGGCGGCATCGGCACCAGCATCTGCCAGCGTCTGCACAAGGAAGGCTTCAGGGTGATCGCCGGCTGCGGCCCGAATTCGCCGCGCCGTGCGAAGTGGCTCGACGAACAGAAGGTACTCGGCTACGACTTCGTCGCCTCCGAGGGTAACGTCGGTGACTGGCAATCGACCAAGGACGCATTCGACAAGGTCAAGGCCGAAGTCGGCGAGATCGACGTGCTGGTCAACAATGCCGGCATCACGCGCGACGTCGTGTTCCGCAAGATGACGCACGAAGACTGGACGGCGGTGATCGACACCAATCTGACCAGCCTGTTCAACGTCACCAAGCAGGTAATCGACGGCATGGTCGAGCGGGGCTTTGGCCGGGTGATCAACATTTCGTCGGTGAACGGCCAGAAGGGCCAGTTCGGCCAGACCAATTATTCGACCGCGAAGGCCGGCATTCATGGCTTTACGATGTCGCTCGCGCAGGAAGTGGCGACCAAGGGCGTGACGGTCAACACCGTGTCGCCGGGCTACATCGGCACCGACATGGTCAAGGCGATCCGCCCCGACGTGCTGGAAAAAATCGTCGCGACGATTCCGGTGCGCCGCCTCGGTCAGCCGGGCGAAATCGGCTCGATCGTCGCGTGGCTTGCGTCGGAAGAATCGGGCTTCGCCACGGGCGCCGATTTTTCGCTGAACGGCGGCTTGCATATGGGCTGAGCCATCGGCGCGCCGGACCGGAAGGTGGCGCGCTTCGGCTCAGATGGTTTCGCCGGCGTCCCGGCTGCGCAATGGATCCCGTTGCACAGCCCGGACGCCGTTTCCGCGTTTGCTTAACTCGAGCTTAAAGGCGTTACATGACTACTACTACAAAGAAAACGGCCGAACGACTGATCAAGAAATATCCGAATCGTCGGCTCTACGACACCGAGACGAGTACCTACATCACGCTGACTGATGTGAAGCAACTCGTGCTCGATCAGGAAGATTTCAAGGTGATCGATGCCAAAAGCAACGAGGACCTGACGCGCTCGATCCTGCTGCAGATCATTCTCGAAGAAGAGAGCGGCGGCCTGCCGATGTTCTCGTCGTCGATGCTGTCGCAGATCATCCGGTTCTACGGTCATGCGATGCAGGGCATGATGGGCACGTATCTGGAAAAGAACATCCAGGCCTTCATCGACATTCAGGCGAAGCTTGCCGACCAGTCGAAGAATCTCTATGAAGGCAAGGCGATGAACCCCGAAGTCTGGTCGCAGTTCATGAATATGCAGGCGCCGATGATGCAGGGCATGATGACCAGCTACATCGAGCAATCGAAGAACATGTTCGTGCAGATGCAGGAGCAGATGCAGAATCAGGCGAAGACCATGTTCGCCACGTTCCCGTTTACGCCGGGCGGCGCGGTCACTGCGAGCAATGCGAGCAATGCGAGCAATGTGAGCAATGCGCCGGCCACGCCGCAGGCCAATCCGGAGACGGAGAAGAAGTGAAGGAGTGAATGGCGGCGAGCTCGCGGGAGTGCAGCCGCCGACGCGCTACAATGGCGGCCCGCGCGTGGGGACGCTTTTCCGTCGGAACCGGATTCCGGCCGCGGCTCGATGTCCGTTGCGTCCACTGCCGGCACACCGCTGCTTGCGCCGTTACCGTTTTTCTTCCGCTGGACCCGTCCTATGTTTCAGACCGTCTCCCTGATCGCGTCAGCGTCTTCCGTTGCGAAGGCCGCGCGGCTCATTCTGCTCTGACCCGCCGTTCACCCACACCGCTCATGAGCCGGCTGTTTCTCGCCCCAATGGAAGGGCTCGCTGACTATGTGCTGCGCGACGTGCTGACGAGCGCGGGCGCTTTCGACGGCTGCGTGTCCGAGTTCATCCGCATCACAGGCTCGCTGCTGCCAACCCGCGTCTACGAGCGCGAGGCGCCCGAAATCCTGCACGCGAGCGTGACCGCCAGCGGCACGCCGATGGTGATCCAGCTGCTCGGCAGCGATCCCGAGTGGATGGCACGCAATGCCGCGTACGCGGCCATGCTGTCGCCCTACGGTATCGACCTGAACTTCGGCTGTCCCGCCAAAGTCGTCAATCAGCACGGCGGCGGCGCGATGCTGCTCGCGAACCCGAAGTTGCTGAACCAGATCGTCTCGGCCGTGCGCGCCGCGGTGCCTGCCGATATCGCGGTGACGGCAAAAATGCGCCTCGGCGTGTCCGACACGTCGCGGGCGATCGAATGCGCGCAGGCGCTCGCGGACGGCGGCGCGGCCTCGCTCGTCGTGCATGCGCGCACGCGCGACGACCGCTATCGGCCGCCGGCGCACTGGGAGTGGATCGCGCGCATCGACGACGCCGTCGACGTGCCCGTCATCGCGAACGGCGAAGTCTGGACGGTGGCGGACTGGCAGCGTTGCCGCTCGGTCAGCGGCTGCGCGGACGTGATGATCGGGCGCGGCGCCGTGTCGGATCCGTTCCTCGCGCAGCGAATCCGCGGGCTCCTCGACCCGTGTCCATCTGCCGACGAATGGCAACAGGTGCTGGGTTCGATCGTCGGCTACATGAACAAACTGCGGGCGCATGGCACGCTGACCCATGAGCACGGCCGCGTCAAGAAGTGGCTCAGCTACCTGCAGCGGACCTGGCCGCAAGCCGCCGAACTGCATGCGGCGATCCGGCGAGTGCAGGACTCTGACGAAATTCTTACGGTAATCGGCCAGGCGCTGGCGGCCGGAGGCGCGTCGGCGCCGACGCGTCAGCACGTTTCCAGCGACGAAAATAGCGAGCTGAATCAACCTGGTCCTGCCGAACCCATCCCCGTTTGAAGACTAGAATTCAAAGACTTACGAGCGGTGGCGGTGGCGAACCGCTACAATTCAGGGTTTAACGTCTTCAAGCGGTTCCCCATGTCTTCCACCCCCTCGAACGCTCCGGCCATGCCGGGCGCCACGCCGAAAGTCGGCTTCGTCTCTCTCGGCTGCCCCAAGGCCCTCGTCGATTCCGAGCAGATCATCACCCAGTTGCGCGCCGAAGGCTACGAAATCTCCGGCACCTATGACGGCGCGGACCTCGTGGTCGTCAACACCTGCGGCTTCATCGACGAAGCCGTGCAGGAAAGCCTCGACGCGATCGGCGAAGCGCTCAATGAAAACGGCAAGGTGATCGTCACCGGTTGCCTCGGTGCGAAGAAGAGCGCGAGCGGTTCGGGGCTGATCGAGGAAGTGCATCCGAAGGTGCTCGCCGTAACCGGCCCGCACGCGCTCGGCGAGGTGATGCAGGCGGTGCACAGCCATCTGCCGAAGCCGCACGATCCGTTCGTCGATCTGGTGCCCGCCGCGGGCGTCAAGCTCACGCCGCGCCACTACGCGTACCTGAAGATTTCCGAAGGCTGCAATCACCGCTGCACGTTCTGCATCATCCCGTCGATGCGCGGCGATCTGGTGTCGCGCCCGGTCGCGGAAGTGATGCTCGAAGCGGAGAACCTGTTCAAGTCCGGCGTGAAGGAACTGCTCGTGATCTCGCAGGACACGAGCGCATATGGCGTCGACGTCAAATACCGCACCGGTTTCTGGAACGGCAAGCCGATCAAGACGCGCATGACGGATCTGGTCGCCGCGCTCGGCGAACTCGCCGCGCAATACGGTGCGTGGGTGCGTCTGCATTACGTGTATCCGTATCCGAGCGTCGACGAAGTGATTCCGATGATGGCCGAGGGTCCGTACAAGGGCCACGTGCTGCCGTATCTCGACGTGCCGTTCCAGCACGCGCATCCGGAAGTGCTGAAGCGCATGAAGCGCCCGGCCAACGCCGGGAAGGTGATGGAGCGCGTCAAGGCCTGGCGCGAGATCTGCCCCGATCTGACGATCCGCAGCACGTTCATCGCCGGCTTTCCGGGCGAGACCGAAGAGCAGTTCGAGACGCTGCTCGATTTCATCCGCGAGGCGGAGCTCGATCGCGTCGGCTGTTTCGCGTATTCGCCGGTCGAAGGCGCGAGCGCGAATGAACTCGACGGCGCGCTGCCCGATGAAGTGCGTGAGGAACGTCGCGCGCGCTTCATGGAAGTGGCCGAGCAGGTGTCGGCCAAGCGCATCGCGAGGAAGGTCGGCAAGACGCTGAAGGTGCTCGTCGACGAAATCAACGCGGACGGCGGCATCGGCCGCACCGCGGCGGATGCGCCGGAGATCGACGGCGTCGTCTATGTCGCGCCGTCCGCCAAGGCGTCGAAGCGCTACAAGGTCGGCGATTTCGTATCGGTGAAGATCACGGGCGCGGACGGCCACGATTTGTGGGGCGAGGTCTAAGCGATGACGCACAGCGCGGCCGCACAGCCTGAAGCTCACACACCGGACATCCTCGCGCTCGGCGAGGCGATGATCGAATTCAACCAGTCGGCGAAGGATCAACCGAACTACCTGCAAGGCTTCGGCGGCGACACGTCGAACTTCTGCATCGCGGCCGCGCGCCAGGGTGCGAGGACCGGCTTCGTGTCGGCGGTCGGCGCCGATCATTTCGGACGCCTGCTGGTCGATCTGTGGGAGCGCGAGCAGGTCGACACGTCGTTCGTGCGCATCGATGCGCAAGCGTCGACCGGCGTCTATTTCGTGTCTCACGGCCCCAACGGCCACGCGTTCGACTATCTGCGCGCGGGCTCGGCGGCGAGCCGCTATGCACCCGCCGATCTGCCGCGCGACGCGCTCGCGGCGGCGAAGGTCGTCCATCTGTCCGGCATCAGTCTCGCGATCAGCGTCAGCGCCTGCGACGCCGCGCTCGAAGCGATCGCGCATGCGCGCGCGAATGGCGCGCGCGTGAGCTTCGACACCAATCTGCGTCTTAAGCTGTGGCCGCTCGCGCGGGCGCGCGCGGTGATGCTCGAGGCGATCCGCCAGACTGACATCTGCCTGCCGAGCTGGGACGATGTGACCGAACTGACGGGGCTGACCGGCCGTGACGAGATCGTCGATTTTCTGCTGTCGCATGGGCCGGGCGTGGTCGCGCTGAAGCTCGGCAAGGACGGCTCGTATATCGCGACGCCGAACGAGCGGCGCGTCGTGCCGGGCCATGTCGTCGACGCGGTCGATGCGACCGGCGCCGGCGACTGCTTCGGCGGCGCCTTCATCGCGCGCATCGTCGCGGGCGACGATCCATTTGCCGCCGCGCGCTACGCGAACGTTGCCGCCGCGCTGTCCACGCAAGGTTATGGCGCGGTCGCGCCGATTCCGTCGCGCGAGACAGTCGAGCGGCGGCTGGCGAACTAGGTTTTACGTAAGCCGCGCGCGGCGCAGCATGGCCCGCGCTGGTGCAATCATCCAGGCAGACTGGAGAGACAACAGGAGGGACAAGCGATGCAACGGGACGTAGTGGTGGTAAGTGGTGTGCGCACGGCAATCGGCACGTTCGGCGGCAGCCTGAAGGATTTCGCGCCGACCGATCTCGGCGCGCGCGTGGTGCGCGAAGTGCTCGAGCGCGCGAGCGTGTCGGGCGACGAAGTCGAACACGTCGTGTTCGGCAACGTCGTGCACACCGAGCCGAAAGACATGTATCTCGCGCGCGTCGCGGCGATCAACGGCGGGGTCGCGCAGCATACGCCCGCGCTGACCGTGAACCGGCTGTGCGGCTCGGGCTTGCAGGCCATCGTGTCGGCCGCGCAAAGCGTGCTGCTCGGCGACGCCGATATCGCGATCGGCGGAGGCGCTGAAAACATGAGCCGCGCGCCTTACTCGATGCCGGCCGCGCGCTTCGGACAGCGCATGGGCGACGCGCGTCTCGTCGACATGATGGTCGGCGCGCTCAACGATCCTTTCCAGTCGATCCACATGGGCGTGACCGCCGAGAACGTCGCGCGCAAGTACGAGATCTCGCGCGACGCCCAGGACGCGCTCGCGCTCGAGTCGCATCGTCGCGCGGCCCACGCGATCACGAGCGGCTACTTCAAGGAACAGATTCTGCCGATCACGATTGCGTCGAAGAAGGGCGACGTCGTGTTCGACACCGACGAGCACGCGAGGCTGAACGCAACCGCGGACGACTTCGCGAAGTTGAAGCCGGTGTTCGCGAAGGAAAACGGCACGGTGACGGCGGGCAACGCCTCGGGCATCAACGACGCGGCCGCGGCCGTCGTACTGATGGAGCGTAGCGTCGCCGAGCGGCGCGGCGTGAAGCCGTTGGCGCGGCTCGTGTCGTACGCGCATGCGGGCGTCGATCCGGCGTATATGGGCATCGGCCCGGTGCCGGCGAGTCGCAAGGCGCTCGAGCGGGCGGGTCTCACGGTCGCCGATCTCGACGTGATCGAGGCCAACGAGGCATTCGCCGCGCAGGCCTGCGCGGTCAGCAAGGAGCTCGGCTTCGATCCGGCCAAGGTCAATCCGAACGGCTCGGGCATTTCGCTCGGCCATCCGATCGGCGCGACTGGCGCGCTGATCACCGTGAAGGCGCTGTACGAGCTGCAGCGCATCGGCGGGCGCTATGCGCTCGTCACGATGTGCATCGGCGGCGGGCAGGGGATCGCGGCGATTTTCGAGCGTCTGTGACCGCGCACGGCAGGCCGGCGCGACATAGGTAGCAAGCAGGAACCAGCAACAAGGATCGACGGGATGCAGGAAGCGAAAGTGACGAAGGGTTCGGCAACGCGCACGTTGCGCCTGCGCGCCGGCGTGGTGGTGAGCGCCGCCGCGCTGTTGTGCACGGGCACGGTGCTGTGGATGCCGTCGCAGGCGTGGGCGGAAAGCGATGCGGTCAAGGCACTGGCCGCGCCGCCGCCGATCCAGCTGCCGCTGAAACCGAGCCCCGAGTTCGCGAAGTTTCCGCGCTACGTGGGCACGCTCGGCGCGCGGCCGATCGTGCTGCGGCTCGGGCCCAAGACCGACGATCCATCAGGCGTGCACGGCGAGTATCAGTACACGGATAGCGGCGAGGTGATTCTGATCGCTGGCGATCGCGTCGGCGATACGCTCGAAGTCGAGGAATCGAACGACGGCACGCATATCACCGGCAACTGGGTCGGCAAGTTCGCGGCGGACGGCTCGCTCGAAGGCGACCGCATGAACGTCGACGATTCGAACCCGCAGGAATTCAACCTGAAGCCGCTGGCGGCAGGGCAGGCGGTGCCGGTGGCCGGTTCGGCCGGCGGTGCGGCGACGAGGCCTGCAGCCCCCTCACCGCAACCGGCCGCGGCCAACGGCGCAGCGGCGGCTCCCGCGCCGGCATCCGCTGCCGGGGGGCACCCAGTGGGCGGCGTCAGCAACCTGCAAACGGGCTACTGATGCGCACGCGCGCCGGGCATCCGGAATCGCGCAGCGCGGCCGTTGCTTCAGGCTCGCTTGACTATGTTTTTCACCGAGCTTCACATGACTGAATCCAAATTCAAACATGGCCTGCAGACCCGCATCGTGCGTGCCGAGGACCAGATCACGCCGGGCTTCGAATCGTTCTCGACGCCCGTCACGCGCGCGTCGACGGTGGTGTTTCCCGACCTCGCCGCGATGCGCGCGCTCGACTGGAAAAACGACGCGCAATGGCGCTACGGCCTGCATGCGACGCCGACGCAGATCGCGCTCGCTCAGCGCCTCGCCGCGATCGAGGGCGGCAATCATGCGCTGCTGCAGCCGTCGGGGCTGTCGTCGATCTCGAACGTCTACTTCGGGCTCGTGAAGGCCGGCGACGACGTGCTGATTCCCGATAACGTGTATTCGCCGAACCGCGACCACGGCGACTGGCTCGCGCGCGATTTCGGTATCACGGCGCGCTACTACGATCCGCTGATCGGCGCGGGCATCGCCAGTCTGATCCAGCCGAACACGCGCCTGATCTGGATCGAGGCGCCCGGCTCGGTGACGATGGAAGTGCCCGACGTACCGGCCATCACGGCGGCGGCGCGCGCGCGCAAGGTCGTCACCGCGATCGACAACACGTGGTCCGCGGGCCTCGCGTTCCGGCCGTTCGACCACGGCGTCGACATCTCGGTGCAGGCGCTGACCAAATACCAGTCGGGTGGCGGCGACGTGCTGATGGGCGCGACGATCACGGTCGAGCGCGACGTGCATGTGAAGCTGAAGGCGGCGCGCATGCGCATGGGCATCGGCGTGTCCTCGGACGACTGCTCGCTGATCCTGCGCAGCCTGCCGAGTATGCAGTTGCGTTTCGCGCAGCACGATCGCGTGGCGCTGTCGCTCGCGACGTGGTTGAAGAGCCGGCCGGAAATCGTCGCGGTGTTGCATCCGGCGCTCGGTGACTGTCCGGGGCACGAAGTGTACAAGCGCGATTTCAGCGGCGCGGGCGGACTGTTCTCGGTGGTGTTCGACGAGCGGTACAGCGCGGCGCGGATCGACACGTTTTGCGAGTCACTCGAACTGTTTTCGCTCGGCTGGAGCTGGGGCGGCGCGCATAGCCTCGCGATGCCGTACGACATCGCGTCGATGCGCACTGCGGCGCAGTGGCCGCGTCGCGGCACGTTGGTGCGCTTCTATATCGGTCTGGAAGACGAGGCGGACCTGCGCGCGGATATCGAGCAGAGCCTGGCCAAGCTGGCTTAACACGCCTTAGCCCTGTTCGACACGTTGTTCGAGAAGCCCGCCGGGATGTGTTCCCGGCGGGCTTTTTTGTTGCCCTGAGTATCAGGCAGACCCGACCGTTCGGCCGAATGTTCGATGCCGCGGCGCGACGCTACGATCGTGTGCTTGCCGGATAACGTTGCGGCGCTCAGGGGAGGGGCTTGGATGAATCTTTTCTTCTGGCTGTTGCTGAACCTTGCGGTGCCGATTGCCGCCGTTATCGATCACCGGCAGACCGAATCCGTGGTTGGCGCGCTATCACGTGGGGCGATAGGCACGTCAATTTTCATGACCTGCCTGGCGGCGCTTCTATCCGCGGCCCTGCACATTTACCTCAATTAGTTTTATTGGATAGTGCAGCTCTTATACTTGTTCTGTCTTGTGGAGGAGCTTATGAAACAATTTATCCTGTCATTGGAAATAGGCAAAAATCACGATCGCATCATGAAGGGCGTGTTGATCTTCAGCATCCTGATTTCCATCGGCATGTTCGCGCTGTTCCTGCCGGCCATTTTCAACAGATAACGCAACGGTTCGCGCGGCTCGCTAGCGCGTCGGTCGTTGTGCCAACGCGAGCGATAACGGATCCCTCGAGCGCCAGCCTCAAACCAACCGCAGCAAACCGTCCAGTCCAACGAAATTGAACGACACGCTGGCTGCTTCCCGCACCACCGGCTTCGCCCGGAATGCAACGGAGAGTCCCGCTTCGGCCATCATTTTCAGGTCGTTTGAGCCGTCGCCCATCGCAATTGCGCGCGACGGTTCGATGCCGAGCGTCGCGCAGGTTTCGCGCAGCGTGCGCGCTTTCACGTCGGCATTGACGATCTCGCCCACCACATTGCCGGTCAGCTTGCCGTCGATGATTTCAAGCGTGTTCGCGCGCGTGAAATCGAGCCCAAGGCGCGTCTTCAGCTTCGCGGTGAAGAACGTGAAGCCGCCCGACACGAGCAGCGTTTTCAGGCCCGCCTGTTTCGCGCCGGCCAGCATGCGTTCGGCGCCCGGCGACAACCGCAGCCGCTCCTCGTACACGCGCTCGAGCGCGCTGGCGTCGAGCCCTTTCAGCAGCGCGACCCGACGAATCAGGCTCTCGTTGAAGTCCTTGATCTCGCCGCGCATCGCAGCCTCGGTGATCGCCGCGACTTCGGCTTTGAGCCCGCAGAAATCGGCGATTTCGTCGATGCACTCGATCGTGATCAGCGTCGAATCCATGTCCATCGCGACGAGGCCGAAGTCGCTCAACTGGCGGCCGGTTTCGACAAACGCGTAATCGAGTCGATGCGCATAGCAATACGCTTCGACGTCAGCGCGTTGCGCGAGGTTCGCGTCGGCGATGCGAATCGCGTGCTCGTCGATGACGGCGGCGTGCGAGCCGCGTGCGAGCGCGACGAGCGTTTTGTGGTGGTCGGCGGAAAGGGGGGCGACGCTTTGAATGACGAGGTTCATGGACGACCGGTGACGCAGGAAGAAAGAGGCGCGTGGCGCGCGGAAAATCCCGCTATTGTATCGGTTCTGTGCGTTGGCCCGTCGCAGGCGGCTGGTCGTCGCGTTGGCTGAAGCCGGCGATCGGCGCATCGCCGTAACGGAGCAGGCCGAACGAATACGGTCACACGAACCCACCACCCCACACGGGCGCAACAAGACGCCCCACGGAGACAACGCATGACCCCGGCAACCGCCAGCGAGGCATCCTCCCTTGCCCGCGACTTCGATCTGCGTCATCTGAGCCCGGCGTTCTACGCCGATCCCTATCCGGTCTATCACGCACTGCGCAGCTATGAGCCAATCCGGCGCATGCCCGACGGCTCGCTGTTCCTGACGCGCTTTCGCGACGTGCAGGCGGTCTACCGCGACCCCAAGACCTTCAGCTCCGACAAGACCGTCGAGTTCCGCCCGAAATACGGTGACTCTCTCCTCTACGCGCATCACACCACGAGTCTCGTGTTCAACGATCCACCGCGCCATACGCGGGTGCGCAAGCTGATCGCCGGCGCGCTGACCGCGCGCGCGATCGCGGCGATGGAGCCCGCGCTGATCCGGCTCGTCGACGGCCTGCTCGATGCGGCCGCGCAGCGCGGGCGTATCGATCTGATCGGCGAATTCGCGGCGGCGATTCCGGTCGAGGTCATCGGCAATCTGCTCGACGTGCCGCACGATGAACGCGCGCCGCTGCGCGACTGGTCGCTCGCGATACTGGGCGCGCTCGAGCCGTCGCTGACCGACGCGCAGTTCGAGCGCGGCAATCGCGCGGTCAGCGAATTCGTCGACTATCTGCGCGGCCTCGTCGCACGGCGCCGCCGCGAGCCGGGCGATCCGCAGCACGACGTGCTGACGCGGCTGATCCAGGGGCAGGGGCCGCACGAGCAGCTATCTGAAGCCGAACTGCTGCAGAACTGCATTTTCATCCTGAACGCCGGGCACGAAACGACCACCAACCTGATCGGCAACGGTCTCGTCACGCTGAGCGAGTGGCCTGACGAGCGTGCCGCGCTGCTGCGCGAGCCGGAGTTGATCGGCACCGCGGTCGAGGAGTGCTTGCGCTTCGAGAGTTCGAACCAGCTCGGCAATCGCATGGCCACCGTCGATACCGAGATCGGCGGCGGCGCGCTCGCGCGCGGCACGCCGGTCACGCTGTGCATCGGCGCGGCCAATCGCGATCCCGAGCAGTTTGCCGAGCCGGACCGCTTCGATATCCGCCGCGACCCGAACCGGCATCTCGCGTTCGGGTTCGGGATTCACCAGTGCGCGGGTCTGTCGCTGGCGCGGCTGGAGGCGCGGATTGCGATCGGGCGCTTCGTGCAGCGCTTCCCGGCGTATCGCGTCGATGGTGAGCCGACGCGGGGCGCTCGCGTGCGGTTTCGCGGGTTTGCGTCGGTACCGGTCCTGCTCGAGCCTTGATGCGGGCGCCGCGTAGACCGCGCGCACCAGGAAAACCGTAGGTTTTGCCGCCTCGTCGCAAGACTTACAACGCCATGACAGCACGCCGCCGAGCTGAACCGCTCCTGCTTTACGCGTGGCAGCAGTATCGAGCGCGCCGAAACGCGGGCACGCTTGCTGCTTCGCCTGATATCTCAGGGCCATGGGACAGGGGAGCGCGCGATGGCACACATGATCTGGAAGGGCGCAATCAGTTTCGGGCTCGTCCACGTACCGGTGCAGCTTTATCCGGCGACGCAGTCGGAGAAGGTCGGCTTCAATCTGCTCGACAAGCGCACGATCGATCCGATCGGCTACAAGCAGTTCAACAAGAGGACCGGCAAGGACGTGACCCGCGACAACATCGTGCGCGGCTTCGAGTACGAGAAGGATCACTACGTCGTGCTGTCGGACGACGAAATCCGCTCGGCGAACCCCGAGTCGACGCAGACGGTCGACATCCTCGCGTTCGTCGACGCCCCCGACATCTCGTTTCTCTATCTCGATACGCCGTATTTCCTGACGCCCGACCGCAAGGGTGAAAAAGTCTATGCGCTGTTGCGCGAGGCGATGACGGCGTCGGGCAAAATCGGCGTCGCGAGTGTCGTGCTGCACAACAAGCAGCATCTGGCGGCGCTGATTCCGCTCGGTCCGATGCTCGCGCTGAACACACTGCGCTGGGCCGACGAGGTGCGCAATTTCGACGAATTCAACGTGCCGCCCGAAGGCATGAAGGCCGCCGGCGTGTCGGCGAAAGAACTCGACATGGCGAAAAAGCTGATCGACGACATGAGCGAGACGTGGGACCCGATGCAGTATCACGATACGTTTCGCGACGACATCATGGCGCTCGTCGAGCGCAAGATCCAGGCGGGCAAGACCGAGGAGGTCGTCGAGGTCGAAACGCCGCACGAGTCGCGCAAGTCCGCCGACATTCTCGACCTGTCCGATCTGCTGCGCCGCAGTCTTGGCCGCGGCAAGGGCAAGCAGGCCACCACGGGCCGCAAGCGCGCCGCCGACGAGGACGAGGATCAGAGCGATAGCGAGGCCGAGTCCGATGAAGAGGCGGCCGCGCCCGCGCGCAAAAAGCCGCGCGCGGCAAGCACGGCGCGCAGTCGCAGCGGTAGCGGCGGCAGCGGGCGCGCGACGTCGAAAACCGCCGCAACTTCCCGCAAACGGCGCGCGGCGGCCTGAGCGCGCGGCCGAGCCGTCTATGGCACCAAACGCACCGGAGTCATCGCCATGAACGACCGACTCGACCACTATCATCGCAAGCGCCGCTTCGAGGACACGCCGGAGCCGGCCGGCGCGACGACCCGCAATCGCGCCGCGAGCAAGACCGGCAAGCGCGCGACGCATGCTGCGCCCGATACGCTCTCCTACGTGATCCAGGAGCACGACGCGCGGCGTCTGCACTACGACTTCCGGCTCGAACTGAACGGCGCGCTGCTGTCGTGGGCGGTTCCGAAGGGGCCGAGCCTCGACCCGTCGGTCAAGCGGCTCGCGGTGCACGTCGAGGACCATCCGGTCGAATACGGTACCTTCGAGGGCGAGATTCCGCCCGGCAACTACGGCGCGGGAACCGTGATCGTGTGGGATCGCGGCACGTGGGAGCCGGCGGGCGGCGCGGCCGAAGCCGCGCGGTCGTACGCGGCCGGCAAGCTCAAGTTTCATTTGCACGGCGAGAAGCTGCATGGCGGCTGGACGCTGGTACGGAGCCACATGCGCGGCAGCGGCGACAAGGAGCAATGGCTGCTGATCAAGGAGCGCGACGAGGAAGCGCGCGACGAAAGCCACTACGACGTGCTGAAGAAGCTGCCGGGCAGCGTGCTGGCCGACGGGGCTTCGAAAGGCAGGAAAACGAAGCAATCGAAAGCGCAGACGAAAACCTCGCGCGACGGCAAGGCCACGAGCGCGGGCAAGCCGGCGAAATCCGCATCCTTGCGCCGCGCAGCCGATCCCAAACGCCCCGACATCGTCGCGACGCGCAGCGCGCAGTCGCTACGCGAACTCGCCGCGTCGCCATCGATCGAAGGCGCGGTCGCAGCGGCCTTGCCCGCGAGCCTGAAGCCGGAGCTGGCGACGCTCGTCGACAGCGCGCCGCCAGGCGATGACTGGCTCTACGAAGTCAAGTTCGACGGCTACCGCGTGCTTGCGCGCATCGACCACGCGTCGAAAGCGAAGGGCGGTCCCGTCAGCGTTTTCACGCGCAACGGCAACGATTGGACCGCAAAGTTCAGCAAGCAGATCGAGGCTCTCGCGGCACTCGATGTGCAAAGCGCGTGGCTCGACGGCGAGGCGGTCGTGCTCGATGAACGCGACGTGCCGAACTTCCAGTTGCTGCAAAATGCGTTCGATGCGCATCGCCCGCAGGACATCGTGATCTATCTGTTCGATCTGCCGTTTCTGAACGGCTACGACCTGCGCGACGTGCCGCTCGAACAGCGCCGCGCGATTTTGCGGGCGCTGCTCGAAGGCGTCGACGATCGCGTGCTGCGCTTTTCGAACGACTTCGCGTTCAGCGCCGACGAGCTGCTCAAGAGCGCGTGCGACATGGCGCTCGAAGGCATCATCGGCAAGCGGCGTGACAGCAGCTATGTGTCGGGCCGCTCGCCGTCGTGGATCAAGCTGAAGTGCCGGCGCCGCCAGGAGTTCGTGATCGGCGGCTATTCGGAGCCGGGCGGCAGCCGCTCGGCGTTCGGCGCGCTGCTGCTCGGCGTCTACGACGCCGATGGCCGGCTGCAGTACGCAGGCCGCGTCGGCACGGGCTTCGACGCCGCGCTGCTGCGCTCGGTCAAACAGGCGCTCGACGCGCACGCGAGCAAGCGCATGCCGTTCGCGAGCACACCGCGCGAGCGCAGCCGCACGCCCGTGCATTGGGTCGAGCCGGTGCTCGTTGCCGAATGCAACTTCGCCGAATGGACGGGCGACGGCATCGTGCGCCAGGCGTCGTTCGTCAGCCTGCGCGACGACAAGCCGGCCCGCCAGATCGTCAGGGAAACCGCCCGACAAGGAGTCGACGTGCAACAGCAAACCGAAACCGCCACCGCCGATACGCCACGAACAGACGCGCCGAAAAAGCGCGCAACCAGCAAGACCGCCAGTGCCGCCAGGGCCGCCGCCAAGGAAAGCGCGCCCGCCCGAACCACGGCAACACGCTCGCGTGCACAGGGCGAAATCGCCGGCGTGCGCATCTCGCATCCCGATCGCGTGATCGACAAGAGCAGCGGCGCAAGCAAGCTCGAACTGGTGCAGTACTACGAATCAATCGCCGAATGGATGCTGCCGCATCTGCGCGAGCGGCCCGTCGCGCTGGTGCGCGCGCCCGAGGATATCGGCGGTGAGCTGTTCTTCCAGAAGCACAGCCAGAAGCTGTCGATTCCGCACGTCACGCAGCACGAGGGACTCGATCCGGGCCATCCTCCGCTGATCACGATCGACACGCTCGCCGCGCTGGTCGGCGCCGCGCAGATGGGCACCGTCGAGTTTCATACGTGGAATGCGGTCGCGTCGAATATCGAAAAGCCCGATCGCATGGTCTTCGATCTCGACCCGGACCCGTCGCTCGGCTGGGAGCGCATGGTCGAGGCCGCGCAACTGACCCGCTCGCTGCTCGACGAACTGGGCCTGAAGTCGTTCTGCAAGACGAGCGGCGGCAAGGGCTTGCACGTGGTCGTGCCGCTCGCGAAGCAGGCCGGCTGGGACGAAGTGAAGGATTTCTCGCAGGCGGTCGCGCAGCACATGGCGACGACGCTGCCGCAGTACTTCAGCGCCAGGATGGGCGCGCAGAATCGCAAGAAAAAGATTTTCATCGACTATCTGCGCAACAACCGTGGCTCGAGCACGGTGGCCGCATTCTCGGCGCGCGCGCGGCCGGGGCTCGGGGTGTCGGTGCCGCTCGCGTGGGACGAACTGGAGAGCACGACGAGCGGCGATCAATGGGGCATCCGCAACGTCCACGAGCGCGTGGACGGCCTCGGAAGCGACCCGTGGGCCGGCTACGCAAAGACGCGTCAGCGCATCACCGCGGCGATGAAAAAGCGTCTGGGCGTCGCGTGATGAGCGCGCGTCCGGGTGGCTGAATCCAACCCGCGAATGCGCCGTGCGTACTTGGCGCGCGAACGCGCTTCGCGAAGGAGCAATGCAATGAAGACCCTGCCGCAATCGACCGATGGCGACCCGCAAGCCGACCCGCGCGCGAACAAGGACCCGAAGTCGTTGCAGGAAGCCGCGGCGCCGCTGCCGCATGAAGCCGACCAGCATCCCGAGTCGCAGCACGAGGACGAGCCGCGCCATGTCGGCAAGCAGGCACATGACGACATCGCGCATGGGCAGCAGGATACCGACCGCCGCGGCGGCGGCGAGTATCAGCAACGCACGCAGAACGACGCGCATGCCGACGTAAACTCGGATCGCAAGCAGGGCGGCGCAAAGGTCGGCGAGCGCTGACGCGGCGTAGCGGGCATCGCGTCTACGCGCCCGCCAGGCCAACCGGCTCGCGATCCCAGTACGGCGGATCGCCAAAATGCGCGGCGACGAAGTCGATGAAGGCGAGCGTCTTCGGCGGCACGAACGCGCGGCTTGGGTACACGGCCCAGATCGCGACGTCGTCCGCGAGAGGATAGCTGTCGAGCACGCTGACGAGTTTGCCGCTGCGCAGATAGGGCGCCACGTCCCATGTCGATTTCAGCGCGATGCCGAAGCCCGCGAGCAGCGCGTCGCGAATCACCTCGCCGTTGTCGGTGACGAGGCGGCCGCTCACGCGCACGTCGAGCGGACCGGCGGGCGTCACGAAGCGCCAGTCGCGCTGCGCCGACAGGATGATGCACTCGTGCCCCGCGAGATCCGACGGATGATGCGGCGTGCCGCGCGCGGCCAGATAGGCGGGGGCCGCGCACAGCACGCGGCGGTTGACCGCGAGCCGCCGCGCGACCAGCGACGAATCCTTCAGCACGCCGACGCGAATCGCGACATCGATTCCCGCGTCGACCAGATCGACCACCTGATCGGTCAGGCGCAGATCGACGCTGACCCCCGGATAGCGGCGCAGAAACTCGCTGATCACCGGCGACACATGCTGACGCCCGAACGACGACGGCATCGACACGCGCAGCCGTCCCTGCGGCTCGGCCTGCGCGCGGCCGACCGATGCGCGCGCTGCGGCGGCCGCGTCGAGCAGCGCCTCGGCGCGCGTCATGAACACTTCACCGTCCTGGGTGAGGCTGATGCGGCGCGTGGTCCGATGCAACAAACGCGCGCCGAGGATCTTTTCGAGTTGTGCGATCCGCGCGCTCGCGACCGCCGCCGACAAACCGAACTCGCGCCCGGCCGCCGACACGTTGGCGAGCAGCGCGGCACGCACGAACAACGCGACGTCGAGCAGATCGAGCCGTTCGCGTTCGCTGGGCACGGACCGGCCGGCCGGGCTTGAATCGTCCATTATTCTGAAAAACCAAAAAATGTTTCAGTGATTATGACTGTTTTATCAGAATAAGAACCATCCTACGATACGAGTCATACGTGCACATCAACCGAATCCACAAGGAGCAGCCATGAAAGCCGTAGGACTCTACCGTTATCTGCCCATCGATCACGCCGAAGCGCTCGTCGACGTCGAGATCCCGAAACCCGAAGCGACCGGCCGCGATCTGCTGGTCAAGGTCGAAGCCATTTCCGTGAACCCGGTCGACACCAAGGTGCGCGCGCCGAAAGACATCGTCGAAAAGACGCCGCGCGTGCTCGGCTGGGATGCGGCCGGCACTGTCGTCGCAGCTGGCCCCGAGGTCACGCTGTTCAAGGTCGGCGATCCGGTGTTCTATGCGGGCAGCATTACCCGGCCCGGGGCCAATAGCGAGTTTCATCTGGTGGACGAACGGATCGTCGGACACAAGCCGGCGTCGCTCGATTTCACGCACGCGGCCGCGCTGCCACTGACCGCGATCACTGCGTGGGAAGCATTGTTCGATCGCCTCGGCGTATCCCCTCAGGGCGCCGACGCCGGCCGTACGGTGCTGATTTTCGGCGGCGCGGGCGGGGTCGGCTCGATCGGCATCCAGCTCGCGAAGCAGCTCGGCAAGCTGCAGGTGATCGCGACCGCGTCGCGGCCGGAATCGGCGAAATGGGCACGGGAGCTCGGCGCGGATCACGTCGTCGATCATTTCGGCGATCTGCCCGCGCAGATGAAGGAGATCGGCATCGAGCAGGTCGACTACGTGCTGATCTTCAACGACACCGACCGTAATTTCCCGGCCGCCGCGCAACTGATCAAGCCGCAAGGCGGCATCTGCACGATCGTCGAGAACAGCGCCGCCGTGCCCGTCGAATTGCTGAAGGCGAAGAGCGCCGCGTTTCACTGGGAGTTCATGTTCACCCGCTCGATGTTCGGCACGACCGACATGATCGAGCAGCACAAGCTGCTGACCGAGGTCGCGCGGCTCGTCGATGCCGGCACGTTGCGCACGACGCTCGGCCAGGACCTCGGCCGCATCAACGCGGAGAATCTGCGTCGCGCGCATGGGTTGCTCGAAGCAGGACGCGCGATCGGCAAGCTGGTGCTGACTGGCTTCTGAGATGAAATCGACGCGCAGAAAGCGCGTCGCCGCAAGCGGGTTAACACCCGGGCCGACACGACACGCGCGGCAGCGCGCTTGGCGTTAGACTGACGACGCAGCATGCCAAAACGGTTGCGTGTCTTGCGGCGAGGCCAGCCGGTATGAACCGGCCGGCCCTCGGCAGTGCGTGAACAGTGCACAGGCAGTCGCGTCGACGCGAGCGCGCAGCGGCACAACAACGAGGTGACAGTATGAGCTTCAGCTTCAAACTCTCCGCCGTTTCCGTTGTCGCTTCTCTCGCCTGCGCGCTCGTGCCGGCTGCTCGCGCAGCCACGCCGATCACGGTGACCAACAAGGCCCCGCTCGACGGTCCGATCCGCTACACCGTTCGCGTCACGTCGAAACAGTTCGGCAATTCCCAGGAGACCCGCACGATCCGCTCGGGCGAATCGGACGACTTCACGTGGAAGACCGTGCCGCCCGGCGGTCCGGTGGCCGCGACGGACGCATGCCCGGACTATGCGTCGCTGCCGGTCGACGAGAATGGCGCGATGATCCGCCAGACGCAAATCCGCTTCTCGCCGGTGGTGTCGAGCGACGGCACCGCGGCCGTCCAGCTGAGCTTCCAGGCGCAGACGCCGCATGGCGTGAAAACCGTGACGAGCGGCGGCAAGACGCTCAAGTGTCCGAACGATGTGAGCGTGAGTCAGATCGTGCGTTTCACGATGCCGGTCAACGGCACGACGAAAACGCTGACGCTGACCGACGGCACGGAGATCGCCGTCACCGCGAAGCGGTGAAGGTTCGAGCGTGCGGCATGATGGCCGCGTGCGCGAGCGTAGCACGCGCTAGCGCGTCATCCCTATGCGTCATCCTTTGCGTGCCTCACGCTCGACGAGCCGCGTCGGCAAGAACTGATGCTCGGCCGAAAAGAGCCGCCGGTACGTGAGCA
Organism: Paraburkholderia sp. HC6.4b; assembly: GCF_014200875.1. Lineage (NCBI taxonomy): Bacteria > Pseudomonadati > Pseudomonadota > Betaproteobacteria > Burkholderiales > Burkholderiaceae > Paraburkholderia > Paraburkholderia sp. HC6.4b. Next base: position 117,224 of record NZ_JACHDC010000021.1, read on the forward strand.
GCACCGCGCCCACGGTCCCCAGCGCCGACGCCGCCGCGATCAGAAACATGATGACGATCTGATAGCGCACCGCCTGCAATGGCGACTGCCCGGCCAGCACCTGACCGGTCATCATGCCCGGCAAACTGACGACGCCGACCACCGCCATCTGGTTCAACGTCGGCATCATGCCGGCGCGCACCGCCTGGCGCGCCGGCGCCTGCGCGGCCTCCCAGCGTGTCGCGCCGAGCGCGAGCGCCATGTCGACGCGGTCGCGCCGCGCGGTCAGCTCCTCGGTCATCCGCTCGATGCCGAGCGATACACCGGTCAGCGTGTTGCCGAGGATCATGCCGAGAATCGGAATCGCATATTGCGGCGCGTACCACGGATGGATGCGGATCACGACGAACAGTCCCACCGCGGCCACGAGCCACGAGCTGACCCAGATCGACAGCACGCTGTCGGCGCGTTGTCCGGCATAGGTGTGGCTGCCGCGCTGCGCTCCGGCGAAACCGGCGATCAGCGTCATCACGATCATCAGCGGCAGCACCACGTACCAGCGAGCGAAACTGAACACCCAGCCGAGCACATAGCCGATCGCGAGCAACTGGACCACGGTGCGCAGCGCCGCCCATGCGAGCTTGCGCTCGAGATCGAGCTTCAGCGCGACCGACACCGCGCCATTCACGACGATCAGCAGCGTCGCGATCGCGACGTCCCATAAACTCAGATTCTGCAGGCTCATTGGCGGGGCTCCCGACGCTGGTCCGCGGGAGCGCGTTGGTCCGCATCGCGCCGCACGCAAGTGTGTTCGGCCAGTACGCCGGCGCGCATCGTCAGATGCCGTTCGCTCATGCGTGCCGCCTGCTCGACATCGTGCGACACCCACATCGATGCGTGAGCGCCCGGCGCGGCATCGAACCACGCCTGCACGAGCGCTTCGATCGCGCGCGACGACGCCGGATCGAGCGAGGCGGTCGGCTCGTCGAGCAACAGCACTTCGGGCGCGAGTTGCAGCACGCGGATCAGCGCGGCGATCTGCGCTTCGCCACCCGATAATTCGCTTGCGCGCTTGCCGAGAAAGTCCTCGCCGCGGCCGGCCTGCATCGCAAGCCTGGCCGCGCGCGTGCGATCGAAGCGCGCGTCGCGATATGCCCGCAGCTCAAACGGATAGCGCAGATTGTCTTCGACGCTGCCGTCGATCAGCGCGGGCCGCTGCCGGATATACGCGATTGCGCGCCGGTAGCGCGGAATCCGCGCACGCTCGAGCGGCGCGCCATGCCACAGGATGCGCCCCGCATCGACCGGATCGAGCAGCGCGAGCGCGCGCAGAAACACGCTCTTGCCGGAGCCGGACGGTCCGGTAATCGCGACGCGCTCGCCGGCGCGCAGGGCGAAGGTGGTCGGCTGCAACAGCGTCTGGCCGCGCTGCGCATCGCGCCGTACGATGCCGTCGGCGAGGACGAAGGGAACATCGGTCATGGTTGGAACGCCGTGGGGAGGGAGGGTGTGCCGGTGGGGCTGTCGGTAAAGCGTGCGCCATGATAAAGCGACGAGGCGCAACAGCGCACGACCGACGCGGCGATTCATGCTCGCGCGCCAGGTACGATAACTGCTGCACGGTGCACAACGTGGAACAACACGCGGAGCTTTTCAATGGCAGGGTCGAGCGGCACCGGACGACGGGTCGGAAAAATCTTTGCATGGCTGCTGGCGGCGCTCGTGATCCTGATCGTCGCGCTCGTGATCTTCATCCTGAGCTTCGACTGGAACCGCGCGCGGCCTTACATCGACGACAAGGTCAGCCAGGCGATCGGGCGGCCGTTTGCGATCAACGGCGACCTGAAGGTGGGCTGGCGTCATGCGGTCGGCGAGACCGGCTGGCGCGGCTGGGTGCCTTGGCCGCGCTTTTCGGCGGCCAACATCACCATCGGCAATCCCGACTGGACCAAACAGCCGCAGTTCGCGACGCTCGACGAAATCGACTTCGAGGTCGAGGTGCTGCCGCTGCTCGCGCACGACATCGTGATTCCGGCGATCAACCTCGTGAATCCGTCGGTCGATCTGGAACGTCTTGTCGACGGGCGCAATAACTGGACCTTCAAGCTGCCGTCGTCGAGCGGACCCACCGAGTGGAAACTCGATCTGCACGATATCGCGTTCGCGAAGGGCAACATCGCGCTGTCGGATCAGCAGAAGAAGGTCGAGGTGCAGATGGTCGTCGATACGCTCGGGCAGCCGATCCCGATCGGCGACGCGCTGAAGCAGCAGGAAGCGGCCTCGCGCAGCGCGTCGGCTCAGGCCGTCGGCCGGGCGGGCGCGCGCCAACTCGCCGCGCAGGCCGAGGCAGAGGCGGCCTCGGAGGCGAAGGCGGCTTCCGCAGCGGCGGCTTATGAAGCGGCGGCGCAGGCATCGGGCGCGTCGGGCGCATCGGGCGCATCCGCAACGTCGGGCGTGGCCGCGAGTTCCGGCGCGCTCGCGACGAGCGGCGCCGCCGCACCGGCCGAAACCACCAGCGGGAGCGCCAGCCCGGCCGCGGCTGTCTCGGGGGCGAGCGGCACCGCACCTGGCGCCCGGCGCGCGACGCCGCTTTATGCGATCGGCTGGACCGTCAAGGGCACCTACAACCGCACGCCGGTGTCGGGCAACGGCAAGCTCGGCGGCGTGCTCGCGCTGCAGGACGCGAACCGGCCGTTCCCGGTGCAGGCCGATGTCAAAGCCGGCGATCTGCATATCGCCTTCGTCGGCACGCTCACCGATCCGGCGCATCTCGGGGCGCTCGATCTGCGTCTCTGGCTGCAGGGCAACAGCATGGCGCGCCTGTATTCGCTGACCGGCGTGACCTTGCCCGAGACCCCGCCGTACGCGACCGAGGGTCGTCTGATCGGTCAGTTCAAAGCGAGCGGCAACGTGTTCACGTATGAAAACTTTACAGGCCGGGTCGGCGGCAGCGATCTGAACGGTTCGTTGACCTATACCGGGCGCGAGCCACGTGCGCTGCTGCGGGGCGAACTCGAGTCGCATCTGTTGCAGTTCTCGGATCTGGCGCCGGTGATCGGCGCCGATTCGAACGCGAGCAAGGCGAAGCGTGGCGACACGGCCCGTCAGCCGAGCGATCGCGCGCTGCCCGTGGAGGAGTTCCGCACCGACCGCTGGAAGGCGATCGACGCCGACGTTAAGTTCACCGGCCGGCGCATCATCAAGAACACGAACCTGCCGATCACGGATCTGTACACGCACGTCGTGATGACCGACGGCGTGCTGTCGCTCGTGCCACTGAAGTTCGGCGTCGCGGGCGGCTCGCTCGCGTCGGACATTCATCTCGATGGCAGCGCGGCGCCGTTGAAGGGGCGCTTCGCGATGTCGGCGCGGCATCTGAAGTTGAAGCAATTGTTCCCGAGCTTCAAGACGATGCAGAACGCGCTCGGCGAGATCAACGGCGATGCGTCGCTGTCCGCGACCGGTAATTCGCCGGCGGCGCTCGCGGCGACTTCGAACGGCGAGTTGAAGGCGCTCGTGACCGACGGCACCGTGAGCCGTCTGCTGATGGAGGCGGCGGGGCTGAACGTCGCGAACGTCGTCTATGAAAAGCTGTTCGGCGCGCGCGACGTGAAGATCAACTGCGCGGCCGCCGATTTCGTCGCGACCGAGGGCGTGCTCGAAGCGCGCGTGTTCGCGCTCGATACCGGCGACGCGGTGATCAACATCGACGGTCACGTGAATCTGCGCGACGAGACGATGGACCTGGGCGTGCATCCGCATACGAAGGGCTTCCGGGTCTTTTCGCTGCGCTCGCCGCTGTACGTGAAGGGCACCTTCAAGGATCCGCACGTCGGCGTCAATGCGGCCGCGCTCGCGTTGCGCGGCGGCGCGGTGGTCGGGCTCGGGCTGATCAATCCGTTCGCGGCGCTGATCCCGCTGCTCGCGCCGAGCAACAACAAGCCGCTGCCGTGCGCGCAATTGCTCGCGCAAGCGCGGCAGATGCCGAAGGCGCCGCCGCCGGGCGTCAAGCAACAGCCGAAGGCGCCGATATCGCTCAAGGGCGCGCCGGTCAACAAGTCTTCGGGCGGCGCGTCGTCGCCAGCCGCGGTGGATCGTAAGCCCGCGACGCAGTCGCCGGCGAGCGCGGCCGAATACAAGGGCGGTTGAAGCGCGGCGAGCGCGTCGATGATGCGATCGCCGAATCAACGGCATGATGCCGCGTGAGGAACTGCGCGCGGTTGCCGTCGAGCCAGGGTTTCGATGAAGCGAAGGGAACGACCTGTCAGCAGCCCTGAACTTCAGGGCGCCCGATTGGCCTATCTGAGCGAACGTGGTGTTGCATCGCCCGACGCATCCTGGCGACGCACGCCGCGCCGGGTACCGATTCGTGTCGCGCCGAACTCCGTCAGAATCTTGCCGCGCGCACGGCTCGCGAACACGAGGAAGCCGAAGCCGTCGGCCTCGTACCAGTAGCCGCCGTTCTCGAGACCATCGAGCGGCTGCTCCAGCGCGTTGGTAATGGATTCGAGGCAGCGCCGCCGCAATTCGGCTGGCGCGGGGTAGGGCGGCTGTGCGCCGCGCACACTGCATAGAAGCACGTCGAGTCCGGGCAGCACGTGTGCATAGAGCACCGGTTCGTCCTGCGCGCGAGCCCGCGCAATCTTGGTGTCGAGTTGACCGAACGGCTTGAAATGCCGCAGAACCGCGAGGAACGACTCGTCGCCGTCCACCTTCGCGCGTCTACGCTTTTTCGGGAAGGACATAAAAATTCGCCTGAAAAAGAATTGCAAGAATCGCTGCGTCCTCATGCGACCACTCCCGGCTTTCGCGCGCCGCACGTCGATGTTTTATAGCATACGACAAGGCCGGATTCACGATGATTCGACGCTACCGCATCGCCCCACCGCCTCCCGCACGAATCATGCCGAACCGCCTCGCCGCGCGCATTCGCATCCCAGCACACCTTGTCTCCATCATAGACGCAGGCGGCGCGGAAAAAACATCCCATCCCAATAAAAAAGTCATTTTTGTGTGGTCGAGCGCTTGCTGGCGCGTCGTTGAAATATCTCTGATTCACGTCGATAATGGCCCGTCCAGCCGCGCGGCGCCCGCCTTGCAGGGCGCGACGGGTGCGCGCGAGCCCCGCCGTTCGAGTGACAGCCTGAACCACAGCCTGAACGCCCTGACGGAACCATGAAACTATTCACCAAAGGTCTGCTGCTGATCGCGATACCGAGCGTGGTCGAACTCGCGCTGCTCGGGGTCGTCTTCGATACCCAGGAGCGGACCGCGCAGGCCGCGCGATGGGTCGACAACAGCAAGCAGATCCTCTACGAGTCGTCGGCCATCGTCGATCCGCTGCTGCGTCAGGCCGCGCGCGTGCGCACGGCGATGGTGACGGGCAGCGCCTCGCTGATCGACCGCCATGCGGTGTGGGTCGACCTGAATGACCGGCTCGCGAAGCTCGATGCGCTCGTCGCCGAAACGCCGGCCCAGGCCGAGCGTGTGCGCAGCATGCGGCGCGCGATCGACGCGTATCGCGAACAGAGTGTCGCGATCTCGCAGGCGTTGCACGAGGGGCGCAGTCTACGCCCCTATATCGCGCTCGAAACCGGCGAGTTGCCGGAGCAGATCGCCGTGTTCCGCGACGAGTTGGCCCAGTTCGGCGCGGCGGCGTCGGAGCTCGACGTCGAGCGCTCGAGCGCGCTCGGCGAGCGGCGCGAGCTTCAGCAGCGCGCGCTGATCGCCGCGGTGTTCGGCTCGATGCTGATCTGGGCGGTCACCGCCTTCGTGTTCGCGCGCGGCATCGGCCAACGCCTCGAAGTGCTGACCGATAACGCCGAGCGGCTCGGCAGCGGCCGGCCGCTCGCGGCGCCGTTGTCGGGCAGCGACGAAATCGCCGCGCTCGACACGGTGCTACATCAGACCGATGCGCGTCTGCGCGAGGCGGAAGCCGGGCAGGAAGCGCTGAAGACGGAGCTCGAAGCACGCGCGCGCGAACTGGCGGCCGTCAATGAGGAATTGCGCCAGGAAACGCAGGACAACGAGATGTTCATCTACAGCGTGTCGCACGATCTGCGCTCGCCGCTCGTCAATCTGCAGGGGTTTTCGAAAGAGCTGCACGTGTCGTGCGACGAACTCGACGTGCTCGTCGGACGGGCTCGTCTGCCGGCGAATGAAGCACGGCGCATGACGCAGATCCTCGATGGCGACGTGCGCGAGTCGTTGCACTATTTGCGCACCGCGGTCGCGCGCGCGGCGGCGATCATCGACGCGCTGTTGCGCATCTCGCGCGCGGGACGGCTCGAATATCAGTGGCAGCGGGTCAGCGTCGAGCGCGCGGTGGCGCGAGTCGTCGATGGGCTGCAAGGCACGATCGACCAGCGCGCCGCGAGCGTCACGGTGCGCGAGCTGCCGCCCGCATGGGGCGATCCGGCGGCGGTCGAGCAGATCTTCGGCAACCTGATCGGCAATGCGCTGACTTTCCTCGATCCGGCGCGCCGCGGGCGCATCGAGGTCGGCGCGCTCGCGCCCGAACCCGTCGACGAAAGCGAGCCGCGCGCGGTCCGTATGCGCATCTATTACGTCCGCGATAATGGGCTCGGCATTCCGGCCGTGTATCTGTCGAAGGTGTTTCGCGCGTTCCAGCGTCTGCACGGGGACGTCGCAAGCGGCGAGGGGATCGGCCTCGCGGTGGTGCGGCGCGCGGTCGAGCGGCACGGCGGGCGCGTCTGGGTCGAATCGGCCGAAGGCGCCGGATCGACCTTTTTCGTGGTGCTGCCCGAGCAGCCGGCGCGCCTCTGAGCGCGGCGCACGCCGGCGCGGGCACCGTCGCTGCCATTCTCCCGGCGGCATGGATGACGAATCGTTGGCACGGAGAGCCTATGAATCACGCGCAAGCGGTCAGCATCGTTCTGATCGAAGACGACGACGGCCACGCGACGCTCGTCGAGCGGAATCTGCGCCGCGCCGGCATTTCGAACGGCTTCGTGCGCTTTCGCGACGGCCAGCAGGCGCTCGATTACTTCTTCGGCCCCGCGGCCGCTGAGCCGTTGACCGACGCCGACGGCCATCCCTATCCGCCGCGCGAGAATCTGGCGAATTTCGTCGTGCTGCTCGATCTGAAGATGCCGCGCGTCGACGGCTTCGAGGTGTTGCGGCGTCTGAAGGAGGCCCCCGAGACCGCCGCCGTGCCCGTGATCGTGCTGACCACGACCGACGATCCGCGCGAAATCGCGCGCTGCTACGAACTCGGTTGCAACGTCTATCTCTGCAAGCCGGTCGAATACGATGCGTTCATCGAGGCCGTGCGTCGGCTCGGCTTTTTCCTGCAAGTGGTCAAACTGCCGCCGGGGCATCGGCTCGCGCCGCCTTGAAGCTGTCCGAAAGCCGTTCATGACAAGATGAGCACCGTACCGAGCCGGAGAGCACCTGCATGATCGAAGAAGTGTCCACGCCGCACGCCGCCTATGTGCTCGTCGTCGATGACGACGAGGGCATCTTGCGGCTCGCGCGCAAGTCGCTCGAACGCGCCGGCTGCCGGGTGACGATCTGCGCCGGCGTCGAGGCGGCCCGCGAGCGGCTCGCGAGCCGCGCCCCCGATCTGCTCGTGCTCGATTATCAGCTGAGCGGACCGGAGACCGGGCTCGATTTCTTCCGGCGTCTGCGCGCGGAGGGGGTGCGCATTCCGGCGATCCTCGTGACCGGCTTCACCGACGAGTCGCGCGTGATCGAGGCGCTGCGCGCGGGCGTGTCTGACGTGGTGCCGAAGTCCGGCGACTATCTCGACTATCTGCCAGAGGCCGTGGAGCGCGTGTTGTCGCAGGTGCGGCTGCAACGCGCGTCCGACGAAGCGCGGGTGCTGCGCGATCGCGAGCTGCATTACCGCACGCTGTCGGAGACGTTGCCGCATCTCGTGCTGACCTGCGACGCGGCCGGCGATTGCGACTTCCTGTCGAAGCAGTGGTACGACTACACCGGCTTGCCCGAACATGGCTCGCATGGTCTCGCGTGGCTCGAGGCCGTGCATCCCGACGACCGCGAGCAGATCCGGCAAAGCTGGCTGAAGGCCGTCGCGAGCCGCAGCGGCGACTATCGGCACGAGATGCGGATTCGCCGCCACGACGGCGAGTACCGCTGGTTCGACGTGCGCGTGGTCGCGATGCGCGATGCCGATGGCAACGTCAGCAAATGGTTCGGTAGCTGCACCGACATCCACTCGCAGCGCGAGGCGATTGAGGAGCGCGAGCGACTGCTCGAGTCCGAGCAGGCCGCGCGCCAGGCCGCCGAAGAAGCGAATCGCGCGAAGGACCGTTTTCTCGCGATGCTGTCGCACGAATTGCGCACACCGCTCACGCCGGTGCTCGCGGGTGCGAGCGTACTCGAGATGATCCCGGAACTGCCGGAGCAGGCGCGTGCGAGCGTGCGCATGATCCGCCGCAACGTCGAACTGGAGGCGCGGCTGATCGACGATCTGCTCGATCTGACGCGCGTCGCGAACGGCAAGCTGCGGCTGTCGCTGGAGACCGTCGACGTACACGAGGTGATCGACAGCGTGCTCGAACTCTTTCGCAGCGAAATCCAGGTCAAGCAGCAGGACGTGCATGTCGAGAAGCACGCGACGCATCACTACGTGCTCGCCGATCGCGCGCGGCTGCAACAGATGCTGTGGAACCTGATTCGCAATGCCGCGAAGTTCACGCCGGACGGCGGCCATATCTATGTGCGCACACGCGACGAACGCATGCAGGTGCAGATCTCGGTCGAAGACACCGGCATCGGCATCGAGCCGGAGCAGATCGGCAAGCTGTTCAATGCGTTCGAGCAGGGCGACCAAAGCATGACGCGGCAGTTCGGCGGCCTGGGTCTCGGTCTCGCGATCACGAAGGCTTTGACGGACGTGCACGGCGGCACCGTGACCGCGCGGAGTCCCGGTCCGCATTGCGGCGCGACCTTCACGATCACGCTGCCGACCGCCGCCGCGCGAGCCACCGCGCCGCCGGTCATCGTGCCGAGCAACATGCAGCCGGCGAGTTCGCTGTCCGTGCTGCTGATCGAGGACCATGCCGACACCGCCGACGTGATGGCCCAATTGATGCGCGGCTTGGGTCATCAGGTGACGGTGGTCGGGCGCGTCGACGATGCGCTTGCGGCGACGCAGTTGCACAGGTTCGATCTGGTTGTCAGCGATGTCGGATTGCCCGATGGCACCGGTCTTGATTTCGTCAAGGCGTTTCGCGAACATTCCGACGTGCCAGCCGTCGCGCTGACCGGCTTCGGCACCGACGAGGACGTGCGCCGCTGTTTGAGCGCGGGCTTTACATCGCATCTGACGAAGCCTGTCAATTTCGGCCAGCTCGAAGCGATGATCGAAAGCGCGGCGCAATTGAAGGCGCAAAAGGAAGGGTAAGGCTCGATAAAGCGCAGCGCGCTGAAGGCAGCGTGAAAACACAAAGGCCTGTTGCGACGCCGATCGCAACAGGCCTTTTGATTTCACTGGCTCAGGCCAGTGCAACCCGAGCTTGATTCGACGATTAACGCTGCTGGTTGTTCAGCGAATCGCGGATCTCGCGCAGCAGCAGCACGTCTTCCGGCGGCGGCGGCGGCTCCGCCGGCGCGGCTTGCGGCTCCTTGCGCAGTTTGTTGATGAACTTGACCATCAGAAAGATGATGAACGCGAGAATGATGAAGTTGATCGTCGCGGTAATGAACGAACCGTAACCGAACACCGCCACGCCACCCGTCTGCAGGTCTTTATACGATTCGGGGTTGCCTTTGTAAGTGGCCGGAATATGGCCCAGGCGAACGAACAGATTGGAGAAATCGAGGCCGCCGGTAGCGACCCCGACAACCGGCATGATCAGGTCTTTAACCACGGAATTGACAATGGTGGAAAACGCGCCGCCGATAATCACACCGACCGCCAGATCCATCACGTTGCCTTTGAGGGCAAATTCTTTAAATTCCTGGATCATGCTCATACCTACACCTCCCTGATGTGAATAGCCGAATCATACCAACCTGAAGCGGATAGGCTAGTGCTTTGGCCGCAAGGCAACAAGCGCATCTGCTGCGCGTCGCTAATGAGGAAACTGTGACTCGCTATGGCGCGCGCGCTCCAGATGCGCGGCAAAACTGACCGGGTCGATATTGGCGCCGCACAGCAGCACGCCCACGCGTTTGCCCTGCAACTGTTCGCGCAGCGGTCCGAGCAAGCCGGCCGTGGCGGCCGCGCAAGCCGGCTCGACCGCGAGCTTCAGCTGATTGAACAGGATCAGCATCGCCTCGCGCAACTGGTCGTCGGACACGGTGACGATCCGATCGACATGGCGGCGGCACAGTTCGTAGCTGTATTGCTCGGTATGCGGCGACATCAGCGAATCGGCGATGCTGTGCATGTGGCCCATTCTGACCGTATGGTTGGCGGCAAAACTCTTGCTCATCACGTCCGAGCCTTCGGGTTCGACGCCGTACACGTGCACGTTCGGATTCGCGAGCCGCAGCGCGGTGGAGACCCCGGCCGCGAGTCCGCCGCCGCCGATCGGCACGATCACCGCTTCGAGGTCGGGCGTTTGCGTGGCCCATTCGTAGCCGAGCGTCGCCGAGCCGAGCACCGTGCGATAGCCGTTGAACGGATGAACGAAATAGCGGCCTTCCTCGGCCTCGACGCGGCGCACCAGTTCGAACGCTTCGGCGAGATCTTCCGCATAGACGATGTCGGCGCCGTACTCGCGGCACAACGCGACGCGGGCCGGATTCGCCGCGCTGAACAGCACGACCTTGGCGCTGACGCCGAGCCGCATCGCCGCATAGGCGACCGCCACCGCGTGATTGCCGCCCGACACGCAGGTGACACCCGCGCTCTTTTGCGCGTCGTCGAGCGCGAGCAGGTTCGTGAAGGCGCCGCGTGCCTTGAAGCTGCCGCCCGCCTGCAGCAGCTCGAACTTGAAATTGACGACGGTGCCGCGCAGCGACGAGAAGTCGAGCCGGTCGAACACCGGCGTGCGCGCGACCCAGGGCGTCAACGCGAAGTGCTGCGCGGCGATGTCGTCGAGCGTGGGGATCGGCTCACCGTCGATCGTGTGATCCGTGTGCTGCGGCATGGCGCTGGACATGGCGGTCGCTCCGGAGTCGTCGATGTCGCTGAGGCCCGTGGCTCGGCGCGCAGGTTCACTGCGGCTGCGCGCCGCTGCAACGAAACGGGCTAAGCGGCCTCGACCGACATGCTGTGGATGAACTTGCGCAAGAAGCGCTCGCACGCGACGAGCTGCGCGAGCTCGACGAATTCGTTCGCCTTATGCGCCTGCTGGATGTCGCCGGGGCCGCAGACGATGCTCGGAATCCCCGCGTTCGAAAACAGGCCGGCCTCGGTGCCGTATGCGACCTTGCGCTTGTCCTGGTCGGCCGTCAGTGCGCGTACGAGCTGCGTGATCGCGGCCTGTTCAGACGAATCGAGTCCGGGCGCTGCGGCGATCTTCGTGATCTCGATCGCGGCCGACGGATGCTCGCGCAGCATTTTCGGCAGCAGCGTTTCGCGCGCGTAGCTGTCGATGCGCGCGAAGATCTGCTCGGGATCGAGCGTCGGCAGATTGCGGAACTCGAACTGGAACTGGCATTCGGCCGGCACCGTGTTGATTGCGTTGCCGCCCGTGATCGTGCTGGTCTGCGCGGTGCTGAACGGCACGTCGTACAGTTCGTCGAAGGGGCCTTGCGCGCGGAACTGGTCGGCCATGTCGCGGATGTAGCAGATCAGGCGAGCCGCGTACTCGATCGCGTTCAAGCCCTTCGGCGTCAGCGACGAATGCGCGGCCTGGCCGCGTACGCAGCACTGATACGCGTTGATGCCCTTGTGCGCGATGATCGGGCGCATGCTGGTCGGCTCGCCGACGATGCAGCCGTCCGGCTTCACGCCGCGCTTCAGCAGATCGGCGATCAGAAGCGGCGCGCCCACGCAGCCCACTTCCTCGTCGAACGACAGCGCGAAGTGGATCGGCTTCGCGAGCTTCGTGCGCTGCATGTCCGGCACGAGCGCGAGCGCCGCGCCGATGAAGCCCTTCATGTCGCAGGTGCCGCGGCCATAGAGCTTGTCACCGCGAATCTCCGGCTTGAACGGATCGCTGTCCCATTGCTGGCCGTCCACCGGCACGACATCGGTGTGGCCCGACAGCACGACGCCGCCGTTCGTTTCGCCGTCGTGCGCGGGAATGGTCGCGAACAGGTTCGCCCATTTGCCGCCCTTGCCGTGCGTCAGCGTCGCGTCGATACCGACCGCGCGCAGTTCGTCGCGCACGGTTTCGATCAGGCCGAGGTTTGGATTGCGGCTCACCGTGTCCATCGACACGAGACGGGTGACCCAGGGCAGAGATATCGGAGAAGCGGGGGACGTGGAGGAGGCGGACGACTGCAACGATTGCGCTGTTTCAGCGACGTGAGACATGACATGACTCCAGCGTTTTGTGTCTATCGATCATATCCCAAATTGCAGTTTCGTCAGGATGTCCAAAAAGCCGGGCTCGCGTTGGCGCAGCGCAGCATCGATGCAAAAAACGGGGGACGTCCCCCCGTTTTTTGCGGTTTTCACGAGCCTGTGCGCGCAGCGTGCCGCGCTCAGCGAGCAGGCGCCGCCGCCGTGCCGCGGCTCGGCGAACCGAGCGCGCGCAAGGTCTCCTTGACGGTCGCGACGCGCACCGCGAGATCCGGGCTGCGCGTTTCGATACGCAGCTTGTCCTGACCCGCGAGCTTGATGTGCTTGTGCTTCTGCACCATCTCGATGATCCGCATCGCGTCGACGGGCGGATTGGGGATGAACTGCAGGCCGATCACCGCTTCACCGGCATCGATCTTCGAAATGCCGAGCGGCTTCGCGGCGAGCCGCAGTCGATGCGTCTCCACCAGCGCATGCGCCTGCGGCGGCAGCTTGCCGAAGCGGTCGATCAGTTCTTCCTGGATGCCGTCGATCGAATCGTTGTGTTCGCAGTTCGCGAGGCGCTTGTACAGCGACAGACGTTCCTGCACGTCGCCGCAATAGTCCGACGGCAGGATCGCCGGCGAATGCAGGTTGATCTCGGTGGTCGCGGCGAGCGGCGCGGTGAGGTCTGGCTCCTTGCCGTTCTTGAGCGCCCTCACTGCGTCGTTGAGCATGTCGGTATAAAGCTGGAAGCCGATCTCGTGAATCTCGCCCGACTGCTTGTCACCGAGCACCTCGCCGGTGCCGCGAATTTCGAGGTCGTGCATCGCGAGATAGAAGCCCGAGCCGAGTTCCTCCATCTGCTGGATCGCTTCGAGCCGCCGTTGCGCCTGCTTGGTGAGCCCCTGCGGATCGTGCACGAGCAGATACGAGTACGCCTGGTGATGCGAGCGGCCGACCCGGCCACGCAGCTGATGCAATTGCGCGAGGCCGAACTTGTCGGAGCGGTGGATCAGGATCGTGTTCGCGCTCGGCACGTCGATGCCGGTTTCGATGATCGTCGTGCACAGCAGCACGTTCGCGCGTTGCGCGACGAAGTCGCGCATCACCCGCTCCAGTTCCCGCTCGTGCATCTGTCCATGCGCGACCGCGATGCGCGCTTCGGGCACCAGCTCTTCGAGCATCTGCCGGCGATTCTGGATCGTCTCGACTTCGTTGTGCAGGAAGTAGACCTGGCCGCCGCGCTTCAACTCGCGCAGCATTGCTTCGCGAATCACGCTGTCTTCCTCGCGCCGCACGAAGGTCTTGATCGCGAGGCGCTTTTGCGGCGCCGTTGCGATCACCGAAAAATCGCGCAGGCCTTCGAGTGCCATACCGAGCGTACGGGGAATCGGCGTCGCGGTCAGCGTCAGCACGTCGACTTCCGCGCGCAGCGCTTTCAGCGCCTCCTTCTGACGCACGCCGAAGCGATGCTCCTCGTCGATGATCACGAGTCCGAGCCGCTTGAACTGCACATCGGACGACAGCAGCTTGTGCGTGCCGATCACGATGTCGACCGTGCCTTCGTTGATCTGCCGGATCGCCGCGTTGGCTTCTTTGGTCGACTTGAAGCGCGACAGCTCGGCGATGCGCACCGGCCAGTCGGAGAAGCGGTCGCTGAAGGTTTGCGTGTGCTGCTCGGCGAGCAGCGTGGTCGGCGACAGCAGCGCGACCTGCTTGCCGCCCATTACCGCGATGAACGCCGCGCGCAATGCCACCTCGGTCTTGCCGAAGCCGACGTCGCCGCATACGAGCCGGTCCATCGGCTTGCCGCTCGTCATGTCGCCGATCACGGCCGCGATCGCGGCGGCCTGGTCCGGCGTTTCCTCGAAACCGAAGCTCTCGGCGAACTTCACGTAGTCCTTCGGTTCGAGCGCGAACGCGTGGCCCTCGCGGGCGGCACGGCGGGCGTACAGGTTGAGCAGCTCGGCGGCGGTGTCGCGGATCTGCTGCGCGGCCTTGCGCTTGGCCTTTTCCCACTGGCCCGAGCCGAGCGAATGCAGCGGCGCGCTTTCCGGGTCGGCGCCGCTATAGCGCGAGATCACGTGCAATTGCGCGACCGGCACGTAGAGCTTGCTGTCACCCGCGTATTCGAGATGCAGGAACTCGGTTTCGCCTTCGCCGAGATCCATCGTCACGAGACCCATGTAGCGGCCGATACCGTGCTGCGAATGCACGACCGGGTCGCCGAGCTTCAGCTCGGACAGATCGCGCACCATCGAATCGACGTTGCTCGCCTGTTCCTGGCGGCGGCGTCCCGCGCGGCGCGCGAGCGGCCCGTACAGCTCGGTTTCGGTGATGATCGCGATGCCGTCGCCCGGCAGCGCGAAGCCGTTCGCGAGCGGCGCGACGCCGAGCGAGAAACGCGCGTCGCTCTTGAGCCAGTCGGCGAAGCTGTCGGCCGAGGCGGGCTTCAGTTGGTTGTCGGCGAGCAGTTGCAGCAGCGTCTCGCGGCGGCCCGCCGATTCGGCGGCGAATAGCACCCGGTTCGGCGTCGTGCTCAGATACGCGCGCAGCGCCGAGACGGGATCGTCGGCGTGACGATCGATCGCGAGGTTCGGCAGCGCGATCGACCAGGCGCCGTCGCCGTTGGTGGGCAGCACGAGCCGTGCGAACGGTTTCGCGAACGTGAAGAAATCCTCGTCCGACAGGAACAGCTTGTGCGGTTCGAGAATCGGCCGGTCGCGGTCGTGCGACAGGAAATTGAAGCGCTGCTTCGTGTCGTTGGTGAAGCGCCGGATCGCCGCGTCCAGATCGCCGACGAACGCGAGTTGCGAACCGTCGGGCAGGTAATGGAAGAGGGTGGCGGTCTCCTCGAAGAACAGCGGCAGATAGTATTCGATACCCGCCGACGGCACGCCGTTGCCGATGTCTTTATAGATCGACGCGCGGCTCGGATCGCCCTCGAAAGTCTCGCGCCAGCGGCTGCGGAATGCGGTGCGCGCGGCCTCGTCGAACGGGAATTCGCGGCCCGGCAGCAGGCGCACGTCCTTGACCGGATAGAGGCTGCGCTGCGTGTCGGGGTCGAACGCGCGGATCGAGTCGACCTGGTCGTCGAACAGGTCGATCCGATAGGGCAGCGGCGAGCCCATCGGGAACAGATCGAGCAGTGAGCCGCGCACGCAATATTCGCCGGGACGCACCACCTGGCTCACGTGCTCGTAGCCGGCGAGCGTCAGCTGCGCCTTCAGCTTCGCTTCGTCGAGCCGCTCGCCTTGCGAGAACGAGAACGTGTAGGCGGCCAGAAACGATGCAGGCGGCATCCGGTACAAGGCCGTCGTGGCCGGCACGAGCAGGATGTCGCAGCGGCCTTCGCCGAGGTCGTGCAGCGTCGCGAGACGCTCGGAGACGAGGTCCTGGTGCGGCGAAAACGTGTCGTAAGGCAGCGTCTCCCAGTCGGGCAGGAGGCGCACGCGCGCGTCCGGCGCGAAAAAGCCGATTTCCTGCGACAGCCGCTGCGCGTCGAGCGCGTTTTCGCAGACCACCGCAAGCAGCGGCATCTTCTCGCGATACGCGAGATGGTAGCGGGCGATCAGCAGCGCGTCGGACGAACCGCGCGTGCCGTCGAAGGCGAAACGCTGGCCGGCCTTGACGAGCGCGACGGGCGGGGTGGACTGCGAGGATGCGGCGATGTCTGGCATAAAGGAGAAAAAGGGGCGGCTCGGGGTTCACGCGACGGCCAAGTTTACGCGTGTACGGGCGTGGATGCGAAGGACGTATTATAAAATCCGTCCTTTACTTTGACCTGGCGGCATCCGCACTCGTGACTTCCCGTCTCTTTGCCCTGATCCCGTGCGCAGGCACCGGCAGCCGTTCCGGCGCCGCGATGCCCAAGCAATACCGCACTGTCGCCGGCCGCGACATGCTGTATTACTCGCTCGCCGCGTTCGACGCGTGCAGCGAATTCACGCAGACGCTCGTCGTCATCGCGCCCGACGACCAGCACTTCGACGCCCGCCGCTTCGGCAATCTGCGCTTCGCGGTGCGTCGCGTGGGCGGCGCGTCGCGCCAGGCGTCGGTGCTCAACGGTCTGCACGCGCTCGCCGAGTTCGGCGCCCACGACGCCGACTGGGTGCTCGTGCACGACGCGGCGCGGCCGGGCATCACGGCGGCGCTGATCCGTACGCTGATCGGTTCGCTCAAGGACGATGCGGTCGGCGGCATCATGGCGTTGCCGGTCGCCGATACCTTGAAGCGTATCGACAGCGCGTCGGCCGATGGCCGCATCGCCCAAACCGAAGCGCGTGACGGCTTGTGGCAGGCGCAGACGCCGCAGATGTTCCGCATCGGCATGCTGCGCGAGGCGATCCTGCGCGCCCAGGCCGACGGCCACGATCTGACCGACGAGGCGAGCGCGATCGAATGGTCGGGCCACGCGCCGAAGCTCGTGCAAGGCAGCCTGCGTAACTTCAAGGTCACTTATCCGGAAGATTTCGATCTGGCCGAGGCGATTCTGAGCCGCCCCGCCGGTTCGTGAAACCGCGCCTGGGCACATTGGAAAAATTTAGAAAGGCTTTAAAGAAGCTTTAAAAGCTTCAGCACTTGAGGACGTGACGCACATGGATTTCAGAATTGGGCAGGGCTACGACGTGCATGCGCTGGTGCCGGGGCGCGCGTTGATCATCGGCGGCGTAACGATTCCGTACGAGCGCGGGCTGCTCGGTCACTCGGACGCGGATGTGCTGCTGCACGCGATCACCGACGCGCTGTTTGGCGCGGCCGCGTTGGGCGATATCGGCCGCCACTTCTCCGATACCGACGCGAAGTTCGCCGGCGCCGACAGCCGCGTGCTGCTGCGCGAATGCGTGGCGCGCGTGAAGGCGGCCGGCTTTGCGATCGGCAACGTCGACAGCAGCGTGATCGCGCAGGCGCCGAAGCTCGCACCGCATATCGAAGGGATGCGCGCCAATATCGCGGCGGACCTCGGTCTGCCGATCGAGCGCGTGAACGTCAAGGCGAAGACGAACGAGAAGCTCGGTTATCTCGGCCGCGGCGAGGGCATCGAGGCGCAGGCCGCGGTGTTGTTGGTCAGGAGCTGAACGGGATTTTTGTTTGGGTGACGGGCGGTGCCGCTTACAGCGTCGCGCCGCCAATCGTCCGATTGCTCGGACACAGCTCGTCCGTTTGCAGGCCGTCGAGGATGCGCAGCACTTCTTCGGGATTACGGCCCACGTACAGATTGTTGACCGACACGTGCTGGATCGTGTTGTCCGGATCGACGATAAAGGTCGCGCGCAGCGCGACGCCCGCTTCCTTGTCGCGCACGCCGAGCTGGTCGATCAGCTCGCCTTTCACGTCGCCGAACGAGTAGTGGTTGAGCCTGTCGAGCTCCTGGTACTCGCGGCGCCATGCGAGCTTCACGTATTCATTGTCGACGCTGCCGCCGAGCAGCACGGCCTCGCGGTCCTCGAACTCCTTGACGAGCTTGCTGAATTCGACGATTTCCGTCGGGCAGACCAACGAAAAATCCTTCGGATAGAAGTAAATGATTTTCCATTTGCCTGGAAACGACTGCTCGGTGATGTATTCGAACGCCGAGACGCCGTGTTCTTCGTGATGGTTGAAGCCCGGCTTGGCGGCAATGACGGTGAACGCTTCGAGTTTATCGCCAACGGTTTTCATGCAAAGGCTCCTTCGGAAGTCGCAACAAGCGGCGTGTTTCGAATGGCGACGGCGCGCGGTGCCGCGCGTCGTCGGCTCACGCGCTTTTCGCGAGCGGAAACTCGATCGTCACTTCAAGCCCGGGTCCGGGCGAGCGGTTGCGCAGCCGTAGCGCGCCGCGATAACGGGCGACGAGCCGCTGCACGATCGCCATGCCGAGGCCCGTGCCGTTGGCCTGGGTGCGCGCCGAATTCACACGATAGAACGGCCGCGTGACGAGCGCGAGCTGGTCTTCGGGAATGCCGGGGCCTTCGTCGACCACCGAGAGTTCGACGCGCGAGTGGGACACGCGCGTTTCGAGAATGACGCGCGGCACACCGTCGCCGTCGCTGAGGCCATATTTGCGCGCGTTCTCGAGCAGATTGCCGACCACGCGACGCATGTCGGTTTCATCGGCCTCGATCACCGCCGACGGAGCGAGCCGCGTGATCAGCCGCATGCTGTCCTCGCTTTGCATGCGTGCGGCGAGTTCGCTCGCGATCACCGAGAGGTCCACCGGCTCCGGCACACGCTGAACGGGACGCGCGTAGTCGAGGAAGCGGCCGATGATCATGTCCATTTGCTCGATGTCGTCGACCATCGCGTCCTTGGTGGCCTGATCGGACGGGCTCATTTCGGTCTCGAGCCGCAGCCGTGCGAGCGGCGTGCGCAGATCGTGCGAGATGCCCGCGAGCATCAGCGCGCGGTCCGCCTCGAGCTGTTCGAGGTCGCGCACCATCTGGTTGAAGCTTCGATTGGTTTCGGCGGCCACACCCATGCCGCGCTCGGGTAGCGGCTCGGGCGATTGCCCCGAGCCGACCCGGCGCGCGGCCATCGCCAGACGCGCGAACGGCCGGTTCACCAGACTCGTGATGAACGCCGCGCCGAACAGCGACAGCGCGAGCGCGAACACGCCCCAGCCGGCCCATTGCAGGCCGGTGGCGTTGTCGAGCTGATCGCGGTCGAGCGCGACCCAGTAATCGTCGTCGTCGATCTTGAAGCTGATCCATACGCCGTTGATATCGTTGACGCTCTGCGCGATTATGGTGTCGTCGCCGAGACGGCCGCGGATGTCGTGCTCGATCAGGCGATTCAACGATTCGTCGGGCTGGAGTTTGTATTTGTCGGTGGCTTCGCGCGGGTACACGCGCACCCCTTCGTTGCTCTCCAGATCCTGCAGCAACGCGCGCCGCAGGTCGGGATCGGAATAGAGGAGTGCGGTGCGCGTGAGCTTGACGATCGCGACGAGTTGCAGAGCCACGCGCTGCGCGCGCGGCTCACGCTCGATCACGCGAAAGCTCTGGAACCACGCGGCGAGACTGACTGCGATCAACAGCGCGATCAGCAGAAAGGTCCGCCAGAAAAGGCCGCCGAACGCGAGCGTCAGGAGGCGCCGGTCGATCCGCATGGGCCCTTCTTATGTGACACAGAAACGAAAACGGAGCACAAACTCAGGCTGCACCGTCGGGGATGAAGACGTAGCCGAGGCCCCACACGGTCTGAATGAAGCGCGGGCTGCCCGGATCCGGCTCGATCAGCTTGCGCAGACGCGAGATCTGCACGTCGAGGCTGCGGTCGAAGACCTCGTATTCACGGCCGCGTGCGAGTTCCATCAGCTTTTCGCGCGACAGCGGCTGACGCGGATGACGCGCGAATACCTTCAGCACCGAGAACTCACCGGTGGTGAGCGGAATTTCCTGGCCGGCCTTGGTCAGCGTGCGGGTGGCGAGATTCAGCGCGAACTCGCCGAACTCGAAGACCTCGGTGGTCTCGGACGGAGCGCCGGGCAACTCGGACGGCGACTGGCGACGCAGCACCGCGTGAATGCGCGCGACCAGTTCGCGTGGATTGAACGGCTTGGGCAGATAGTCGTCGGCACCCATCTCGAGGCCGACGATGCGATCGACATCCTCACCCTTGGCCGTCAGCATGATGATCGGCGTGCGGTCGTTGCTGCCGCGCAGTCGCCGGCAGATCGACAGGCCGTCCTCACCGGGCAGCATCAGATCGAGCACCAGCAGATCGAAGCGCTCGCGCACCCAGAGCTTGTTCATTGACGGCGCATTTTCGGCGACGTAGACGTTGAAGCCTTGTTCGCCGAGGTAGCGGCGCAGAAGATCGCGCAGGCGTGGATCGTCGTCGACGACGAGGATTTTCGAAGGGTTTTTGGTTTCCATGGTCGGCATCTTAGCGCGATTAGAAAGTGGTGCGCGGTTACACCATTTCTGGGGTTACAGTCGGTTACAAAATTTACCCGCGGTGTGGCGCGACGTAAAGTATGCGCGTTTAGACTGCTTTACTGAATGCGGCTGTTCGGTGGATACTTCACTCGACAAAACTCTCGCACCCGGCTGTTACCGGGGTTTGTATACGCATCTGAGGTAGCCGGTTGCCGCGCCACGAAGGGAACAACATGAAGGGAGGGGTTTGGCCAAACGTGCGCCTGAGCGTGATTGCACTGGCGGTTGCCGGTACGCTGGCAGGCACACTGGGCCCGACGCTCGCTCATGCGCAGCCGTCCGCGGATAGAGCGGCGAGCGAGCATGCGCCCCGCTTGGGCAATGGCAGAACCAGCCGCCACAACCCGAGCATCGATCGCCCTGCCTCTGACGCGATGCTGCGCACCGCGGTTCCCCCCGATCTCGATCAACGTCGCCGCGACGGGCATATGACGCCCGAAGAGCGTCGGCTGTTGCGGCAGCACATCGAAGACGCCGTGCGCGAGTTGTACAAGCGTTAATCCCAGCGCGCGCATTGCCGCGTGAAAAATCCCGTTGCATCTTCAGCGTCCACTTTCTGATCCGCTGCTCCGTTGAGTCGCCAGCGCCGGCGCGCTTTTGTGCGCGTCTTGGTGCATACAGGCGCCTCGGCTCACGATGTCACGCTACTCACGAGCGCGCCGCGAAGCGATATCGCGACCTCCCGACTGTATTCGAGCCGATCCCAACGCGCGCCGAGCGCAACGCATGGACGCCGGATCAGCGTCACATCTCCGACACGCCGGACCCGGCACGCGTCGAGCCGATCGCCATGCAGTTTCGCGCGAGCGGTTATGACATCGAGGTGACGCTACGCGCGCTCTTTTCTCAGCGATGCGTTCTGGAGCGATGGCAATCGCGGGGTGCTGGTGAAGTCGCCGGTCGAGTTCGTGATCGGCGCGCTGCGCGCATTCGCTGTCGGCTACGACGACACGGCGCCGTTCGCCGCGCAGATACGCGCGCTCGGCGAGAACCTGTTCTATCCGCCGAACCTGTCGCATTTCCGTTCGATCGAGATCTGGGATACCGCGTCACGCTCCGACCGATATCTGCGCGACGGCTGGCTCACGCGCGCGTTCGCGATGAGGCCGGTGCCCATCGGTTTCGCGGCCGACAGCGTCGTGATCGGCAGCGCCGAAATCGGGCCGCTCGCAAACGGCGCGCGCGATCGCGCTGGTCAATCCCGCGCAGTTCGTCAGGGCCTCTCGACTCGCGATGTCAGTGTCCTTGCACGAGCGCAATCCCGCGCTCGCGCCTCTTCTCGACGTCGAAAACGACATCGTGAAACCGGCCGGTCGTCTGCGCGCGACGCAAGGGCAGCCTCAGTTGAAGACCGCGTTTGCGGGCGGCGCGTTCGGCAGTTCGATCAAAACGGCAATGCAGGTGCTGGCCGCTTCGGACACGCTGAAGATAGCTGGCGCCGGACGCGCGCCACAGGAGCAGCCGTTGAGCGGGCAGGGCGTGGCCGTGATCCGGCTAACGCTGAACGGTTTCGATACGCACCAGAACCAGCCGGGACAACAGGCCGAGTTGCTCAAACAGTTCGCGCAAGGGATGGTGGCGATGCAGGCCGCGCTCGTCGAGTTGGGCCGGTGGAACGATACGCTCGTGATGACGTGCGCGGAATTCGGGCGCCGTCCGCGCGAGAACCAGAGTAGCGGCACCGATCACGGCACGCTGGCGCCGCACTTCGTGACGGGCGGTCGCGTGCAGGGCGGTTTGTTTGGCGTGCCGCCGATGCTTGCGCGGCTCGATGGGAATGGCAACCTGCCGGTCGGCGTGGATTTTCGCCAGCTTTATGCGACGGTGCTCGGGCCCTGGTGGGGGTTGGACGCGCCTGCGATTCTGCAGCAGCGGTTCGAGCCGCTGCCGTTGCTGCGGGCGTGAGCGCTGGGCGCTGGGCGCGAATCGACGCGCCCGGCGCTCAGGCTACTTCGCGCGCCACGCGATCCATAGCTTGCGGATCGGCGTCAACGCGATGCGTTGATGCAGCACGTGATAACCGTCGTGCTCGATTTCATCGAGCAACGCCAACGCGAGCGCCGCGAGCGCGAGCAGCGTGCGCTGCGCGCGCCGCGCGCTGGCGGGCACCGCGGCGAGCGCGGTCTGCACCGCGTCGCGCGCGCGATTCGTTTCGAACCGCATCAGCTCGGTGAAAGCGTCGGTGTATTTGCGGTTGATCAGATCGGCGGCGGTGACGTTGTAGCGTTGCATCTCGTCGATCGGAACGTAGATGCGGCCGTGCCGGGCATCGTTGCCGGTTTCGGCGACGAACTGCGCGAGCATCAGCGCCTCGCCGAGCGGAGCGGCCCACGCCGACGCATGCGCGGCATCGTCGGCCGATCCGGTTGCAGCCGCGCGCGACACCAGCGAAGCAAAATTGCCACCGACACCATGCACATAGCGCCGCAGGTTCGGATAGTCGAGATAGCGTGCCTGGTCGAGATCCATCTCGAAGCCCGCGAGCAGTTCCTGCAGAGCCGGATATTCGGCCTGCGCGTCGGGCAGATAGGCCGCGAGTGCCTTGGACACCGGATGCGACGGCGAGCCCGCGGCCAGCGCGGCAATTTCTTTCTGCCACCACGCGAGCTTCGTGCGGCCGACCGCCGGATCGCTCGTCTCCTTGACCGTTTCCTCGAACTCGCGACGCAATGCGAAGAGCGCCGTCAACAGCGGCTGACTGGCGGCGCGCGCCTGGCGAAGCGCATAGTAGGTGCTCGATCCTGGGGGCGCCGCTTTCTGCTGGCAATAGTCGTCGAAATTCACGGGATGAGAGTGTGGGGAAGGACTGGCGAGAAGGGCGCCGACGTCCGTCGCGGCGCCCGTCTCGACGAGCCGAAAATTGTAGCATCGGCGTCGCGCGCGCAGATACCGCCGGGTGCAGACAAGCGCGAATCAATCGGTTAGAATCTCGCGCTTACGCTTTCGGGCACGTGTTCAGCGCGCTTGGGAGTGCACAGGACAATCGGGCGCGACGCATTGCGGCGTACCCGGCTGCGAGGGTGGCGAAATTGGTAGACGCACCAGGTTTAGGTCCTGACGCCCGCAAGGGTGTAGGGGTTCGAGTCCCCTCCCTCGCACCACTTATTGGTAGTCAAGAAAAACCCCGTCAAGTCTTTGGACCGACGGGGTTTTTTCTTTTTTGCGCGGTCTTCTGAAAGGCCTCAGTGTTGCTCCGCTGCCTTTCATCGCGACCGCGCGACTCAGGCACCCGGCGTTCCCGGCGCTTCCTGCGAGCCCGGCAATTCCGCTTGCGCGGCGCCTTCGAGGAAACGGCGCGTCGACTCGAACGCCTGCAGCATCTGGTCCGGCCATGGCGTTTGCAGCATCACCGCCTGATGATTTTCAAATGCCGACGACAGCAGTTTCGCCAGTTCCGGCGAACGAAGATGACGCAGTACGACGCTGACCGCGATCGCGCTCGCCTGGCTCGCGCCGGCGGTCTGGAGTTCCGACGCGGTGAGTGCCGCGACCTGTTTGTTGATGTCCACTGAAGCGTCCCTGGATGAAAAAGAGGGTAAAGGCGCGTTGGCCGAGGCTCAATTTTGACACGCGCCGCCCAATGCCGTGAAACGGCGCTTTTCAAACACGGCCGGTTCGCCGCGCGCTATCACTCCCGCGCGTTCATGGCACGGATCACCTTGTCGAGCGCCGCGCCGAACGCGGCCCTTTCCTCTTCGTCGAGGCACTCGAACATATCGCCGTTCCACTTGCGCGCGATCGGCATCACTTTGCGATACAGCGCGCGGCCTTCCTGCGTCAGCGAGACCAGCACGACGCGGCCGTCCGCGGCGCTCGCTTCGCGCTGCACGAGTCCCTGCCGGATCAGCGCTTCGGCCGCGCGACTCGCCTGGCTTTTGTCGAGATTGGCATGGCGTGCCAACTCCATGATCGAGAACGGTCCGAACGATCCCACCGTCGCAATCACCCGCGCTTCGGGCAGCGTCACGTCGAGCTTCGCCGCGTAGCGCGCGCTGATGCCGCGCTCGGCCAGTTTGTTCAGTACATGCAGACGATACGTGAGGAACTGCTCGAGCCCGGCTTTGGCGGAGTCCTTCATGGTCACCCCGTGATGAGTGGAACGGTCGTGGCGCTGTGATTGTTGCGGCAACCGTTTCGCGGGTCAACGCACGCCGTATTTCAGGCGCGTCAGCTGCTCGGCTTCGTTGGCGAGCAGGCGCGCCGCGTCGCGAATCGCGACGTCGAGCGTGATCGGCCCCGGCGCCGGAGAAAAGCAGCCGCCGAAGTATTCGGCAAGACGCGGCAGCGCGGCGGGGTCGATCGCGCCGGACAGCAGCGTGGCGGGCACGCCCGCGGCGCGCGCATGCGCGCAGACGATGAACGGCGCCTTGCCGTGCAGCGTCTGTACGTCGGAACGGCCTTCACCCGTGATCAGCCAGTTGGCGCCCGTGAGCGCGGCGTCGAGGCCGATTTGCCGCGCGACGGTTTCCGCGCCCGGCTCGAACTGCGCGCCGAGCATGTGCAATGCGAAGCCGAGGCCGCCCGCCGCGCCCGCGCCCGGCAGGTCACGCGCCGTGCGGCCGAGCGCGGCTTCGAGCAGATCGGCGAAGCGCGCGAGCGCCGCGTCGATCGGCGCGACCTGTTCTGGCTTCACGCCTTTTTGCGGACCGAAGATCGCGGTCGCGCCGTGCGCGCCGGTCAACGGATTGTCGACGTCCGACATGCCGACGAACTGCGTGTCGGCAAGCCGCGCGTCGAGCAGCGACGCATCGACCCGCGCCACGCGCGCAAGCTGCTCGGGTGTGCCTTCGAGTACGTTGCCTTGCGCGTCGAACAGTTGCAAGCCGAGGCCGGTCAGCAGGCCGGCGCCGCCGTCGTTCGTGCTGCTGCCGCCGAGCGCGACGAAAAAGCGCCGCACGCCGGCATCAAGCAGCGCGCGAATCGCTTCGCCCATGCCGCGCGTGCTGCGCGCCTCGACCGGCACGCCCATGCCGACGGGGTCCGTAATGCCGACGATTTCCGCCGTTTCGATGATGGCGCTGCCGTCTGTGAGCAGGCCCGTCAGCGCTGCGCGCGTCGGACCGGCCGCGCCGCGCACGCTAAGCGTGCGGCGCTCGCCGCCGCTCGTGAGCATTGCGTCGAGCGTGCCTTCGCCGCCGTCGGCCATCGGACAGATGCGCACGCTCGCGTCGGGGCGTGCGCGCTGGACGCCGGATGCGATCGCTTGCGCGACCTGTTCCGCGCTGAGCGAGCCTTTGAATGAATCGGGAGCGACGACGACGACAGGCGAGGACGACGAATTCGGCATGGTGTCTCTGAGAGGTTTGAGTCGTTGTAAGCGGTTGCCGGAGCGGATGAAGCGACCGGCTGCCGGTGACCGGCGGTGGCGGCCCGAGCGAGTGCGTTAGCTTATCAGCATGGGGGCGTCGGCTGAATATGTCGAAAGGCATAGGCGGGATCGCGGCCACGACGCGTCGGCCGCGAGCGGGTGCGAGCGTCCACGCGAACGTTCTGTTGCATGACGAAAGAGCGCCGAGGAACGCACGACGCTAACCGGAAAGCGATGCCAGCGGCAAATCGCGCTCGCTGTGTCAAAACTAACCGAAAATGGCCCTCAAAACGCCCGGAATGCAGGGAAAGCTCGATGCAATCATCGAATCCCGGCTAGGCGCGCAAATAGTTTGCTAAAATATTCGGCTCTTTGGACTCAACCGTGCTGCCGACGGCCTGCAAGCCCGCGGCGCAGGTGCGTGATCGATGCAATCGGCGCGATGCAATCGGCGCAAATCGATGCGAAGCGACATCGACGGGCAGCACGGAGAAGATAACTGATTCGCTCGAATAATTTTAGGACGATTGAAGCCATGGCTAACGTTGTTGAAAACCTCGGCAAGCTCGAACGCCGCGTGACGATTTCCCTGCCGAAGGATGCCGTGCAGAAGGAAGTGGATTCGCGTATCCGTCAACTCGCGAAGAACGTGCGCATGCCGGGTTTCCGCCCGGGCAAGGTGCCGCTCAAGATGGTGACGCAACAGTATTCGGGCCAGGTGGAAGCCGAAGTGCTGAGCGACAAGGTCGGCAAGGAATTTTTCGACATCAGCCGCACCGAAAACCTGCGTGTCGCGGGTCAGCCGAGCTTCGCGCCGAAGACCGACGCTGGTGAAGGCAGCTACGCGTTCGACGCGACCTTCGAAGTGTATCCGGAAGTGAAGCTGGGCGACGTCGCCACGGCTGAAATCGAGCGCACCATGACCAGCATCAGCGAAGCGGAAATCGACCGCACGCTGGACATCCTGCGCAAACAGCGCGTGCACTTCCACGCTCGCGGCGAGGCAGGCGAGCACGGCGACGGCGGCGCGGACACGGCCGCCAAAGACGGCGACCGCGTGACGGTCGACTTCGTCGGCAAGATCGACGGTGAAGCATTCCAGGGCGGTAGCGCCGAAGACTTCGGCTTCATCCTCGGCGAAGGCCGCATGCTGCCGGAATTCGAAAAAGCGGCGCTCGGCTTGAAGGTCGGCGAAGCGAAGGAATTCGACCTGAAGTTCCCGGACGACTACCACGGCAAGGAAGTGGCGGGCAAGACGGCGCAATTCACGATCACGATGAAGAAGATCGAATGGCCGCATTTGCCGGAAGTCGACGGCGAATTCGCGAAATCGCTCGGCATCGAAGACGGCGATCTGACCAAGATGCGCGCTGAAATCAAGGACAACCTCGAGCGCGAAGCGAAGCGCCGCACGCAAGCCATCGTCAAGAACCAGGTGATGGACGCACTGCTGAAAATCTCGGAGCTCGACGTCCCGAACGCGCTGATCGAGCAGGATCAGGAGCGCCTCGTCGCGATGGCTCGCCAGGATCTGGAACAGCGCGGCGTGCCGAACGCGAAGGACGCGCCGATCCCGGCCGCGATGTTCAAGGAGCAGGCCGAGCGCCGCGTCAAGCTGGGTCTCGTGCTGGCCGAACTGGTGAAGGCGAACGAACTGCAGGCGAAGCCGGAGCAGATCCGTGCCGAAGTCGATGAATTCGCGAAAAGCTACGAAGACCCGAAGGAAGTCGTCCGCTGGTATTATTCCAACCAGCAACGTCTTGCTGAAATGGAAGCGTATGTCGTTGAAGCCAACGTCGTCGACTTCGTCCTCAGCAAGGCCAAGGTGACGGACAAGGAAGTGAGCTTCGAGGAACTGGCAAGCGCAACGGCGCAAGCGTAAGCGTCGCTGCAACGGCGTGCCGGCTGTCGGAGCGACCGACGGCCGGCACGCCGTTTTTTTGTGCCATGAATCTGTGTGACGTACCGGATCCGGTCGTGCGGCCCACACGAAGACGGCACTTGAATACGGGCTCGTCGCACCAACCTGTGTCCAGCAGCTAATATTCAGAATATTTCCAGACAAGGATCCATTGCATGACCTTTCGCGCCCAAATGCTGGACACGTTGACCTCCCAGTCGTCCCGGGATCTCGAAGCGCAGGCACTCGGTCTGGTGCCGATCGTCGTGGAAACGAGCGGTCGGGGCGAGCGCTCCTATGATATTTATTCGCGTCTGCTGAAGGAACGCATCGTGTTCCTCGTGGGCGAAGTGAACGACCAGACGGCCAATTTGGTGGTTGCGCAGATGCTGTTTCTGGAAAGCGAGAATCCGGACAAGGACATCTACTTCTACATCAACAGTCCGGGCGGCTCCGTGTCTGCTGGTATGGCGATCTACGATACGATGCAGTTCATCAAGCCGGACGTCTCGACGCTGTGCATGGGGCTTGCGGCGAGCATGGGCGCGTTCCTGCTCGCGGCCGGTGCTAAGGGCAAGCGTTTCGCGCTGCCGAATTCGCGCGTGATGATTCATCAGCCGCTCGGCGGCGCGCGCGGCCAGGCATCGGACATTGAAATCCAGGCGCGTGAAATCCTGTACCTGAAGGATCGGCTGAATCATCTGCTCGCGCACCACACCGGTCAGCCGGTCGAACGTATCGCGCGTGACACCGACCGTGACAATTTCATGTCCGGCGATGACGCGCAGGCGTACGGCCTCGTCGACCAGGTGGCGCACAAGCGTCCCTGATCTGGTACGGTTTTGCCATGCTGTTTTGCCCACTGTTGCGGCAAAACCGTCATCGGGTCGGTTGTGAATGTTCAACTTCCGTCCGGGCGTCTGCGGCAAGCGCCGTTATCGTGCTCACTAGCCCTGCCGCGCCCAAACTGCGTGGCGGGGGCAAACGGCGTATTATCTAATCCGGTGTCCGGAGGCTCACACATCTATGGCGGACAAGAAAGGTTCTAACAGCGAAAAGCTGTTGTATTGCTCGTTTTGCGGCAAGAGCCAGCATGAGGTCAAGAAACTGATTGCTGGCCCGTCGGTATTCATCTGCGATGAATGTATCGATCTGTGCAACGAAATCATTCGTGACGAGGCTGCAGGCGCGGGCATCGAGGCCGGCTTGTCCAAGTCCGATCTGCCGACCCCGCAGGAAATCCGCGAAATTCTCGACCAGTACGTGATCGGTCAGGAGCGCGCGAAAAAGATCCTCGCGGTCGCGGTCTACAACCACTACAAGCGCCTCAAGCATCTCGACAAGAAGGATGAAATCGAGCTGTCCAAGAGCAACATCCTGCTGATCGGCCCGACCGGCTCCGGCAAGACGCTGCTTGCGCAGACGCTCGCGCGCCTTCTGAACGTGCCATTCGTGATTGCCGACGCGACCACGCTGACGGAAGCCGGCTATGTCGGCGAAGACGTCGAGAACATCATTCAGAAGCTGCTGCAGAATTGTAATTACGAGGTGGACAAGGCCCAGCGCGGCATCGTCTACATCGACGAAATCGACAAGATCAGTCGCAAGTCCGACAACCCGTCCATCACGCGCGACGTGTCGGGCGAGGGTGTGCAGCAGGCTCTGCTGAAGCTGGTCGAAGGCACGATGGCGTCGGTGCCGCCGCAAGGTGGCCGTAAGCATCCGAACCAGGACTTCATCCAGGTCGATACGACGAACATCCTGTTCATCTGCGGCGGTGCGTTCGACGGCCTCGAGAAGGTCATCGTCGATCGCACCGAGAAGACCGGCATCGGTTTCGGCGCGAGCGTGAAGAGCAAGCAGGACCGCGACGCCGGCGAAGTGCTGCGCGAAGTGGAGCCGGAAGATCTGATCAAATTCGGCCTGATTCCGGAGCTGATCGGCCGTCTGCCGGTGGTCGCCACGCTCGGCAAGCTCGACGAAGCGGCGCTGATGAAGATTCTCGTCGAACCGAAGAATGCGCTGGTCAAGCAGTATCACAAGCTGTTCAGCATGGAGCGCGTCGAGCTCGAAATCCGTCCGGCCGCGTTGCAGGCCGTGGCGCGCAAGGCGATCCGCCGCAAGACGGGCGCGCGGGGCCTGCGTTCGATTCTGGAACAGGCGTTGCTTGATGTCATGTACGACCTTCCGCAAATGAAAGGTGTCAGCAAGGTCATCATCGACGACAACGTTATCGACGGCGACGGCAAACCGCTGCTGATCTACGAAGACGCGCCGAAGGTCGCGGGTTCGAACTGATCGGCTTTCGAGTTCTGCAAAAAGGCCGTTCATGGCGACGTGAACGGCTTTTTCGTTTATCGTGTGGTCAGGCTGGTTGTTCTCAACTATGGAGTCACTGAACCTTCGGAGTCACTGAACTTTTCCCACACGCGGAGGCTTGCAATATTTTCTGCTGGCCTCACCTATCGAACGAACTGATTCCACTCATGGGGAAATGAAATGTCAGGAACCCAACTCCTCCCGCCGGAACGCATTACGCTGCCGCTGCTCCCGCTGCGCGACGTAGTCGTTTTCCCGCACATGGTGATTCCGCTCTTCGTAGGCCGCCCGAAGTCGATCAAGGCTCTCGAAGCAGCGATGGAAGGCGGCAAGCACATCATGCTCGTCGCCCAGAAGACGGCTGCGAAAGATGAGCCGACCGAAAAGGACATGTACGAAGTAGGGTGTATCGCCAACATCCTGCAGATGCTGAAGCTGCCCGACGGTACCGTGAAGGTGCTCGTCGAAGGCTTGCAGCGCGCGAAGACGCTTTCCATCGAAGAACAGGAAACGCAGTTCTCGTGCGAAGTCATGCCGCTCGAACCTGACCACGCCGACAGCGCTGAAACCGAAGCGCTGCGTCGCGCGATCGTGTCGCAGTTCGACCAGTATGTGAAGCTGAACAAGAAGATCCCGCCGGAGATCCTGACCTCGCTGTCGGGTATCGACGAGGCAGGGCGTCTCGCCGACACGATCGCGGCGCATTTGCCGCTCAAGCTCGACCAGAAGCAACACATCCTCGAGATGTTCCCGGTGATCGAGCGGCTCGAGCATCTGCTCGCGCAACTCGAAGCCGAGATCGACATCCTGCAGGTCGAAAAGCGTATCCGGGGGCGCGTGAAGCGTCAGATGGAGAAGAGTCAGCGCGAGTACTACCTGAACGAACAGGTCAAGGCGATCCAGAAGGAACTCGGCGAAGGCGAAGAAGGTGCGGATCTCGAAGAACTCGAGAAGCGCATCACGGCCGCCCGCATGCCGAAGGAAGCGAAGAAGAAGGCCGACGCCGAGCTGAAGAAGCTCAAGCTGATGTCGCCGATGTCGGCGGAAGCGACGGTCGTGCGCAACTACATCGACACGCTGATCGGCTTGCCGTGGCGCAAGAAGAGCAAGGTCAACAACGACCTGTCGAATGCGGAGCGCGTGCTCGACGAAGACCACTTCGGTCTCGAGAAAGTGAAGGAACGTATTCTCGAGTATCTCGCGGTCCAGCAACGTGTCGACAAGGTCAAGGCGCCGATCTTGTGCCTCGTGGGGCCTCCGGGCGTCGGTAAGACTTCGCTCGGTCAGTCGATCGCGCGCGCGACGAATCGCAAGTTCGTGCGCATGGCATTGGGCGGCGTGCGTGACGAAGCCGAGATTCGTGGCCACCGTCGCACGTACATCGGTTCGATGCCGGGCAAGATCCTGCAAAGCCTGACCAAGGTCGGCGTGCGCAATCCGCTCTTCCTGCTCGACGAAGTCGACAAGATGGGTCAGGATTTCCGCGGCGATCCGTCGTCGGCCCTGCTGGAAGTGCTCGATCCGGAACAGAACCACACGTTCGCCGACCACTACGTCGAAGTCGACTTCGATCTGTCGGACGTAATGTTCGTGGCGACGTCGAACTCGCTGAACATTCCGCCGCCGCTGCTCGACCGGATGGAAGTGATTCGTCTGTCCGGTTATACCGAAGACGAGAAGGTCAGCATCGCGCAGCGTTATCTGCTGCCGAAGCAGAAGAAGAACAACGGCCTCAAGGATGGCGAGGTCGATGTGACGGAAACTGCGATCCGCGACATCATTCGCTACTACACGCGCGAAGCGGGCGTTCGCTCGCTCGAGCGTGAAATTTCGAAGATCTGCCGCAAGGTCGTGAAGATGCTTCTGCTGAAGAAGGCGGAAGGCGCGGTGAAGGTCGACGGCAGCAACCTCGACACGTTCCTCGGCGTGCGCAAGTACGACTTCGGTCTGGCCGCGAAGGAAAATCAGGTGGGCCAGGTCACGGGTCTCGCGTGGACGGAAGTGGGCGGCGATCTGCTGACCATCGAAGCCGCGGTGATGCCGGGCAAGGGCAATGTGATCCGCACGGGTTCGCTCGGCGACGTGATGAAGGAATCCGTCGAAGCGGCGCGCTCGGTCGTGCGTTCGCGTTCGCGTCGTCTTGGCATCAAGGACGAAGCGTTCGAGAAGCAGGACATTCACATCCACGTGCCGGAAGGCGCAACGCCGAAAGATGGTCCTTCGGCTGGTATCGCGATGACGACCGCGCTGGTGTCGGTGTTGACCGGTATTCCGGTGCGCGCCGATGTCGCGATGACGGGCGAAATCACGCTGCGTGGCGAAGTTCTGCCGATCGGCGGCCTGAAGGAAAAGCTGCTGGCGGCGCATCGCGGTGGCATCAAGCTGGTGCTGATTCCGGAAGAAAACGTCAAGGACTTGACGGAGATTCCGGACAACGTGAAGAACGCGATCGAAATCGTGCCGGTCCGCTGGATCGACAAGGTGCTCGAACTTGCGCTCGAGCGTGTACCGCAGGCGTTACCGGAAGAAGAACCGAAGCCCTCGGCGCCGGTTGGGGCTGAGCCGGGCAAGGATGCAGCGACGGACGTCGTCAAGCACTAAGGTTCGATGCGCATCAGAATGCGCTGACGCCAAAGCATTCTGCAGCGGTGTCGTTCGCTGAAGCAGAAAACCCGCGGTCAAGAGCCGCGGGTTTTTTTTGCCCGCGCGGCTTCGTCGCCAGGCCGCATCGCCAGTCTTTCCGCTGCAACATACTGTGACAAAAGCGCCCCTCTAAAATAACGCCGATCAGGCTCAACCCCGGTTGACACAAGGGTTTCGGCCGCTTCTAATGAGGCGGCCTGGCGTTCGCGCCGGCCGCGTGGCGGGAGGTGCTGGAAAGCACTGTCACGATTGCCAATAAATATTCACGGGGGTTTGAATGAACAAGACGGAATTGATCGATCACATCGCACAGCAAGCCGACATTTCGAAGGCCGCGGCGGGCCGTGCGCTCGATGCAGTCATCGCGGGCGTCAAAAACACGTTGAAGAAGGGCGGATCTGTGACGTTGGTCGGCTTTGGCACGTTCGCGGTCGGCAAGCGCACCGCGCGCACCGGACGCAATCCGCGCACGGGCGCCGCGATCAAAATCAAGGCAGCAAAAGTTCCTAAATTTAGGCCTGGCAAAGCTCTGAAGGATGCGCTAAACTAGTGCGCTTGCTGCTTGAGGAATTGCTTAACCCGACTGCATGAACGATTCACTGGGAGGGCAGCGGCAAGGCAGAAAACACATCAAGCACTGAATCACGAAACGGGTGCTTAGCTCAGTTGGTAGAGCGGCGCCCTTACAAGGCGTAGGTCGGGAGTTCGAGCCTCTCAGCACCCACCAGTTTCAGATTCGGCTGCAGTGTTTCCAGTCGCAAAAGTGCAGTATAAGGAGTGGTAGTTCAGTCGGTTAGAATACCGGCCTGTCACGCCGGGGGTCGCGGGTTCGAGTCCCGTCCACTCCGCCAGTATCCACGAAAGGCGAACTCCGGTTCGCCTTTTTTGTTGCCCGCTGTTGTAAGATCGGGCGTTCTGTTTTTGGCACCCCTCACGCATGCTCGATTTTTTCCGCAATCACCAACGCCTGATGATGTTCATGCTCATCCTCGTCATTTTGCCGGGGTTGGGTTTCGTGGGTATTCAGGGTTTCCGCGGCTTCTTTGACGAAAGTGCAAACGTCGCGAGTGTCAACGGTCACAAGATCACCCGTGTCGAATACGACGACGCGATGCGCCAGCAGATCGACCGCGGGCGTCAGATGCTCGGCGCGAAGTTCGACATGAAGTCGTTCGACACGCCGGAGCGCCGTCGCCAGATGCTCGACGGCATGATCGAGCAGCGTGTGCTTGCCGACGAAACGCAGCGTCTGCATCTGAGCGCATCGGACGAAGCGGTGCGCCGCGCGCTGCTGTCCGATCCGGTGATCTCGTCGCTGAAGAATCCCGACGGGTCGATCGACCTCGACCGCTACAAGCAACTGCTCGCGATGCAGGGCATGACGCCCGATCAGTACGACGAGCGCGTGCGCTACAACCTCGCTATGCAACAACTGCCCGCGAGCATCGAGGCGAGCGCGTTCACGTCGAAGACGCTTGCGCAGCACTTGACCGAGCTCGCGCAGCAGCAGCGTGAAGTGCAGGGCATCGCGTTCCATCCGCACGATTACGCGGCGAAGATCCAGCCGACCGATGCGCAACTGCAAGCGTACTACGACGCGCATCGCAACGACTTCGCGACGCCCGCTACGGCGACGATCCAGTACCTGGTGATGTCGCCGGCCGCGCTGAGCGCATCGGTGCAGCCGAGCGACGCGGACCTGAAGAAGTACTACGACGACAACATCGCCCACTTCCGCACCGAAGGCGAAGTGCGCGCGAGCCATATCCTGATCGCGGCACCGAAGGACGCGAGCGCGGCCGACAAGGCCAAAGCGAAGCAGAAGGCCGAGGAGTTGCTCGCGCAGCTCAAGGCGCATCCGGACCAGTTCGCGCAGATCGCGCGGCAGAACTCGCAGGATCCGGGTTCGGCATCGAAGGGTGGCGATCTCGGTTACTTCGGCCGCGGCATGATCGCGGGCGGCCAGGCGTTCGACGATGCGGTGTTCGCGCTGAAGAAGGACGAAATCAGCGGCATCGTCCAGACCGACTTCGGTTTCCACATCATCAAGGTCACCGATGTAAAGCCGGCGGTCACGAAGTCGTTCGACGAAGTGAAGGACCAGATCGCCAGGGAGCTGAAGACGCAACTGGCGAGCAAGGCATTCACCGACAGTTCGGAAGGTTTCACGTCGCTCGTCTATGAAAAGGCCAAGAGCCTGCAGCCGGCCGCTGACAAATTCAAGCTGCAGATCCAGACCGCGACGGTCACGCCGCAGCCGGATCCGAAGCTGCCGCCCGACAGCCCGGTGAACAACCCGAAGTTCCTCGCAGCCGTGTTCGCGAACGACTCGGTATCGGCGCACAACAATACGCAGGCCATCGACGTCGGCAACAACACGCTGATCGCTGCGCGCGTGACCGACTACAAGCCCGCTGCCGTGCCCGCATTCGACGCGGTGAAGGACGCGGTGCGTCAGAAGGTGATCGCCGTGCAGGCGAACGAAGCAGCGCACAAGGACGGCGTCGCGAAACTGGCCGAGTTCGAGAAGTCGAAGGCGACTGCCGGTTTCTCGTCGCCGCTGAAGGTGTCGCGCAATGACGCGCAGGGCGTGCCACCTGCCGCACTGAGCGCAATCTACAAGGTCGATGCGCAAAAGTTGCCGGCCTACGTCGGTGTCGATCTCGGCGACGACGGCTATGCGATCTATCGCGTGAACCAGATCGTGCAGCCCGCGGCCACCGACGCGCAGCATCTCGCTGTCGCGCAGCAGCAGATCGCGCAGGTGGACGCGCAGTCGGAGACCGAAGCCTATCTGAAAGCGCTGCGCGAGCGCTCGAAGGTGAAGTTCTACGGTACGCTCGACAGCGCCACCCAGCCGGCCGATCAGTAAGCCGCAGTAAGCATTACCTGCTCGTCCAAAAGCAAGCCCCGCATTTGCGGGGCTTTTTTTATCTACAGCCAGGTGGCAGCTTTACAGACAGCCGCTGATCGCGCCGGTGGCGTTGCCACCGCCAGCGCCGCCGGCGCGAAAGCCGACCCACGTGCCCTTACCGCTATACGAAGGACGGACCACCGCGGCCGCGCCGTTGGGCGGCTGCTGGCCCGGGACGTAGACGTCCATGGCCTGATCGTTGGCGAGGATGTTTTGCGAGATCACCTGTTGTTGCGAACTATCCGCCCATTTCTGCGCGATGCAGGTTGCGACGGCGCGAGGCGGCTGCTGGCTTTGACCCACCGACTGAACGCCGGCCGGCGGTTGAGCCGCGCAAGCCGAGATGGCAATGGTCAAAGCGATTAACGGTAAATATTTCAACGTTATCTCCTCAGAAGTCGCTCAAGAATGAGCCGGGTGGCAGGGATTGCCCATATGTCGAACGGCTCGGCGATCCATGTTCCCCCCAGGTTCCGGAAACAAGTCGTTAGCAGGTCTTTCAGTGCGGCGAACTTGTGCGAAGAAGTGGCTTGACAGCGGGCCACACGTTGTTGAGTAGCAGCGGCTGTGCCTGCTGCGTTGGGTGGAGCTGATCGGCCTGGAACATGTCCGGTTTATCCGCGATGCCGGCGAGAAGAAACGGCACGAGCGGCACATGGAACTCCTTCGACAGCTGGCCGTAGAGGCCGTGGAACTTTTGCGTATAGTCGGGGCCGTAATTGGGCGGCACGTACATGCCGACGAGCACGACCTTCGCGTGGCCTTGCTGCGCCTGTTCGATGATCGTGCGCAGGTTGTCCTCGGTCGTCGAGAGCGGCACGCCGCGCAACGCGTCGTTGGCGCCGAGCTCGACGATCACGATGCTCGGTTTGAGCCGTTCCATCAGCGCGGGCAGACGCGCGCGTCCGCCGCTCGTCGTGTCGCCGCTGATGCTCGCATTGGCGACGCTATAATCGATGCGCTCTTCGGCCAGACGCTGACGCATCAACGCGACCCAGCCCGTATCGCGGGGCAGCCCGTACTCAGCGGAGATGCTGTCGCCGAGCACGACGATCACCGGCTTTGCGGGTTCGGGCGTATTCGCCGCGTGAGCCCGCAACGGTAACGAAACCAGCGCGGCGGCCATCATGGTCGCGCCGAATGCCGCAGACAGCGCCGCGGCGCGAGGGGCGATGGCGCGCACTTTCAACCTACGCTTCACCATGCCAAACAGAACTGATCCAGTCATTGAAGTGCGGGGCTTGTGCAAGAGGGTTAAGGATGCTGCGGGCGAACTGACGATTCTCGATGACATCGATCTTGCCATCGATGCCGGCAGCAGCGTCGCGATCGTCGGTGCATCCGGGTCGGGCAAGTCTACGCTGCTCGGCTTGCTCGCGGGATTGGACAGTGCCAGCGCGGGCTCGGTTCGGCTGCTCGGGCGCGAACTCGGCGAGCTCGACGAAGACGGCCGCGCCGCGTTGCGCAGCGGCGCGGTCGGCTTCGTGTTCCAGTCGTTTCAGTTGATGCCGCATCTGACCGCGCTCGAAAACGTCACGTTGCCGCTCGAACTGCAAGGCGGCATCGGCACACGCGAGGCCGCCGCGCGTGCGCGTGAACTGCTCGAACAGGTTGGGCTCGGGCAGCGTACCGGTCATTATCCGAAGCTGCTGTCGGGCGGCGAGCAGCAGCGCGTCGCGCTCGCGCGCGCGTTCGTCACGCGCCCGGCGATCCTGTTCGCCGACGAACCCACCGGCAGTCTCGACGCGGCCACCGGCCACGCGGTGATCGATCTGATGTTCGAGATGAATCGCGCGCACGGCGCGACGCTCGTGCTCGTGACACACGACATCGAACTCGCGCGGCGTTGCGATACGACGGTGACGATCGAAGCGGGGCGGCTCGCTTGATGGTCTGGCGGATCGCGGGCTTGCGCTCGCGTACCTCGAGCATGTCGTCGTCGAAGCAAAAACAAAGCGGGCCGTAGCCCGCTTCGTTCTGTTTGTGGCGCGTTATCGCCCGCTATCGTGCGCTCCAGACTTCCATTCAGCGCTTCAACGCAGCCCGGGCCCGCGCGATCAGCGCCGACGTCGACGAGTCATGCTTCTTCACGTCGGTACTCGCCGCGCCCAGATCGGCCTCGACCACCTTGCCGAGGATCTTGCCGAGTTCGACGCCCCACTGATCGAACGGGTTGATGTTCCACACCGACGCCTGCACCAGCACCTTGTGCTCATAAAGCGCGATCAGCGCGCCGAGCGTGCGCGCGGTCAACGCGTCGAGCAGCAGCGTCGCGGTGGGGCGGTTGCCGGGGAACGTCAGGTGCGGTGCGAGTTCCGGCTTGTCGGGGCCGGCCACCTTCTTCGCTTCCTCGAGCGTGCGACCCAGCATCAACGCTTCGCTCTGCGCGAAGCAGTTCGCGAGCAGCTTCGGATGATGGCTCGCGAGCGGATGCTCGGGCGTCAGCAGCGCGATGAAATCGATCGGCACGATCGTCGGGCCCTGGTGCAGCATCTGGAAAAACGCGTGCTGACCGTTTGTGCCCGGCTCGCCCCACGTGACTGCGGAAGTCGCATAGTCGACGAACGCGCCGTCGAGACGCGCGGACTTGCCATTGCTCTCCATTTCGAGCTGCTGCAGATACGACGGCAGGAAATGCAGCGCCTGCGAATACGGCGCGACCAGATAGCTCTGCGAGCCGAAGAAGTTGCGATACCAGATGCCGATCATGCCGAGCAGCACCGGCAGGTTCCTGTCGAGCGGCGCGGTGCGGAAGTGCTGGTCCATCTCGTTGGCGCCGGCGAGCAGCTCGTCGAACTGTTGCGGACCTACCGCGATCATGATCGACAGACCGACGGCCGACCACAGCGAGTAGCGTCCGCCGACCCAGTCCCACATCGAGAACACGTTCTCTTGCGCGATGCCGAACTTGACGACTTCGGCGGTATTGGCCGACACACCGACGAAGTGCTTCGCCAGCGCGCTTTCCGGGCAGCCTTTCTGGATGAAAAAGTCGCGCAGCGAGCGCGCGTTGGTCATCGTCTCCAGCGTCGTGAAAGTCTTCGACACGATGATCGCGAGCGTCTCTTCGGGATCGATCTGCTGCATCACGTTGTACAGATCGGCGCCGTCCACGTTCGACACGAAGTGCGTCGAGATCTCGGGCGTCGCGAGATGATGCAACGCGTGCACGACCATCTTCGGCCCGAGATCCGAGCCGCCGATGCCGATGTTCACGACATGACGGATCCGCTTGCCGGTGTAGCCGGTCCATGTGCCGCTGCGGACCTGCTCGGCGAACGCGGCCATTTTCTTGCGCTCGGCCTGCACTTCGGCGAAGAACGGCGCCTTCGGGTCGGTTGCGCGCAAGGCCGTGTGCAGCGCGGCGCGGCCTTCGGTCGGGTTGACGACCTCGCCCGCGAACATCGCGTCGCGGCGCTTCTCGACGCCGGCTTCGCGGGCGAGTTGCACGAGCAGTTGCAGGGTTTCGGCGGTGATGCGGTGCTTCGAGAAATCGGCTGAGAGACCGCCGCCCGCGAACGTGAAGCGTTCGGCGCGCGTGGGAGCGGGATCGTTCTCGGGAGCGAACCAGTCGCGCAGATGCGCATCGCGAATCGTGTCGTAATGCGTCTGCAGCGAGGACCAGGAGGGGAGCGAGTTCTGGGTCATAGCGTCCGTCTAACCAAGGGGCACGAAGGAAGGCGCGCGCATGAAGCGTGGCCGAGAATGATGCGGCGATGCAGTCGGAGCGATGCCACGCGGCCCGGATTGGGACAGGTGCCGACGATACTTCGCGAAGCGGGCGAACTTCGCGAACACGCGAGGCGGCGCCCGCGCCCGCTGGAGTATCGCCGCGACCCGCGATCGATCCGACGCGCGGCGCAGGCAATCAGTATAGCGGGGATGCGCGACGGGCAGCAGGGCGTTGCGCGCGCTCGCAATGATTGGGATCGCGATGTTTCATCGGTGTGACGAGCGCCGCGAACGCGATTCGTATTCAGAGCAATCGCGCGCGTCAAGCAAGCGGCGCTGAATAGAACAGCCGGTTCAACAAGGTACGCACCATCGGTGCCAGCTCGCCGGCCGTCAGCCCGGCGGGGCCGTGGCCCTGCGCGGTCAGCGCATCGGCGGCGAGGCCGTGCAGATAGACGCCCGCGAGCGCCGCCTCGAAGCGTGGCAGATGCTGCGCGAGCAGCGCGCCGATGATGCCGCCGAGCACGTCGCCGCTGCCGCCAGTCGCGAGCGCGGCGTTGCCGGTCGGGTTCAGCGCGAGGCGGCCGTCGGGCGCGGCGATGATCGTGCCGACGCCCTTCAGCACGACGACGCTCGCAAAACGCGCCGCGAGCGCGCGCGCGGCCGCGAGACGGTCGCGTTGCACGCTCGCCGCATCGCTGCCGAGCAGGCGCGCCGCTTCGAGCGGATGCGGAGTGAAAATGCACGGATCGCCTTGCACGCCGCGCGCGGTGACTTCCGCGGCGAGCGCGGGATCCTTGGCGACCAGGTTCAGCGCGTCGGCATCGAACAGCTTGGGCACGTCGAGTAGCAGCACGTCGTGCAGTACCCGCGTCGCGCGTTCGCCGTGCCCCATGCCGCAGCCGATCGCGAGCGCGTCCATCGAATCGAGCGGCAGCGTGTCGATCGGATGCAGCATCAGTTCGGGGTGCGGCGGATCGTAGGGCGGGGCGCCTTCGCCGAGCAACGCGACGTGGACCTTGCCCGCGCCGGTGTAGAGCGCCGCGCGTGCCGCGAGAATCGGCGCGCCGCACATGCCGGTGTCGCCGCCGACCACCGCGAGGCTGCCGAAGGTGCCCTTGTTGGTCGCGAAGTTGCGTGGGGGCATGAAGGGGCCGAAGAGATCGGGCGCGCTGAGCTGGATCGCCGCACGTGAGGCGCTGGTGGCAGCGTCCTGGCTGCCCCCGTCGTTGATCCCTGCCACGAGCCCGATCGGTGCGACCGTCACTCGCCCGGCGAGATCGCGGCCTTGCGCGGTGAAAAGCCCCGGCTTCGCGCCGATGAACGTGATCGTGTGCGTCGCATGGACCGCCGCCGCGCCGTTGCCGCCGATCACCGCGCCGGTGTCGCTGTCGAGCCCGCTGGGCACATCGAGCGCGAGCACGGCGCCTTGTGTCGGGCGCGCCTTCGTGCGCTGCGACAGCTGCCGCGCGAGCGTCGCGAAGACGCCGTCGAGCGGCCGCGCGAGACCGATGCCGAACATACCGTCGACGAGCCAGCCATAGCCGTCGAGCGAGGCGGGCGGCGCCGCGTCGATCGGCACGCCGGCGGCGCGCGCGGCGTCGAGCGCCCAGCGCGCGTCGGCGGGCTTCACTTCAAGCGGCATACAGACTTCTACTGCGATGCCGGCCTTGTGCAGTTCCGTCGCGACGACCAGCGCGTCGCCGCCATTGTTGCCGGGGCCGGCGACCAGCCACGCGCGCTGCTGCGACTTCGTCACCGACGTATCCGCGGCGATCCGTTCGAGCAGCCAGCGCGCGGCCGCATGACCGGCGCGCGCCATCAGCGTGTGCTCGGGCAGGGCCGCGGCGGCCTGGGATTCGGCGATCCGCAAGTCGGTCAGTGTCAGCAGCGGCAGCGCAAGCGGCTGCGAGTCGGTCAGCGGATCGAAAAGGGAGAGCAGCGAGTTTTCTGCGTCTGTCATGGCGAAACCTGGCGGTGCGCCCGCGGCGCGGCGGGCAGACTTTGGAATCGCTATGTTAGTGCCGATAGGCGCACGGCGTGCGGCTGTTTCGGTGCGCGCGGCGGAAGCGGCGCGATGAACGCGGGGTATCGACAGCGGGCTGTCAGCCCGCCATACCCGCCTGGAACCGCACGAAACCTTACTGGAACCGCTCCGGCCTCAATGCAGCGAGCGTGTCTTGCGGCAACGTCGGCGTCTGTCCCGACATCAGCTGTGCAACGAGCTTGCCCGCGCCGCAGGCGAGACCCCAGCCGGCCGGGCCATGCCCGACGTTGATGAACAGCCGCGGATGCAGCGCGTTGCCGATCACCGGCAAGCCATCGGGCGACAGCAGTTTCACGCCTTCCCACGGCAGCGCCGCCGAAATGCGCGCGGCGCCCGGAATCCAGTCGTGCGTCGCCTGGCCGAGCAACGCGAGCGCCTCCTTGGTCAGCGCT
Organism: Paraburkholderia sp. HC6.4b; assembly: GCF_014200875.1. NCBI lineage: Bacteria > Pseudomonadati > Pseudomonadota > Betaproteobacteria > Burkholderiales > Burkholderiaceae > Paraburkholderia > Paraburkholderia sp. HC6.4b. Next base: position 158,705 of record NZ_JACHDC010000021.1, read on the forward strand.
TCGCCGAGCGGCTTGTCGATCTGGCTCGCGCTTTGCAGCACCGCGCCGCCCGCGATCCGCAGCCGATGGTTCATGCGGCTGATGCCGATGCGCTTGACCGCATCGACGATCGCGACGTGCGGCGCACATTCCTCGTGCGCGATCGGCGCGACCAGAGAGTGCAGCCGCAGCGGATGCAGCGGCAGCCTGAGCCCCGCGCGTTCGAGCAGCGCGAGGCTGCCGTAACCGGCGGCGACCACGACCGCGTCGGCCTGGACCACGTCGATCTCGCGCGAGCGGGGCGCGCTGTCGCGCGGCGCCAGCTCGACCGCCGCGCGCTGACTTTCGAGACGAATGCCGGTCACCTCGCAGTTCGGCATGAACTGCACGCCGCCTTGGGTATCGAGCACCTGTTTGACGAGCTTGGTAAAAAGCGGACAGTTCGCGGTGCGCTCGTGCTCGAACAGCACGCCGCCGGCGAATTCAGGATCTGTGGGGACCGCATGCTCGAACGCCGCGCATTCGGCCGGGCTCAGCACGTGATGCGGTACCTCGAACCGGTGCAGCAGATCGAGCGCGGCTGCGTTCAGCTCCCATTCGTGCGCGCTGCGCACGAGGTTCAGCAGACCGCTCGCCTGTTCGAATTCGAGGCCGAAGCGGGCTTCGACGTCGGCCATCGCATCGCGCGAGGATTCGATCAGCGGCCGCAGCAGCGCGTACTGGCGCGCGAACGCCTCGGGCTCCTGCCATGCTCCGAGCTGCTTGATGAACTGCCGCGCGGCGCCGTTGAAGCCGGTCTTGCTGATCACGCCGTTTTTCGCGTTGTAGCGGCTCGCCATGAAGGTCGGGCCGAACCAGACGTCGAGCGGCGTCGGCAGCACGTTGCCGCCTTGTCCGTAGGTGGCGCCTTGCGCGACGGTCGCGTGACGCTCGACGACGCATACCCGGTGGCCGACCGCGCGCAGGTGATAAGCGGTGGCGACGCCCGCTATCCCGCCGCCAATGACGATGACATCCATGCTCTGATTCGATGTGCCGACGGGCGGCTCGCGCGCGGTCCCGCTGGCTGTGACATGCGGCGCGCCGCCGGGTGAAACCCGGGCCGCGTGCGCCGATCTGGTGAAACGCGAATGATAGCAGTCAAAACACCCGCGCGGCGACGCGACGGGCACCGCGGCGACGCCTCGCGCGGGCCGGCGCCGCCCGCCGCCCACGCACCCCGGAGCCCGCTGGAAGCCCGTTCCCGGGGTATAATCCCGGACTTCCTTTCCGCCTCACGTCGCCTGCATGCGCGGCTCCCCGGCATCAATGAGCGACGCAACGTCAAGTCCCATGGCCCACTTCTCGTGTTTCCCCGGCGCTTCGGCCCTCTCCGATTTCCGTCAAACCCGCCTGCTCGACACGCTCACGCGCATCGACCCGAATATCACCGGCGTGCGCGGGCAGTATCTGCACTTCGTCAATGCCCAGACCGAACTGTCCGCTGAAGACAGCGCGAAGATCGAGGCGCTGATGCACTACGGCAATCCGTTCGAAGAGGGCAAGGAGCGTGGCGCGGTCGAGGCCTTCCTCGTCGTGCCGCGCTTTGGCACCGTGTCGCCGTGGGCCAGCAAGGCAACCGACATCGCGCATCTGTGCGGGCTCACGCGGGTGCGCCGCATCGAGCGCGGCGTCGAGTACTCGGTGACGCTGAAAAGCGGCCTGCTCGGCGGCAAGAAGACGCTGTCGGACGAAGCGCGCGCGGCCGTCGCCGCCGCGCTGCACGATCGCATGACCGAGAGCGTCGCGCCGTCGCGCGACCATGCGTTGCATCTGTTTGACGAATTGCCGGCCAAGCTTCTGCAAACCGTCGACGTGCTCGCGAGCGGCCGCGCCGCGCTCGAAACCGCCAACGCGGAACTGGGCCTCGCGCTCGCCGACGACGAAATCGACTATCTGGTCGACGCATTCACGAAGCTCGGCCGCAATCCGACCGACGTCGAGCTGATGATGTTCGCGCAGGCCAACAGCGAACACTGCCGCCACAAGATCTTCAACGCGGACTGGACGATCGACGGCGAGAAGCAGGACATGTCGCTGTTCAACATGATCCGCAATACCGAGAAGCTGAACCCGCAGGGCACGATCGTCGCGTATTCGGACAACTCGGCGATCATGGTCGGCGGCATGGCCGAGCGCTGGTTCCCGCGCACGCCGGCCGACCTCGGCGCGAGCGAATTGCCCGAGCACTATGGCCGCAGCGTCGAGCTCACGCACACGCTGATGAAGGTCGAAACGCACAACCACCCGACCGCGATCTCGCCGTTCCCGGGCGCCGCGACCGGCGCAGGTGGCGAAATCCGCGACGAAGGCGCGACCGGCCGCGGCGCGCGTCCGAAGGCGGGCCTCGCGGGCTTCACGGTATCGAACCTCGAACTGCCGGACGGCGTCGAGGCGTGGGAAAACGCCCGCGACACCGCTCAGCCGCTCGCGCAGCGCAATCCGGCCGACCAGCACGAAGCGTACGGCCGCCCGGACCGCATCGCCTCGCCGCTGCAGATCATGATCGACGGCCCGCTCGGCGCCGCCGCGTTCAACAACGAATTCGGCCGGCCGAACCTCGGCGGCTATTTCCGCACCTACGAGCAGAACGTCGCGGGTCTCGTGCGCGGCTATCACAAGCCGATCATGATCGCGGGCGGCATCGGCAATATCTCCGACCAGCACACGCACAAGCACGATCTGCCGGAAGGCTCGCTGCTGATCCAGATCGGCGGCCCGGGCATGCGCATCGGCATGGGCGGCGGCGCCGCGAGCTCGATGGCGACCGGCACCAACACCGCCGAGCTAGACTTCGACTCGGTGCAGCGCGGCAACCCGGAAATCGAGCGTCGCGCGCAGGAAGTGATCAACGCGTGCTGGCAACTCGGCGACAAGAACCCGATCCTCAGTATTCACGACGTCGGCGCGGGCGGTCTGTCGAACGCGTTCCCCGAAGTGGTGGACGGTGCGGGCAAGGGCGCACTGTTCGAACTGCGCAAGATCCAGCTCGAAGAAAGTGGTCTGTCGCCGCGCGAAATCTGGTCGAACGAAGCGCAGGAGCGCTACGTGCTGGCGATCGCGCCGGCGGATCTGCCGGTGTTCGAGGCGATGTGCAAGCGCGAGCGCTGCCCGTTCGCGGTGATCGGCACGGCCACCGCCGAGCGTCAGCTGAAGCTCATTGATTCCGAACTGCAGGAAGGCGCGCACCAGCCAGTCGATATGCCGATGGAAGTGCTGCTCGGCAAGGCGCCGCGTATGCACCGCGACGTAAAGCGTGCCGAGCGCAGGCTCGAACCGGTCGACGTGACCGGCCTCGCGCTGCAGGACGTCGCGCAGAGCGTGCTGCGTCATCCGACGGTCGCGAGCAAGTCGTTCCTGATCACGATCGGCGACCGCTCGGTCGGCGGCACGACCGCGCGCGATCAGATGATCGGTCCGTGGCAGGTGCCGGTGGCCGACGTCGCGATCACGACAATGGATTACGCAGGCTTCAGCGGCGAAGCGATGACGATGTCCGAGCGCACGCCGCTCGCCGTCATCAACGCACCGGCCTCCGGCCGTATGGCAGTCGGCGAGGCGATCACCAACATCGCGGCGGCGCCGATCGCGTCGCTCGACAAACTCAAGCTGTCGGCCAACTGGATGGCCGCGGGCGGCGCGCCTGGCGAAGACGCCGCGCTCTACGACACGGTCAAGGCGATCGGTATGGAACTGTGCCCGGCGCTCGGTATCGGCATTCCGGTCGGCAAGGATTCGCTGTCGATGCGCACCCGCTGGGAAGAGAGCGGCGTCGCGAAGGAAGTGGTCGCGCCGGTGTCGCTGATCATCTCCGCGTTCGCGCCGGTTGAAGACGTCCGCAAGCATCTGACGCCGCAACTGCAGCGCGTGAGCGAAGTCGGCGAGTCGGTGCTGATCGCGATCGATCTCGGCCGCGGCAAGCAGCGTCTGGGCGGCAGCATTCTCGCGCAGGTCACGCAGCAGGTCGGCGACACGGTGCCGGACGTCGACGATCCGGAAGATCTGAAGCGCTTCTTCAACGCGATCCAGGCGCTCAATAGCGACCGCAAGCTGCTCGCGTACCACGACCGCTCGGACGGCGGCCTGTGGGCGACGGTTTGCGAAATGGCGTTCGCGGGTCACGCGGGCGTGTCGCTGAACGTCGACATGCTCGTGCTCGACGCGCACCACGAATCCGATTACGGCGACGCGAAGGACTGGGTGAAGCAGACCAGCGGCCGCCGCGACGACCGCACGCTGCGCGCACTCTTCAACGAAGAGCTCGGCGCCGTCGTGCAAGTGCGCGCGGCCGATCGCGACGCGGTGCTCGCCGCGCTGCGCGAGCATGATCTGTCGGCGTGCTCGCACGTGATCGGCAAGACCAACGAGCGCGACGTGATCGAGATCTATCGCGACGCGAAGAAGCTCTATGAGGCGCCGCGTGCCGAACTGCATCGCACGTGGAGCGAAGTGAGCTGGCGCATCGCGCGTCTGCGCGACAACCCGGCTTGCGCCGACGCCGAATATGACGCGCTGCTCGATGCGGCCGACCCTGGCATCACGCCGGTGCTGAGCTTCGATCCGGCCGACGATGTCGCCGCCCCGTTCGTCCCCCAAGGGGACTTCCTTCGGGGCGTTGGCAAGGGCGCGCGTCCGCGCGTCGCGATCCTGCGCGAGCAGGGCGTGAACTCGCATCTGGAGACGGCCTATGCATTCGATCGCGCCGGCTTCGACGCGCACGACGTGCATATGAGCGACCTGCTCGCGGGCCGCGCGAACCTCGCCGATTTCGCGGGTGCGGTCGCGTGCGGCGGCTTCTCGTACGGCGATACGCTGGGCGCCGGCGAAGGCTGGGCGAAGACGATCCGCTTCAACGCGCAACTGGCCGACATGTTCGCCGCGTTCTTCAGTCGTGGCGACACGTTCGCGCTCGGCATCTGCAACGGCTGCCAGATGATGAGCAGCCTCGCGTCGATGATCCCCGGCGCCGAAGCATGGCCTAAGTTCACGCGCAACAAGTCGGAGCAGTTCGAGGCACGTTTCTCGCTCGTCGAGGTGCAGGCATCGCCGTCGCTCTTTTTCGCCGGCATGGAAGGCTCGCGCATTCCGGTCGCGGTCGCGCACGGCGAAGGCTTTGCGGACTTCTCGCAGCAGGGCGACAAGTCGAAGGTCGCGGTCGCGATGCGCTATGTCGATCACCGTGGTCAGGCGACCGAGCAGTATCCGTTCAACCCGAACGGTTCGCCCGAGGGCATCACGTCGGTCACGACGGCCGATGGTCGCTTCACGGTGCTGATGCCGCACATGGAGCGCGTGCATCGCGCGGTGCAGATGAGCTGGCATCCGCAGGGCTGGGGCGAGATCGGCACGGACGCGAGCCCGTGGCTGCGCGCGTTCCAGAACGCGCGTCGCTGGCTCGGTTGATGAGTCGAGGGGCTGCCCCCACCCGCGTGCGGCGGCTCCTGTTTGCGGCAGCCACGCACGCCGCCGCTGCAAATCTTGCAGCAACAAAAAAGCCGCCCACGGGCGGCTTTATCGCATTCAGGCTTCAGAGCCAGGCGGACTATCCGAAGACAATCTGCCCGCCGACCCTTACTGAATCTTCGCGTTCTTGCGCAGATTCTCTTCGAACGCCTGCAGCTTTTCCTGCTGGATCTGCTGCACGATCTGCGCGCGCACCTGCTCGAGCGGCGGCGGCGTGACGGCGCGGATGTCGTCGACACGGATGATGTGCCAGCCGAATTGCGTATGCACCGGCGTGTCGGTCATCTGGCCTTTCTGCAGATGCGTGGCCGCGTCTGCGAATTCAGGCACGTAGGCCTTCGGGTCCGACCAGTCGAGATCGCCGCCGTTCTTGCCCGATCCCGGGTCCTTCGAGTACTGCTTGGCCAGGGCCTCGAAGCTCGCGCCGGCCTTGATCTTCGCGATCAGGTCCTTCGCCTGTTGTTCGTTGTCGACGAGGATATGGTGCAGGTGATATTCCTTGCCGCCCGCATCCTTGACGAGCGCGTTGTAGCGCGCGGTGATTTCGGCGTCGGTCGGCTGATTGTTCTTTACGAAGTCTTCGATCAGCGCGCGCAGCACGACAGTTTGCTGCGCGACCGCGATTTGCGCCTTGACGTCCGGACGGTTCGGCAGCCCGCGACGCAGCGCTTCCTGCATCAGGATTTCGCGATTCACGAGTTCTTCGCGCACGGCCTGCTGCAGCTGCGGCGTGTCCTGCTGTCCCTGGTGAACCAGTTGCTGGATCAATGCATCGGCGCGCGACTTCGGAATCGGCGTGCCGTTCACCACGGCGATGTTCTGTGCGAATGCAGGTGCGGCCGCGAACGCAGCCAGCAATACCCAGTGGCGGGTTTTCTTCAAGGTCATCGAAAGGTTCCTAGCGGGGCAACAAAGCAAATTCTTCGGGCGTATACGCCGTGATGGCAAGGGCATGAATGCCGCGCTGCATGGCATCGGCCAGCGCATCATACACCATGCGATGCCGCGCCACGCGGGGCTTACCGGCAAACGCGACGGCCACGATCGTGACACTGAAATGACCGCCGGCGGCGGCACCAGCGTGGCCCGCGTGCTGCGCGCTGTCGTCGGTGATGCGGATCGATTCGACGGGCGCGAGCGCGGCCGCGAGGCGCGCCTCGATCAGCGCGGCGCGCTCGGCGGTGGTGGCGTGCATGAACAGGTCGCTCATGTCATTCCTCCTTCATGTACTTCGACAGCCACAGGCTCTGCCCGACGATGAACACGAGCAGGCAGCCGGTCGCGCCGAACAGCTTGAAATTGACCCACTGATCGGTCGTGTAGTGATACGCGACGAACAGGTTCAGCAGACCGAGCAGCACGAAAAACACCGCCCAGATCAGGTTCAGCTTGCCCCAGATCGCGTGCGGCAGCGTGATCTGCTTGCCCATCATCGCTTCGATCAGGTTCTTGTTGAAGCCGAGCTGCGAGACGATCAGCGCGACGGAAAACGCCCAGTACAGCACGGTCGGCTTCCATTTGATAAAGGTGTCGTTGTGCAGCACGAGCGTCGCGCCGCCAAATACGACGACGACGCCGAGGCTCACCCACAGCATCGGGTCGACCTTGCGGTGGCGGAACGCCACCCACGCGATCTGCACCAGCGTGGCGACGATCGCCACTGCCGTCGCCGTGAAAATGCCCCAGATCTTGAAGGCGACGAAGAACAGGATGATCGGGAACAGATCGAACAGGAATTTCATTATCTGATCGGGAAGTCGGAGAGTGAGTCGAACGTTGAAGCGCGCCCGCCTGGCGTGCAAGGTGCGCGGTGCCCGCTGGCGAGCGGGACTGCCGCATTGGAAGGGCGCCGCGCGCACTTCCAATGCGGCGCCGAAGGCGGGCAGGGATGCTGCCGCGCCGCGTTACTTGGGCTCGAATTGTAACGCAGCTGAATTGATGCAGTAACGCAGACCGGTCGGCGCCGGTCCGTCCTCGAACACGTGGCCCAGATGCGCGCCGCAGTTCTTGCACTGCACCTCGATGCGCAGCATGCCGTGTGAGCGGTCGGTCTTCTCGGCGATCACCTCGCCGTTGATGGGGCGGAAATAGCTCGGCCAGCCGCAGCCGGCGTCGAACTTGGTGTCCGATTCGAACAGCGGCGCGCCGCAGCACACGCAGTCGTAGACGCCGCGTTCCCAGTGATCGTCGTAGCGGCCCGTGAACGGGCGCTCGGTGGCCGCATGGCGCGTCACCTGGTATTCCATGTCGGTCAGCTGCTTGCGCCACTCGGCGTCGCTTTTCTGTACGGCTGGGGCGTCATGCTTGAGATCGTCGGGGTTGCTCATGGTCGGGTTCCTGTCTCGGGTTTGTCTCGCGGGTTTGTGCTGGTTCGTGCCGGTATTTTCTGGAGGCACGGCCGTGGCGATTCAACCGCGCCGGCGCGTCATGACGAACAGCTCACTTCCAGTGAGTTCGCCCAGTCGGGCGGCAGGCCCGCATACGACGCGTATTCGGGCTGCTCGTCGAACGGGTGACGCAACACGGCCGCGAGCCGTTCCACCTCGGAGAAATCCTTCTCCTTCGCGCGTTGGATCGCCGTTTCCGCCAGATGGTTGCGAAGTACGAATTTGGGGTTCACGCGATTCATTGCAATGGCGCGCGCAACGTCGTCGCGTGACTCTTCGGCGAGCCGCGCGCGATAGTCGTTCGCCCATGCGTCGAAGGCGACGCGATCGAGGAACAGGTCGCGCACCGGCGTGTCGCCGCTCGCATCGTGTTTCGACAGGCGCGCGAGATTGCGGAACGTCAGCGTGAAATCGGCGCGGTTCGCGTGCATCACTTCGAACAGCCGGTTGACCAGCGCGTCGTCGCCGTCGCGCGCTTGTTCGAGGCCGAGCTTTGCGCGCATGCGGTTTTCGAGCGTCGGCGCGAAACGGTCCTTGAAGCCGGCGAGCACGTGCTGCGCATCTTCGACCGCCTTGTCGGCGCGCACGCTTTCGTCGTGCTTCTCGCCGAACAACGGCAGTAGTCCCTGCGCGAGGCAGAACAGGTTCCAGTACGCGATTTGCGGCTGCAGCCGGTAGGCGTAGCGGCCCTGCGTATCGGAGTGATTGCAGATGTGGCCGGCATCGAAGCCATCCATGAAACCGAACGGGCCGTAGTCGATCGTCAGGCCCAGGATCGACATGTTGTCGGTATTCATCACGCCGTGACAGAAACCGACCGCCTGCCAGTCGACCATCAGATCCGCGGTGGAGCGCACCGCCTCGGCGAGCAGCGCCAGATACGGATCGTCGGCCTCCTTGCAATGCGGATAGAAGCGCTCGACGACGTGATCGGCGAGCGCGCGCAACGCGTCGACACGATCGTTCGCGTAGAAGTGCTCGAAGTGGCCGAAGCGCACGAAGCTCGGCGCGACGCGCGTGACCACCGCGGCGGTTTCGATCGTCTCGCGCCGCACCGGCTGGTCGGAGCCGATCACGCACAATGCGCGCGTGGTCGGAATGCCGAGATGATGCATCGCCTCCGAGCACAGATATTCGCGGATCGACGAGCGCAGCACCGCGCGGCCGTCGCCCATGCGCGAATAGGGCGTGCGGCCCGCGCCTTTGAGCTGCAGTTCGTTGCGCTCGCCGTCGTGTTCGAGCTCGCCCAGACCGAGCGCGCGGCCGTCGCCGAGCTGGCCGGCCCACACGCCGAACTGATGCCCCGAGTACACCGACGCATAAGGCAGCGTGTCGGCCGGCCAGTCGCGCGTCGCGTTGCCGCAGAACAGCTCGATAAAGCCCGGATCGCGCTCGATACCCTCGGGCATCCCGAGCCGCGCGGCGGTCTCGGCCGCGAAGCCGACGAGATAGGGTGCGTCGAGCGGCGCGGCGGGCAGGCGCGTGAGGAACGTGCCGCCGAGCCGCGCGAACGCGTTGGCTGGGGGAGTGGCGAGTGTGTTGGAAAGATCCGTCAAAGCTGCGGATAGCCCTGCAAAGCTTGGGGAAAACGACATGTTGAGCGCCTCTGGATTAGCCGATATTGTAAGTCCGCGCCCGCGGCGCTGCTGGGCGGCCGCCTTCATCGTTCGGACCATGCTGCTGCGCTCGACGCCGCCACGATCTTGCGCCAACCCATCGACCCACTGACAAGCCGAGGAGACCCCGCCTTATGACGACGCCGCTGCTGGGCCAGATGATGGACGTGCCGCTCACCGTGTCATCGTTGCTCGCGCATGCCGCGCGGCATTTCGGCAGCACCGGGATCGTGTCGCGGCGCATCGAAGGCGACCTGCATCGCTACACCTATCGCGATTGCGAGCAGCGCGCGAAGCAGCTCGCGCAGGCGCTCATCGCGCTCGGTGTCGAACCGGGCGAACGGGTCGCGACGCTCGCGTGGAACGGCTACCGGCATCTCGAAGCGTATTACGGCACCACCGGGTTCGGCGCCGTGTGTCACACGATCAACCCGCGGCTTTTCCCCGACCAGATCGCCTACATCGTCAATCATGCCGACGACGCGTACGTGCTGTTCGACACGACGTTCGCCGCGCTGGTCGACACGCTCGCGCCGCAGTGCCCGCGCGTACGCGGCTGGATCGCACTATGCGATGAAGCACATCGGCCGCCGATGCAAACGTCGGTGCTGTGCTACGAAACGCTGATGGACGGGCAGGACGGCCGCTTCGACTGGCCCGCGCTCGACGAGCGCCAGGCGTCGTATCTCTGCTATACGTCGGGCACGACCGGCAATCCGAAAGGCGCGCTGTATAGCCATCGCTCGACGGTGCTGCACGCGTTCGGCGCGGCGTTGCCCGACGCAATGAACCTGTCGGCGCGCGACTCGGTGCTGCCCATCGTGCCGATGTTCCATGTCAACGCATGGGGCCTCGCGCACGCGGGGCCGCTGACCGGCGCGAAGCTCGTGTTCCCCGGCAAGGATCTCGACGGCAAGTCGCTGTACGAACTGATGGAGAGCGAACGCGTCACGTTCTCGGCCGGCGTGCCGACCGTGTGGCTCGGTCTGCTGAACCACCTGCGCGAAACGGGCGCGAGGTTTTCGTCGCTCGAGCGCACGGTGATCGGCGGTTCCGCCTGTCCGCCCTCGATGCTGCGGATACTCGAGGACGACTACGGCGTGCAGGTGATCCATGCATGGGGCATGACGGAGATGTCGCCGCTCGGTACCTTGTCGAAGCTGACCTGGGAGCAGAGCCAGCGGCCGCTCGCCGATCAGCGCAAACTGCTCGAAAAGCAGGGTCATGCGATCTACGGCGTCGACATGAAGATCGTCGGCGAGGATGGCCGCGAGCTGCCTTGGGATGGCGTCGCGTTCGGCGATCTGCACGTGCGCGGGCCGTGGGTCATCGACCGGTATTTCCGCAAGGAAGACTCGCCGCTCATCGACGGCTGGTTCCCGACCGGCGACGTCGCGACGATCGACCCCGACAGCTTCCTGCACATCACCGATCGCTCGAAGGACGTGATCAAGTCGGGCGGCGAATGGATCAGCTCGATCGACGTCGAGAACGTCGCGCTCGCGCATCCGGCGGTCGCGGAAGCCGCGTGCATCGCGTGCGCGCATCCGAAGTGGACCGAGCGCCCGTTGCTCGTCGTCGTCAAACGCGCGGGGCAAGACGTCACCCGCGACGAACTGCTCGCGTACTACGACGGCAAGGTCGCGAAGTGGTGGATCCCCGACGACGTCGTGTTCGTCGACGACCTACCGCACACGGCGACCGGCAAGCTGCAGAAGCTGAAGCTGCGCGATCTGTTCCGCGACCACGTGCTGCCGTCCGCGCTCGAAGACGGCCGCAGCTGTCCGCTGACCCCCGAGTCTCAGGGGAAACCCCACTCTGGAATAAATTGAACGTTCGTTCTTTTTTAGTGTATCGTGCCTGCTGACCCCGGAACCGTCGCTTGAAAAAGTCTGACCATAAGCAGGCTCGATGAACCGGACGGGCGGCGCATCATGCGCCGCCTCAATGCATGGATCGCACGGAGGCACGCAGATGGCAGTGGACTACAGAACTCATGACGGCGTGGCCGTCCTCACGCTGAACAATCCGCCCGTCAATGGACTCGGTCTGTCGACGCGCGCGGGCATCGTCGAAGGGCTCGAGCGCGCGCAGAACGATCCGGCCATCAAGGCCATCGTGCTGACGGGCGCGGGCAAGGCCTTTTCGGGCGGCGCCGACATCACCGAATTCAATACGTCGAAGGCGACCCAGGAGCCGACGCTCGCGACCGTCATCAAGGCCGTCGAAGGCAGCGCGAAGCCGGTCGTCGCGGCGATCCACAGCGTCGCGATGGGCGGCGGCCTCGAACTTGCCCTCGGCGCGCATTACCGCGTCGCCGCGGCCGGCGCGCAGATCGCGCTGCCCGAAGTGAAGCTCGGCATCCTGCCGGGCGCGGGCGGCACGCAGCGTCTGCCGCGCGCCATCGGTCTGGAAGCGTCGCTGAACATGATCGTGTCGGGCGCGCCGGTGCTCTCGGAAAAGCTCGCCGATTCGGGGCTGTTCGACGAAGTCGTCGCGAATCCCGCCGAACTGGCCGACGCCGCGCTCGCGTTCGCGCGCAAGGTCGGCGCCGCGGCCGGCCCGCATCCGAAGGTGCGCGAGCGCAAGATCGAACATCCGAATGCGGCCGGTTTCATCCAGTTCGCGCGCAATAGCGTCGCGGCAATCGCGAAGAACTTCCCGGCGCCGCATAAATGCATCGACGCGGTCGAAGCCGGTGTGAAGGACGGCTTCGACAAGGGCCTCGCATTCGAGCGCGAATGCTTCATCGCGCTCGTACAGACGCCGGAGAGCCGCGCGCTGCGTCACGCGTTCTTCGGTGAGCGGGCGGCGAGCAAGATTCCCGACGTGCCGGCAGATACTTCGGTGCGCGATATCGAGCGGGTGGCCGTGATCGGCGCCGGCACGATGGGCGGCGGCATCGCGATGAACTTCCTGAACGCGGGCATTCCGGTCACGCTGCTGGAAACGAAGCAGGAAGCGCTCGACCGCGGTCTCGCGACGATCCGCAAGAACTACGAGGCGACCGTCAGGAAAGGCAAGCTGAAGCCCGAGGTGATGGAACAGCGCCTCGCGCTGCTGAGCTCGACGCTCTCCTACGACGACCTGAAGCACGCCGACATGATCGTCGAAGCCGTGTTCGAAGAGCTGGGTGTGAAGGAGCAGGTGTTCCGCCGGCTCGATGAAGTCGCGAAGCCCGGTGCGATCCTCGCGTCGAACACGTCGACGCTCGACGTCGACAAGATCGCCGCGTTCACGAAACGTCCGCAGGATGTGGTCGGCATGCACTTCTTCAGCCCGGCCAACGTGATGAAGCTGCTCGAAGTCGTGCGTGGCAAGGAGACCGCGAAGGACGTGCTCGCCACCGTGATGAAGCTCGCGAAGAAGATCAGGAAGACCGCGGTGGTGTCGGGCGTGTGCGATGGCTTTATCGGCAACCGGATGATCGAGCAATACGTTCGTCAGGCGCTCTTCTTGCTCGAAGAGGGCGCGTTGCCAGCGCAGGTAGACAAGGCCATCGAGAAGTTCGGCTTCGCGATGGGTCCGTTCCGCATGAGCGATCTCGCCGGCAACGACATCGGCTGGGCGATCCGCAAGCGCCGCTATCTCGAACACCCCGACATGCACTACTCGAAGATCGCCGACCGTCTGTGCGAGATGGGCCGCTTCGGCCAGAAGACCGGCGGCGGCTGGTACGACTACAAGGCGGGCGATCGCACCGCATACCCTTCGGGCGTGGTCAACGAAATGATCGGCGAGTACTCGAACGAAACCAACGCTGAGCGCCGGAAGATCAGCGACGAGGAAATCGTCGAGCGTCTGGTGTTCGCGCTCGTCAACGAAGGCGCGAAGATTCTCGAGGAAGGCATCGCGTCGAAGGCGTCGGATATCGACATGGTCTATCTGACCGGCTACGGCTTCCCGTTGCATCGCGGCGGCCCGATGCTGTACGCGGACACGGTGGGGCTCTACAACGTCGAGCGCGCGATTCGCCGCTATGCGGCGCGGCCGAACGGCGACGCGTGGAAGCTCGCGCCGAGCATCGCGAAGCTCGCGGCCGAAGGCCGCGGGTTCAACGGCTGAGCGCGGCCGGCTTCAGCCCACGAATTGAGCGGTGCGGGTTTCCCCCCGCATCGCTCGCATCAAATGACAGAGGCGGCGCGGTGATGCGCTTTTGAACGCACGGCAGTGAGCCGGCGCGCCACTACTGACACTGCAATTGGAGACATGCATGACTGACGCCGTAATCGTATCCACCGCCCGCACGGGTCTCGCCAAATCGTGGCGCGGCGGGTTCAACATGACGCACGGCGCGACGCTCGGCGGCCACGTGACGCAGGCCGCGGTCGAGCGCGCGAAGCTCGATCCGGCGCGCGTCGAGGACGTGATCATGGGTTGCGCGAATCCGGAAGGCGCGACGGGCGGCAATATCGCGCGGCAGATCGCATTGCGCGCGGGCTTGCCGGTCAGCGTGCCGGGCATGACCGTGAACCGTTTCTGCTCGTCGGGATTGCAGACGATCGCGCTCGCGTCGCAGCGCGTGATCGCCGGCGAGGGCGACGTGTACGTCGCGGGTGGCGTCGAGTCGATCTCGTGCGTGCAGAACGAGATGAACCGCCACATGATGACCGACGGCTGGCTCACCGAGCACAAGCCGGAAATCTACTGGTCGATGCTGCAGACCGCCGAGAACGTCGCGAAGCGCTACTCGATCTCGAAGGAACGCCAGGACGAATACGGCGTGCGCTCGCAGCAACGCGCGGCGGCCGCGCTCGAAGCCGGTAAATTCAAGGACGAAATCGTGCCGTTGACGGTGCTCGCCGGCGTCGCCGACAAGGCGAGCGGCCGTCTCTACACGAAGGAAGTGACAGTCAGCAGCGACGAAGGCATTCGCGCCGACACGACGCTCGAAGGCGTGTCGAAGATTCGCACCGCGCAGCCGGGCGGCGTGGTCACCGCGGGCAATGCGAGCCAGTTCTCGGACGGCGCATCCGCTTGCGTCGTGATGAACGCGACGCTGGCCGAACGCGAAGGGCTGCAGCCGCTCGGCGTCTTCCGCGGCTTCGCGGTGGCCGGCTGCGAGCCCGACGAAATGGGCATCGGGCCGGTGTTCGCGGTGCCGAAGCTGTTGAAGAAGGCCGGCCTCAAGGTCGAGGACATCGGCCTGTGGGAGCTGAACGAAGCGTTCGCGGTGCAGGTGCTCTATTGCGCTGACCAGCTCGGCATTGCGCACGACCGCCTGAACGTGAACGGCGGCGCGATCGCGGTGGGCCATCCGTACGGCGTGTCGGGAGCGCGGCTCGTCGGCCATGCGCTGATCGAAGGCAAGCGGCGCGGCGTGAAGTTCGTCGTCGTGACGATGTGCATCGGCGGCGGGCAGGGCGCGGCGGGTTTGTTCGAAGTGGTTTGAGCGGGCGTGGGCCGGCGTCATTACGAGCCCGTGTCCGACGACGGCAGGCTCAGCGTCCCCTGATCGGTGAATCGCGTCGTACCGGTCACGCCACCCGCGAGCTTGCCGCGCAGAACGTACGGAACCTGTCCCGACTGCGCGGCGCCGGCTAGCGCAAAGGCTTGACGAACCGCGGCGAAAGCCGGCACGGTCAGCGGCACGGTGATGACGGTTTCACCGAAGCGCGGCACGGTGCCGCTCTGGTCGCTGACGCCGCTGGCGAACGGCTTGCCGTTCAGTTCCAGATCGAGCGACACGCCGTTGAAGCTGACCGCGGAGTCGTTGGGATTCTGCACGCGCAGCTTGACGTTGAAGCGCATCTCCATGCCCTGGCCAGCGATCGGCTCGATGCCCGCCACGTTAACGCGCAACGGCTCGGCACCGAACAGGCCCGCGCAGCCAGCGAGTGTCAGCGTGACAGCGACGCCGGCGGCGAACAGGCGCCACACCCGTGAGACCAGGCCCGGCTGCAGCGCGCGAAAGAATGACATGACCTGCACCTCGAACGAAGCGGGTTGGTCATGCATTGTAACGGGCCACGTGGCGCGCGCAGCGACGTTTCAGGCGGCGCGCCGCCACCGTGTGCGCATGACGCAAGCGAGACGCCGAGCGGCTTGCAGAACGAAACCGCGCGCGCTGTGTTCAGCGCGTGCAGGCAGCACGATGAATGCAGCGCGATCGGCCTGCGTCGCGCGGATCGACACGACGCCACGTTGCGAGGTCATGAACCGCTCGCCTTCGTGCAACGTGAGCGACGTGAGCGGGGCGTCGTTGCCGAGCCAGGCCAGCGAATGATCGCGGAAGACGAGTTGCAATGCACCTTCGACCGCGATGATCGAACTGCGCGCGCGCAAGTCGTGCAGGGCCATCTGACCGGCGGCAAGATGCGACGCCGCGGTGCAATCCAGTTCGGCACCGGGTAACAAGCGATCGTGGTATGGACGCACAGGCATGACCGATTCCTTTAAACCGTCTTCGTGTCACACAGCTTAGGGAATCCGTCCGGATGAAAACAGGCGCAGCTGTCGACAATCTGAACCGGTACAGTGGTGCGTTTCGTCACGCTGTATCGGTCCGAATCACGTCGATGTGTATCTGTTGCCGCGCGCGGACTATCCGCACCATCGGTTCATGAGCGAACCCCTCTTCACCCCGCAAGGTCCCTCGACGGACCGGCCAGCCGAGCGCCAGCCGCTTTACCGGCAACTGGCCGACCAATACCGCCGCGCGATCGGCAACGGCGCGCTGCGCCCGGGCGACCGCATGCCGTCGATGCGCGCGTTCATGCAGCGCCACGGCGTGAGCCTCGCGACGGCGACCGAGAGCTATCGCGAACTGGAACGCGCCGCGCTGATCGACGCGCGGCCGCGCGCCGGCTATTTCGTGCGCGTGCCGCCGACGGCTGCGCTGCCCTGCGCCGCCGAGCCCGATCTCGCGATGCAGCCCGGCGCCGCCGCGCAGTTCGTCGGCATTCACTCGGAGATTTCGGCGCTCGTGTCGAAATTTCAGCGCTATCCGCAGGCGCTGAATCTCGGCGGCGCGACCGCGTCGCCCGATCTCTATCCGACCGATGCGTTGCAAAAGGCCGCGGTGCGCGCGTTGCGCCGGCGGCCCACCTTGCTGACCGCCGTCGGGCCCGATCAGGGTGATCCGGCGTTGCGCGCGATCATCGCCCGGCGCGCGCTCGAGGCCGGCAGCCAGATCGGCGCGGACGACATCATCATGACGCACGGCGGCGTCGAAGCGATGAACCTCGCGTTGCGCGCGGTGACGCAGCCGGGCGACACGGTCGCGGTCGAATCGCCGTGCTTCTTCGGTTTGCTGCAGGCGCTCGAAAGTCTCGGCCTGCGCGCGCTCGAAATTCCGACCAGCCCGAGCATCGGCCTCGCGATCGAGGCGCTGGCGTTCGCGCTGCACACGCATCCCGACATCAAGGCGGTCGTGGTGGTGCCGAACCTGCAAAACCCGCTCGGCAGCGTGATGCCCGACGCGCACAAGGCGAGCCTCGTCGAACTGTGCGCGCGCGCCGGCATCGCGCTGATCGAGGACGATCCCTACCGCGAGCTCGTCGATGCCGCGCCGCCGCCCCGCTCGCTGAAGGCGTGGGACACCGATGGCACCGTGATCCATTGCACATCGTTCAACAAGACACTGGCACCTGGCATGCGCGTCGGCTGGATCAACGGTGGCCGGTGGCATCCGCGCATCGGTATGCTGAAGTTCGCGCAGTCGCGCCACAACGAGCAGTTGTCGCAAGTCGTGCTCGCCGGGTTCCTGGAGACGAGCGCATACGAGCGCCATTTGCGGCGATTGCGCGAGAGCTTGCAGCTGCGGCGCGAGCGGATGGCCGCGGCGGTGGCGGCATCGTTTCCCGACGGCACGCGGTTCACGCCGCCGCGCGGCGGGATGTTTTTCTGGATCGAATTGCCGCGTCACGTATCGTCGTTGGCTTTATTCGACGCCGCGTTGCATGACGGTATTCGCATCATGCCGGGCACGGTATTTTCGAACGCCGGGCGTTTCGATCACTTCATTCGGCTCAGCTGTCCGAGTGCGGATCTGGATCTGACCGACGAAGCGGTGCGCAGACTAGGGCGCCTCGCGGCACGGATGGCAGCCCATGCGTCAACGCGATAGCGGGTATCATTTCCCGCCGTACGCTCGACATGCGCCGTCGGCTACGAAATCTGATATCTGAGCCATGACCGATCCATCCACCTCATCCAGAACGGGCCATGCATCGTTGCCCGAAAGCCCCTTCATCGACCGTCTCGGCGCACAGTTGTTGTCGGCCGCCGACGGCGTCAGCGAAGTCGTGCTGCCGTTGCAACGCGATCATATGAACACGTGGGACGTCGCGCATGGCGGCGTCACGATGACGCTCGCCGACGTCGCGCTCGCGATGGCCGCGCGCAGTCTCGCCGGCGACGGCGTCGGCGTCGTCACCGTCGAGATGAAGGTCAACTTCATGCAGCCGGGACGCGGCGAGTTGCGCGCGACCGGCCGCGTGCTGCATCGCTCGACGACGATGGCCTATTGCGAAGGCGAGATCCGCGACAGCGAAGGCCACTTCGTCGCGAAAGCGCTCGGCACCTTCAAATACATGCGCCGCCTCGCGGTGGGCCGCGACGTCACGCGGCAGCGTCTGCGCAGCGACCCGGCGGCGAAGCCCGGTCCGAGCGACTGAGCACCCAACAACCCAAGGAGACGACCGCATGGCCCAGATCAATCGCCAATTGCTGCTGGTTTCGCGCCCCCAAGGCGAAGCCACGCCCGATAACTTCAAGCTCGTCGAAACGCCGCTCGCGCCGCTCGCCGACGGCGAAGTACGGGTGCGCAACCACTATCTGTCGCTCGATCCGTATATGCGCGGACGCATGAACGACAGCAAGTCATACGCGGCGCCGCAGCCGCTGAACGAAGTGATGATCGGCGGCACGGTCGGCGAGGTCGTCGAGACGAGGAATCCGAAGTTCGCGGTCGGCGACAAGGTCGTCGCGATGTTCGGCTGGCAGGAGTACGGCACCTCGAATGGCACGGGCATGCAGAAGGTCGACGACACGCATGTGCCGCTGTCGGCGTATCTCGGGCCGGTCGGCATGCCGGGCGTCACCGCATGGTACGGGCTGAACCGCATCATCGCGCCGAAGGCCGGCGAGACGGTGGTCGTCAGCGCGGCGAGCGGCGCGGTGGGCAGCGTGGTCGGCCAGCTCGCGAAGGCGGCGGGCGCGCGCGCGGTCGGCATCGCGGGCGGCGCGGACAAGTGCCGCTATGTGGTCGAGACGCTCGGCTTCGACGCGTGCGTCGACTACAAGGCCGGTAACCTGTACCAGGACCTGAAGGCCGTCACGCCCGACGGTGTCGACGGCTGCTTCGAGAACGTCGGCGGCGACGGGCTCGACGCGACGCTCGCGCGCATGAACGCGTTCGGGCGCATCGCATTGTGCGGCTTCATCGCGGGCTATGACGGCCAGCCGCTGCCGCTCAAGCATCCGTCGCTGATGCTGACGCACAGGCTGCTCGTGCAGGGCTTCATCGTCAGCGAACACATGCACGTGTGGCCCGAGGCGCTCAAGCAGCTCGGCACGCTCGTCGCGCAAAAGAAGCTGCACTATCGCGAGACGATCGCGCAAGGGCTCGAAGCCGCGTCCGAGGCATTCATCGGCTTGCTGAAGGGCCGTAACTTCGGCAAGCAACTGGTCAAGCTGATCTGAGCGCGACGTCATCATGCAACGGCAAGCCGCCGCTCAACCAGGGAGTCACAGAATGTTCGAATTCGCGGGCAAGGTGGCGGTGATCACCGGCGCGGGCAGCGGCTTTGGCCGCGCGTTCGCGCACAAGGGCGCGGCGCTCGGCATGAAGCTCGTACTCGCGGACGTCAACACCGACCAGCTCGCGCAAACCGTCGACGCCTTGCGCGAAACCGGCGCCGAGGCGATCGGCGTGCCGACCGACGTATCGAACGCCGCGCAGGTCGAGGCGCTCGCGCAGGCGGCGCTCGCCGCGTTCGGCAAGGTCCACGTGCTGTTCAACAACGCGGGCGTCGGCACCGGCGGCTTCCTGTGGGAAAGCTCGGCGAACGACTGGTCGTGGGTGTTCGGCGTCAACGTGATGGGTGTCGCGCACGGCGTGCGCGCGTTCGCGCCGATCATGCTCGCGCAGAAGGAGCCCGCGCATATCGTCAATACGGCGTCGGTGGCGGGGCTGCTGGCGCCGCCGGCAATGGGCATCTACAACGCGTCGAAGCATGCGGTGGTGGCGCTGACCGAGACGCTGTATCACGACCTGAAGCTCGCGCAGGCCGGCACGGGCGGCGAGGTCGGCTGTTCGCTGCTGTGTCCCGCCTTCGTGCCGACCGGCATCGCGGAGGCCGAGCGCGCGCGTCCCGACGAGTTGCGCAACGCGGGCCGGCCGACGCGCTCGCAGATCGCGGCCGGCAAGCAGTTGCAGCGCGCGGTGCAGTCGGGCAAGCTCACGGCCGACGATGTCGCCGACATCGCGTTCGAGGCGATCGCCGCGCGGCGTTTCTATATCATCACGCATCCGGGCATCATGGCGACCGTGAAGCTGCGTCACGAGGACATCGAGCAGTTGCGCGAGCCATCCGATCCGATGTCGCTGAAGCCCGAGGTGAAGAACGCGCAGTAGCGGCCGGCTGCGCGGCCGGTGCGCCGGCTCCTGACAATAATTGGCGCACGCACTGCGCGCCGCCCGATGCGCGACGCGCACCACGTTGCCGAAACCATGCCGCTGAATCCCACGATCGAGCAGGTGCTCGACATGATCGCGCGGGCCAAACGCCCGCAGTATCACCAGATGAGCGCGCAAGCGGCGCGCGCGTCGTACGAGAAAAGCGCGCCGATCCTCGAGATCGCGAGCGCGCCGATGTTCTCCGTCGAAGATCTGCGCGTGCCGACGCGCGACGGCGCGACGATCCGCGCGCGCTTCTACTTCCCGGTCGAGCCGGGCTGGGCCGAGCCGCTGCCTGCCTTCGTGTACTACCACGGCGGCGGCTTCACGGTCGGCAGCGTCGATACGCACGATGCGCTGTGCCGGATGTTCGCGCGCGACGGCCAGTGCGCGGTGCTGTCGGTCGATTACCGGCTCGCGCCCGAGCACAAGTTTCCGACCGCTGTCGACGACGCCTTCGACGCCCTCAGCTGGCTACACGCGCACGCGGCCGAATTCGGCATCGACGGCACGCGGCTCGCGGTGGGCGGCGATAGCGCGGGCGGCACGCTCGCGACGGTTTGCGCGGTGCTCGCGCGCGACGCCGGCCTCGCGCTCGCGCTGCAATTGCTGATTTATCCGGGCACGACCAGCCATCAGCAGACCGACTCGCACTCGCGCCTCGCCGACGGCTTCCTGCTGTCGGGCGACACGATCCAGTGGTTCTTCGAGCACTACGTGCGAGATAGCGGCGATCGCGACGACTGGCGTTTCGCGCCGCTCGACGGCGAGCGCGGTGCGCCGGATTTTCGCGGCGTCGCGCCCGCGTGGATCGCGACCGCCGAATACGATCCGCTCAGCGACGAGGGCGATGCGTATGCGGAGAAACTCCGTGCGCTCGGCAATCCGGTCACGCTCAAACGCTACGCCGGCATGATCCACGAGTTCTTCAAGATGGGCGGCTTCGTGCCCGAAGTCGCGCAGGCGCATGCGGACGCCGCGGCGGCGTTGCGCGCGGCATTCGGCATCGGGTGAGGGCGGTGATCGCGAAGCGATGAGCGGCCGGCAGCGAATGCGCCGGCCAGGCGGTGCTCAAACGATCACGCCACGCTCATCCGGTCGCGCTCGACATTGAACGCGAAGCTGCGTTCGAAATCGCCGGGCCGCACGATCCGGTGCGAGCCGTTGTCGTCGCTGCGCTCGGCGACCGCGACGCCGATCACGTCGCCATAGGCGGCAACGCGCAGCGCGGTGGTGCTGCGCGTGCCATAGTCCGGCGATTCGATGAACGCCGCCGACAGCACGCGTTCGCGTTCGAGCGGAATACCGGTCGACGGCAATTCGTCGTCGCGCGCGAGCCGCGGATCGCGCATCAGATCGATCAGGCGTTCGAGCGGCGGCATCGGATCGCGCGCGAGCAGCGCGCCGAGCTCGCCGCGCTTTTTGACCAGCTTCGGCCACGCGGTATCGAGCACCGCGTTCGAGATGCCGTGCGTGCCCGGCGCGAGCAGCGCGGGGCCGCTGTTTGCGTCGACGACGCCGCGATTGCAGTACCACGCGAGCTCGCGACGCGTCCAGTCGCCGACCAGCAGATTGAAGCCGTTGTAGATGTCGCCTTTTTGCGCGACGTGCCGCAGATACGCGAGCGGCGTCTCGTGTGGATTGCCGTCGGCGTCGCGCGCGGCGCTCGTGAGCCAGTCGCTGACGAGCGTGCCGCGGGTCGGCGCATCGGCGCGCATTTCGCCCGGCGCGCGGTAATTGGTCAGCGCGGCGAAGCGGCCGTCGCGCGATAACCCGAGCCACGTGCCGCCGCCCACGAGGTCGCGGCCCCCCAGCACCTCCGGCGCGTCGCGCCACCAGCCGATCGGCTCGGCCGTGCGGCGGAAGAACTCGTCGCGATTCGCGGCGAGCGTGAACAGCGGACCATCGAGCGCATCAGGTCGCCAGTCGAAAACGATCAGGCACATCGGGGAGCATCTCCCGTTCAGAGCATGGGGCGGCCGCCAGATGCAGCGACGCAGGCGGCAAACGAAAGCGGCAAAAAACAGACGAGAATAAAGCAGTCAATAAAAAAACGGCGCCCGATTGCGCCGCTTTTTACCCTCTCCAACGATCAGACTTCGGCCGGCAGCCCGTAAGGCAGCGTCAGGAAGCGCAGCGCGGGGCCGTCGGCCGCGCCGACATGTACGCTGCCGCTGTCGAGCGCCGTGAGCTTGGTCTCGACCAGCAGATCGACGCCGCCGCCTTGCGCCGATGCCGCGTTGACGATCATCCCGCACGGCTGGCCCGGATCGTCCGAGTGGAACAGCTCGGTGCCGGGCCGCACCGTGTCCAGCTCGCCGGCGACGTTGGCGAGCGACGTGCGCCGCTTGATCGTGCCGCGATACTGGCTGCGCGCGACCACTTCCTGACCCGGATAGCAGCCCTTGCGGAAGTTGACCGCGCCGAGCACGTCGAAGTTGACCATTTGCGGCACGAACTGCTCGACGACCGGCTGCGTGATGCGCGGCTCCCCCGCGCGGATGTCGAGCCAGTCCCACACGGCCGGCGACACGCGCTTTAGCCTGCCGTCGAGCGACGGCAGCAGCGCTTCGATCTGCGCTTTCGGGCCGATCCACAGATAGCGCAGCCGCTCCAACGCATCGGGCACGCGGATCAGCGTGCCCGCTGTGCCGTCGACCTGCACGTGCACACCGTCGGGCAGCGCGTCGAACACGCCGGACAGCGCGCCGCGCACGTCGCCCGCGAGGCCGACCACCGCGAGCTCGCCGCTCGCGTCGGCGAGCTTGGCCTTGGCGCGCAGCACGAACATCGACAACCGCTTTTGCACCGCGGCCTGCACGTCTTTCGATACCAGCAGGCGGATCGTATCGCCGCTGCGCCAGCTGAGGAGCGACGCGAGCAGCCGGCCCTTGGCCGAGCAGTAGCCGCAGAGGCGCGCGTTCGCGGCGTCGAGATGCTGGACGTCGTTGGTCAACTGGGCGTGCAGGAAGCTCGCCGCGTCGTCGCCGGTCGTGTCGATCACGCCGAACTGCGGCAGCGGCATGTACGCGCCATGCTCGAGCACGGCGGTGAATTCTTCGGCCGACGGGCGCGGCAGGATGGGCAGGGCGGCGGGCGCCGCCGCGGCGGGAGTGAGACCGGAAGCGTTACCTGAGGCGTTCACGAGCGGTGTGTTCATGGATTCCGGGAACAGTCAATTCTGACTTTGGCTAAGGCAAACAGTCATTATATTCAGTCCAGCCCTGTCGCGTTTCGCAAGTCCCTGGCGAATGAAGGCTTTCCGAGAGCCTGGCGCAGCAGGGGATTGCACGTTATCACCCTGCGGCTGTGCCCATGTTGTGACCATGTTGGGGTGTTCTGCCAGAGGGTCCGGCGCAAGATGGGCGGGCACCCGACGTGCCGGATCTGCTGTCCGCTGCCGCGGTCACAGACGAGCCGCCGCCGGGGTGGCTGCGGCGGGGCCACTGAGTAAGGCGGACGAGCCACTGTCATTCCGTGGGCGGCTTGGCCGGTGCCCAGTCCATCGGCTGCTCAGTCGTGATTTTCAGCCGTTCGCGCAATTCGGGATGCGCGATTGCCTGAATCAGAATCGCCATTCCTCCAAGCTTCCGAGCGTCCTCGTCTGTCACTGGCAACATTGAATTTTCCGGAGCATCCGGTGGGATAGTGATTGCCAGCGCTCGATCAATCGCCGCTTGCACGTGAACCCGTGAAACTGTGCACATCTTTAACTGCTGAGTATCGGCGTCATAAAAAATGACGCTAGCCCGATCCGGTTTAGTCATCTCAATATCCCCTGCATGCCTGGAATTTATCGAATGCTCGCTGTGTGCAGAGCGCATAGGTGCGTGGATCTTGATACATTGCTCGGGCCACCTGACACTGCTCCATGTCTGAATGGTAGTCCGCGAAACACTCAGCCTCATCCATCTCGGAACGGGGCGTGGAGTCTCCCAATTGCCGCAGCTCGTGCTCGGGTCTTTCGCGGCGGCGTGCAGGTCGCCCTTGAACCGTCGTTTGAAACTGTCAATAACGGTCAAAAGCGGCAGGAGCCGAAAAGGCGTTTGGTCGGGAATGGCAGTCTCAAGAGTCAAGTGCAACGTTTAGCTAATCCAGCCTTCTCTAACTCTTTAGCCATTGCTTCCTCGGGGGAGTCCCAGCCGAGCGTCTGGCGAGGCCGCCCGTTGAGCAATTTGGCGATGTCATTGAG
>NZ_JACHDC010000022.1:0-171109 GCF_014200875.1 Paraburkholderia sp. HC6.4b
ACACAAACCATTACCAAACCGCTCAGCAGACCTGGACCATTCGGTATCTCTGATCGATGCCGCCGTCTAGTGTCGGTTTCTCACAGCCGTTCACAACTACTCCAAACAAAGCATCGAACCTCATCAGCTATACCAAATCCAGAGTGATATTCTCAAGGAACGGCGTTTGCGTTAATCAGGAGGCTCGCGAAAGGCGAGCAAATCGTAAAACGGGGGGGGAAACCATGGATGAGCGAAAGCGCGACAGTATGGTCGCGTACCTGCGCCGCAGAATGGCTGAAGTCGGCATTGAACTCGATGACCTGGCAGCCGCAATCGCCGAAGACCAGCTTAAACAGAAAACTGCCCGGTACCGCAGCGCGACAGGAGAAGCTTGGTCGGGCGACGGCGAGATGCCTCAATGGCTCAAGCAAGCCATCAGCGCAGGGCAATCAATGGAGCACTTCGCGGTCGAGCGCACCTCGCCCGCGGCGTCGGCGACGACCGAGACGCGGACGAAGGTAGACTGGAGTCAAGACCCGTTTGCAGGCAGCAGACTTGCGGCCGCACAGCCGTCACATCGAGGCACTTGAAATACGCACTGGTGGTCAGCTATTTGACATCTTGTCAAACTAGTAACCAAGCTATCTCAGGCTCAGCCGAAACAGACTACTTCGGACAGTCGACTTGCTGGAAACCGCAAGCTCCAGCGCGAAACTAGAACCGTGACGTCTCGATTCCCTCGTCCAATTCCCTTCTCTACGATGCGGTCGACAGGATGGGGTCGATGAAAATCTGAGCTCGCTTCTGCCCGTACTCGAACGTGTCCTGTTCGCTGAGGAAATCGAATTTCTGCCGGAAATCTATAAGCTCTTGGCTGTCATCGTCATGCGATGACAGCCGGCATCGTCTGGGCTCGTGAGTGGGTTGACACCAACGGTTGACCAAAACGATTTGGAACTTCTGCAAGACGGACCTCGAATCCTGCTTTGTTGAGGTCCATCCCGCCGTGAGCCAGTCCTCTGTGCGTTGATGTCGGCCACGACCGTCGAGGTCAGAGCCGGCGGCGACCCGATAGTGGCAGGATCGACGTTTCCCCACAAATCGCACGAACCGCCTTAGATGACGATTTCATAGTCGTCCTCGTCTTCGTCATCAACGTCGTCGTTGATCTGCCGAGGCACAGTTCCTGGCCGATCGCCTGCCAGCCACGCTTTGGCAAACGCGAAGCAAGCCGCAGAGTAAGGTTTGTTGTGTTTGACGAAATTACTCAGGATATCGTCAAGCAGTGTCTTCGCTTCCATCAGCGTCGCTTCCTTATCAGCTTCGGACGCCATCTTGTCCGCTGACATAACCAGCCTTCGCCAAGCGAATAGCTCCCGTTCCAGTGAAGTCAATCTGGCCGTACGCGCTGCGACCAACCGTCGGCGGTTCAGGCCGAAGCCTTCTATTGTCGCCTCCGCTTTCATCAAACCAATAGGGTCGAGCTCGGCAGGACGAACGAAGGACCGGGTTTGCCCACCAAAACTGCCGACAGTAAACTCAAGGTAACGATGTGGATCATCGAGCGTCGGATTGATGAGTAGCGGTGATTCTGTATGGAGGTATCCCCCCGAAGGGGCACACCCCTGACCGGGCATCAAGGGGAAGTAGTTCCCCTTCCCGAGTTTCCTCACAGATCCGTCGGGCAGAAAATGATCAGTTTCCGTGTTGCAATCACTACATGCGGGGAGTAGATTTGTCCATTCCGATGCGAGCCACCAATAGCCAATTGTAGCTGCCGGGGCTCGCGTCAGCTGCACTCCCCCCTTGGGCCGAAAATGCTCAACCTGGACCCCTTGATTCACGAATCTCGACTCGCAGTACGCGCACTTCTTTTCAAAAATCGCGTTAAGCGCCTGCTTCACCTCCGCGTCTCGGTAAACGTGAAAGCCGCCGAACGCCGGGAAGCCACCAGGTGTCGTCGCGTAGTAACCGGAAGCGCGGCTTTGCTCGTTCGTCGCGCGGTCGCCTTGTAAAATCTCAGGTTCGCTACCAAATGGCCGGTCTCGCTTAATCACCTAGCAGCCCCTTGTACTCTTGGTCACTTTGCACGAGCTCTTCGATGAGTTTGATCGCGTCCTCCGACAGTTCGCCTCCATCGCCAGCATCTCGTAAAGTTGCGAGTTGCCTGTCTATCACGCGGTACATTATTCTCTCTCGCTGGGTCACGCCCATCATTCCTTCATCGTGCAGAGACTCTTCAAGTCCTCGCAGTTCGTCTCGCTCACGTGCGTTCAAGCGGGAATCACCCCGCGCCAGCAAATCGTAGTACCGGACAAATTCACCGTCCAGTTTCTCGTCCAACGTCGTATTGAGCCCAAACAAGTCGGAAGTGAGAAGCTGATCGACGAATAGTCCATCGATGTCACCCGGCGCAGACCGCGCTGACAGCGTCCCTTGCTCCGACGCATTTAGGATCTGGACGTCTTGTCCCCGGACGCCTCGCAAGGTCAAAGGATCGTGTGTGCTATAGATGAAATGGATCATCGGGAACGCCCGCCGCAGTCGCTCTACGATGCGGAGTCTCCAGGCCGGATGCAAATGAGCATCCAGCTCATCAATCAAGACTGTCGCTTGCGCTCCCAAAGCACTGTCCCCCCACGAGTACACCACCTCCAGAATATCGGTCGCAAGGGAGAATATGTTCTGCAACCCGGAGCTCATTGCATCGATCGGCTGCTCGCGGCCATTTATTCGCACTTCGACCTTCGAATCTACGATGTTCACGACCGCAGTCGGCTCCAGCATCAACTGTTGCACAAGGTCTGCTGCATCACGCAATCTTTGCCCAGCAAGCTTCGTGAACCAGCCGTGCGGACCATTAATCTTTGCGTGCTCGTCAAAAAGCGATAGCAGCCGAAAATCATTGCGCCGTTGCTTCCGCGACATGACTTTCCGGGCCAGCAGACGGTACGCCCCGTATGCAAGGACAGGAGACGGCGCAGAGGCGAATCCGCCAAAACTTCGACTGGTTCTCTCGAAGGTTATAACGTTGGGCTCATCCGAGTGCCAGAATTCGAGCCTTATCTCCCCCGCTGACGCACCCTCCGAGATAATCGTCTTTGCGTCGTCGATCATCTCCGATGCAACCACTGGTCCAGCCAAGGAAAGCGCCAGTGCCTGGAGCATAGACGTTTTGCCGACACCATTTGGCCCAACGAATGCAACCCACTGTGCATCCTTCCCATCAGGCATCGGAAAGTCAACGGCTGCCTCTCGAATCCCCTTGAAGTTTCGGATTTCGATTCGACGGATCGGCCGTGCACGCCGTTGCACGTGCCCCAAAAGATATCGGGAGTCTCTTGCTCGGTCACGCGTTTCGAATACGCGTTCAACCTCATTCCGATCAATAAATCCTACAGTGTTAACGATTTGTCGAAGGCCCCATTCTGATATTGAGTGCAGATCCATCCTACGCACTCTTCTCGGCATAAGACCATGTAGCAGAAGCGCTATTGCTCCCGAAAATGTCGCCTCAGGCAGGAGTAGTTTTCGGACCGCTTCGAATATCGAAGTTAACGCTGGCATCTTCGCTTGTTCGAAGGCTTCATTCCACCGAAAAATAAACTCACGTAACGCGCTCTCTCGACTGTGAAGCAAGTCGTCGCGATTCAGGTCGAGAACTGAGATAGTCTCCGTACCACGCTGTGTGAGACCGTACATCCTTCCTGAAGGGGCAACACTCAAATGCTTCTCTACCTTATCGTATGCCGGATCAAGGAGCGCAGGAGTCTCAGTCCGGCGCAATGATTCGATGCTCGCACCTAGCGCACTTCGCCCTCTAATCAAGGGGAAGAGATTGGCCTTTATCGAAGCACACGCAGCGCAGCCAACATACAAATTTTCCCACTCCACCGCTAGCCAGCAATAGTGGAGGCGGTCTATTCTCCCTCGCCCCCGGTCTGCAGCCCGAGTCGGTCTGAAATGGTCAAGACTCTCAGAACGGCTCCCGCTGTGAAGGCGTGTTTCACAATAGGAGCATTTTCCAAAGGTCCACCCCGACAGTACCTCCAGCAGTTCGCTCCGATCCCTATGTTCCAGACTCAACTCAGGAGGCCTGTGAAAATCTGGCTCTTCCAGGTATTCACGCACCTTTTGTCTATACGATGTTGCCTTTCCAGAAGAAAAAAATTGTGGCGTCGGTACGTTATAGCGATTCAATTGTCGCATTGTGTTCTATCTCTTTGGTCAGATAGCAATTCGTTATTATTAAAGGAGACGCAGCAACCGTCAGCGACCACCGAAGATGTAATAAGCTTAAAGGTCAGGTCTCTGAAATTGCACCCAATTGTCCGGAGCGGAAATGGTCAACGAATGTGTAGCCCTGGAAATTGCAACGTAGAAAAGCTTCGCCTGCGCGCGTTGCTCCCGGGCGAAATGCGCAGCGTCGGGTACCACAACATGGTCGAACTCCAGCCCCTTCAGTAACAATGGGGTTGACACAGTTCTCTGCGGTAGCCGACGTCCCGTGAGGCTCGCACGCTGCCTCACTCGTTCAGCGGCATCTGTCATCGACACACAGCGTCCAGCCGCAACGTCCGCCAAGGCGCGCTCGACATCGCGCCAAAGTTCCCTGCGGTAGAGCTGGTAGCGCGCACGCCGAGGAATCAACGACAAGACTGTCGCCCCCGCCTCCGCGGCGCTAGGACCAAAAAGATCGGCTACCGCTAGCCTGATTCTCGCATTGGTTGCCAGATCGGCAAGGTTGTCCTCCTCGCCATCCTCTAGCGGCTTCACATTGACGCAATCGTCCACCAGCCCCGTGATGACATCGACTCGGCTTTGACGTGAATCGCAAGCATCCCAATCGACGCAGAACTCCTGCAACCGCCTGGCAGCCACCTCCTCAATAGCTTGGTAGCCGCCGCCCGCTGCGCGAGCTAGTCGATAACAGATTCCCTTGTTGCAATGAACAGCCGCGACGCTGCCCTGAACGCCGTCGAAGCCATCGAACAACGGCCCCATATCGAACGCCGTGTCGGCGCGACGGAACGCGACCGGTCCAACCGAGAAGTCTATCCCCTCACCCCGCATCAACCTTTCCCGGACGTCCGCAATCCAGTCTCCAAGCTCGGGATTACGATTCCGCCACCGATGAGGAACGTCAAGCTCATCGACCAGGGGAAACCACGGGAAAATGGTCGTCTCCCAGTTGAGAGTCGCGCCAGCGAACTCGAAGATACCTTGCATCGGATCGCCAAAGATCAGAGTCGGGACGATGGCGGACAACGTCGTCGCAAGCTCGTGCTGGGAACCGTTGCAATCCTGATACTCGTCAATCAGAATGCGGTCGTAAGAGGCTTCGACCACTTGACGAACCGCGCCAACTGCGAGGGCTCGAATGGTTCCTCTGTACAGGTTGTCCCACTGCGCACCTTGCGGCATACCTTCGCAAGGCTGTGCAATTCCGGGGAAGGCATGGGCATACCGCATTGACCAGCCGGCGATTGTATCGACCACTGCCGCCGCATGTGGAACTTTCAAACGCTTGAGTCTCGACCGGATGGCATGGACCCCGGCGTGAGTATGAGTAAGAATTAGAGTACGTCGTCCGAGCGCCGCGACCTTGGCGATCTGCTCAGTTTTTCCGTGCCCTGCCGGCGCGACAATGGCCCCTTTACTGAAGCCCAAAAGCTGTTCGGCTTCAAGCATATAGCCAAGCCTCAGCAGCAGCCAGCGCTACTGCTATCGGGGACTCAGGGCTCGTCATTGCAATGTCCCACGCAATAGGAGCTAGACCACGGCCAATGCGTTGATCCTTGAACCACTTCTTCGCACCGAAGACTCCCGCGATCTTCTCACGCAACTCGCGACCGTCGAACGCGGAAATCAACTCCCACACCACGAAATCGCCCGCGATAGTCACGCGATCCAGATCCAACGCAGCGAGAAGGTTGTCGTTGATTTTCCCGGCACCACGCTCTTCGCGAGCATATTCAAGCAGAAGCTGAACTTGTTGGTCACTCGCCGCAGAAAACAGTGCGTGCTCGGACTCCAGCTCTCCTCCATATTCAAACACTGGAATCCCTGCCTCATCCAGCGAGGCCACTGCCTCCACGGTCAATGGCACGTCGGAGTCACGGAAAACTGCAACGGAATATCCCAATTGTGCCAATCCCAATGCCATTGACACAGTTTGCCCACCGTTGCCATCCGCAACTGATGCTCCCTTGTGCTCGCATGGCATGTCGTCGTGACGAGGCGGCCAAAACTCCCGCAGGCCGTTAAGCATCCCCACTTCGGTCATCCCCTCGCTGACCAGGATGCGCCGAGCGAACAGCGCTCGCGGGTTGAACCGCATCAGAGCATGGATGGGATCGGGCGCCGCAGGCTTGGTCACCGTAGTCGCACGATCCGGGCGGGACGTCCGACAAACGAAGAGCGACCTCGCTCCTGCCTCGGCCAAGGCCACCTCAGAATGGGTGGTAAGGATAATCTGACCGACCGGGCAATTCGCCTCTGAGGCGACGGTCTGGTCGCGCCGAAGCTGAGAGATTGCCCCCATGATGCGATGTGGCTCGAGCCCATGTTCGATTTCATCGACGAGAACGATAGCGCCTTCCGATACGGCGGACTTCTGGATCGCGAGAGTAGCCAGGCGCCTGGTTCCCAAGCCGGCCATTCGCAACGGAACTCCCTCGTCGTGCAGCGCGATGGAGCCCGCGGAAAGACCTCCGCGACCAAGCTCCAGCCCGGGTGCGTATGCCCCCTCGACATAAGCACCCATGCCTTTGGCAAACCCTTCAGCCGCCGTCGCAGCCTCCATAAGGGCCTCGATCTCGTGGAGGCCCGCGCTGTCTCGGGCAGCCTTATAGGCTTGTGCCAATCTGGCCGAGGCCTCCTCGTTGTTCCCGGTCAGCCGAGACAGCACCGAGCCTTGGCCCCACGCCAAGTGTCGAGCGTCCTCACCGGCGAGACGGACTAAACCGAAGAGTGCGCGATCGCGATTTGAGAGCGTGCGCGCGTCTTCGATTCGGTCGCAGCAAATCTCCCATGCTGGTTCCAAGGTGGCATCCACGGTGAGCCGAATGGTCAGGACCGGCTCGTCGCCATCTTCAGCCTCATCGCGAATCGTCCCCTCGGCGGACCAGCCCCGAATATAAAGCCCGAACCGTTCGTCCGACTTGAGTGCCTTGGACAGCTCGCCCACAGTGACTTCGATCTCAATCGTCTTCGTAGTGTCGCCGCCGATGAAGTCCGCTTCGGTGAACGACAACCACCGCGAAGAAAGCGTTGCTTCTATTGCGTCGAGGACTGTCGACTTACCGGAATCACCCGGGCCAATCAGACAACAGAACGATAGACTGGGGGACCAATCTAACGATGCGATGCCCCGAAAATTTGTGACTTTAAGTTGTCGTATTTGCATTTCCGTTCCTCTGGAGCATTCCAGCGCAATATCCCGTTTCATCCGTGAGCGTCCACGCTACTTCCGAACGTTTCGAATCGATGCTCGCCGTCAATCAATCGATCTGTACGCAACCGCCGACTTCGCGTCGTGCTTCCCACGGGATTGCCGGCGGTCGGACGGCAGCGCTGGCGCTGCGAAGCCACCCCGGCCCAGTCCATGCGCCCAGTCAAGCTCACTGCGTAGATTACGCGGGTATTTCTTCCGGCACGTTGTCCAGATGCTCTGCCAGGCGGTTAAAGATACGGTGGACGTCGGATGAGCCCGTCCAGAAACGACGGTCGCCGACCACATACAACCGACGCTTGGCGCGCGTAACCGCAACGTTTACCAAATTCGGTTTTGCCCCAGCAAAACTGGAAATCACGCCAGGGCTGGACGGATTGCCACCGAGCAGAAAAACCACGTGGTCGGCCTCCTTACCCTGAAAGGTATGGACCGTCCCCGCCATCCCCTTGCTCGCCTCGCCGTAGCGGCGGTAAAGCAGCTGCCGGATCTTGCCAGCAACCGTTCGGAATGGCGTGATAACGTAGACCTTGAACTGTCCGTTTTGCTTGAGTACGCCGCCCGTAAGGCGCTCGACCAAGTCCATAGCGCGCAACGCCTGTGCTTCAACCCAATGCCCATCAGAATGCTCCGCTGGAATCTGCACCCAGCTACTGGGCCCAATACCGTGGGGGCCGGCATCCTCACTTGTGCCATAGACCATCTTGTCCTCATAGGCGATGCTGTTGGCAATGCGGAACATGGGATTGAGACAGCGACGGTGCACGAGCAAGGGAGACCCCAGCCAGATCCTCTCCTGTGAGTCAGGTTCACCGAGATAGATCCCGAGCCGGTTGGCGCGATCAGCCAGCGTCTGCGCAGACGCGCGCGGCGGCGCCCATTGTGACTCGGCGGAGCAGCGGCGGAGCAACGGCGCCATCAGCTCCTGTGGCACACCCACGACCGGCTCCAGTTGCAGCGGATCGCCGACGATGACCGAGCGTTTGCTGCGCCAGATCGCGCCAGCCGCCTGTTGGGGTGTCGCTTGCCCCGCTTCGTCGATCATCAGCCAAGCGAGTTGCTCGCTCTTAATACCCCGAAAGAGCCGCGGGAACGAGGCAAAGGTCGTGGAGACCACTGGCACTACCAGAAAGAACGCGTCCCAGAGATGAATCGGCCCCTTCTCGATCTGGGTGACATTGAGGTTGCCCTGCAGCAGGCTCACGAAAGCGCTGAGGGTGCGGGACAAGCGGTTCCACGCGGCCACGACGAATGCCTGGTGCAGCTTCATAGCTGCAACGAAAACGTCGCGGCGCGCCTCGAACAGCGCCGGAAATTCATAGGGCACTGCACGGTGCAACGACTCTCGATCCAGCGCTGAAAGATGCCATAGGGCAATCTTGTCCGCAGACACCTCTGATGCGGATAACACGCGCTGCGCCTTACCCAGATCGGCGTCGGCCCGCATCACTCGAGACTGAGCCTCATCAATGCGCTGCTGTGTAGCCTCCAGCAGCGTTTGCGCGTGCCCCAGAGTGTCGCGTGCATCGCGAACGACGCCGGCAGAAAGATCGCGTGCCTGGGTCAGCCTGTCGAGGAGCCGGGCCGGAAGCCCGGCATCTCCTTCGTCGCGGCAGATATCGTCGAGCGATATCCCGGCTCGTTCGACTTCCTTCCTGCAGTTCGCCTCATGCCGATCGACAGCCGCGACGGCCTCCGCCAATGTGCCGAGCTTTCGTCCGAAAGCTTGCTCCTTGGCGAGTCGGTCAGCAGCAGTCGCTTCTCTCACGCGCGCCTCGCGCAGTTGCTGCTCGAGCGCAGCACCACGCACGTTCCAACGGCGGCTGTATTGTGTACGGAAGAGTTCTGAGAAGAATCCCGGCTTGCCCCGAAAGTGGAATTCCATGTCCGTCTGAATGCCACGTATCGCGGCTACCGCGGTCTCATGCCCGGTACGAGCATCGTCCAGTGCGGCCGGGTCTACCGTTTCGCGCAGCAGATCATAGGCTTTCTGCTGTGCCTTCCTCTCCGTATCGGCATCGCTCCATGTCTTGCAGATCGATACCTGATGTACGGCGCGCTGGCCCTCGCGAATAGCGGACTCCAAACTGGTTTGTGCCCGGCGCGCCGCTTCCTTCTGACCGATGAGGGCCTGCTCATTGATAGTCAATGTTGCAAGGGCCATCCTTTTTGCAGACATTGCGCGCGTATTCAGCTGAATGGCGTCGGCGACGCTGGCTGCCATACGCGTCAGGTCTTCCACTCGCTTGCGCGCCTGACGGTATTGACTGCGTGCTTCTTCCCACGATAGCGCGCCGTGCTCACCCGTCTTAACGAGATCTTGCAGGGAGCGCAAGCGCAGCGGGTCCGGTTCGGGCAATGGCTTCCCTTCCTTCTTCTTCTGCGGCAGCCCCGAGAACCAGAAGCGGGTCGCAAACTGGCTGCGATTGCTCTTGTTGCCCAACACCGCGGTAACCAGGCCCCAACGCTCCTGTGTTGCCGAACGTTGTTTCGCCTTCTGCGGCGCGGCTACCGAATCCGCCAGCACCGGGAAATAATCGATGTCGATCCCCGGCGCGATCGCAGCCAGTCCCGGTAGCTCTTTCGTGATGTTCTCCACCGCTCCGTTATTGGCGGACGACACCACGATCCCAAAGCCCCGCAAACGCGCATCGAGCTCATACACGGGATACTGATACTCTTCAATGCCAAGGCGTTTCGCGAAGGCCGACGTGGGCGTCTCGAAATCCACGAGGACATCCGCGCGATTCACCACGACGGCAGCGATGATGTCCTTGAGCATGGTGGTCTTGCCGGTACCGGGTGGGCCGTTTACAGAGAAGAGACCGGCACCGTCAGAGAGATCATTCATCACGGTATTGACGGCGAACTGCTGGGCTGTCACCAGGGGGAATCTGGCCGGCCAGCAGCCGGCCGGTAGTTTCGACGGGTGGACCCCGTCGATCAACCGGTCAACCTCCGACTCGAGGTCAACGCGGCCGATTGAATCCTCTCCCTTCAGATAAGCCTCTAAACCGACGCCGATATTTCGCGCCGCCACCGCATCGCCCACATCTTCCAGATCTTCAGCATAGAAGCTGTTCAAAGGATCATCCTGGGACGCCGTGGATGCTTCGCTGTCCGCCGCCTCGTTTTCGGGTGCCCAGAGAGCCTGGATGCGCCACTTCTCATGCTGCTCGGGATACCAGCCCGATAGCTCAAAGACAAGGTCGGCAATAGCCTGAACATCGCCCG
Organism: Paraburkholderia sp. HC6.4b; assembly: GCF_014200875.1. Taxonomy (NCBI): domain Bacteria; kingdom Pseudomonadati; phylum Pseudomonadota; class Betaproteobacteria; order Burkholderiales; family Burkholderiaceae; genus Paraburkholderia; species Paraburkholderia sp. HC6.4b. The sequence continues at coordinate 10,670 of NZ_JACHDC010000022.1, forward strand.
ACGTTACTGGCCGCAAGGGAGGCGGCTCGGGGCGGGACTCCGCTACTGCAGGCGCACCGCGTTCTTCGCGAGCAACCACAGCCGGCGCCGTCTTTTTCTCTTCCGCCGCGCTTTCCCCACAGGGCTCTTCAACTGATACTCTCGCAAGAAGCCGGCGTTCGACCATAAGGTCTTGCACTTTCTCGCGGATTTGCTCTTCAAGCCCACCGATCCCGAAGAATCCCCGGAAATCAAGCGTCGCGGCATGTTCGCGCGCGTTAGCAATCTGCCCCATCGCCCACGGTACGGTGCTTATAAAGACCTGCCCGCTCGCCATCCCCTCCCCATTGACATTCAGAACAACGCACGCGGCCGGCGAGGTCGGCCGCAATTCCGAATGGTCGATCGGGACCGCGCCGAGGTATCGGCGCGCAACCTCAATAAAGTAGCTCCCACCGAGTATGCCCGCGAAGAGCTGAAACTTCCGGCTCGGGCCAATCTGTCGGTCGAGAATGGTCCGCTTCTTCGGGTCCTTCCACGGCAACTCGCGATCAGTTGCGTCGTGCTCAAACTCCCAAACGGAATCTTCCAGCTTGACGGACGGTGGAGACTGAGGGGCAAGGTATTCAAGAGCCTGCCAGAAATTGATGGCCGCCTCCGCCTCCTTCCAACTGTCGCGAACCCCGTTCGTATGTCCCACCTTCGTTGACTCCTTCAACATCTCGATCCACCACCCCAAAACTTCACTTGTCGGCCCTCAACTTTTCCGGCAGACATACTATCCGACCTGAGCGTTCGGGAGCATGCAAAAGTTAAATCAACAATCCGATTCCGAATTAGGCTTCTCCCAAGTAGCTCGCCAAAGACACCTGCCGTGCTGGCATATGAAACTGTCGCTGCTAGAACGTGAAAAGCTCGCAATGCGCCTCGGTATTCATGGACGGCGTGGTGTAAATCGCCGAAAAGCACCGATGGGACATGAACTGTCCTGTCACCGGCGCTATATGGTGAAACTGAGAATCCGACCTGGAGAGCCAAGGCTAGCAGCGGGCGAAGATTGCGAGCTTGCGCTTAATTGTCCTGATACCCTCGACCGACTACTTCAAGCAGGGACCCGCCGACTGTTGCGTTCAGGACAGCACCTCCTACGTCTGGTAGCGCCCGACCACGGGTCAAGTCGAACTCGCGATCGGAACGTCACCGCATCGTTTCAAGACGTACGCTACGACATAGTCAACACGCGGGCTTGTCGCCAAAGTCGTCCATGTACGGAGGAATGTACGGGAGGTCAATTATTTCCTGAGGGGTCTGCCACGCCCGAATCCTGTTAGTGAGAGCGGCGATCATCTCCGGAACGTTGCTCCCCTGAAGATAACTGCCTTCCCACTGCCCGACCTCGCGTTGAAACTTCATGGCGAGATCCACTTTCGCAATGCCCTCTACTTTCGTTACGCCAGCAGATTCCTTGACGTGCTTCTGCTTACCAGCCCAGTTGTTGGGCAGGTAGGATTCAACCGTGTAGTGCTGCGTGACCCAGATTCCCGGAGCGGGATGGGTTTGAGCTGCTTCATGTAGTATGCGCAGTTTCTCGGCACCGATCGGGCTCGTACTTGCTTCCGGGAGATCCTTGTCAACGACGATGACGAAATTTCGATTGATCCTACGCAGGTCGACCTTTTCATTGTGATCGTCGGTCATCGTAAGGTGCTTCAGGAGTGCGCCACCATAAGTCACGAACGAGTAATGAACCCGTTCGATCGGTGGCTCGACGTTGTGAGCTTGACAATAAAGCTCGATCCATTTCTTCAGGTAAATGCGGTCACTGGGTCCTTCTACCCAAATAATCCCATTGGCCTGAACAAGATCTCCCGAATAAACACCCAGATCGTCAAGTATCCGACGCGCGTCCGGCAACATCTCGAACTTGCCGCGGGCCGCAGAGACTACCTTGGCTTTAACGCGCGCACCGAGTTCAGGATTGGTAAGAACCGACGAGTGTGTGGCGATGATGGTCTGCGCTTCGAGCCTCGTTCCTTCCGAGGCCACGATGTCAAGCATGACGCGTTGCAGGCTTGGATGGAGGTGACGGTCGGGTTCATCCAGCAAAACAAGTGAATGCGGGGCGCACCGTCGCATAAACGCAAGGATTGATGCAAGTTGCAACCAGCCAAGCGGCAACATCTTGCGGTGCACATTCCCGTGTTGACCTGGATCGTCCTTGAACAAGACACTTATCCTTCCGGGCTCCCTAGTTTCTCGATTGAACAGGACGAAAGCTGGCACGCGTGGATTTGAATAGACCGAAGGGAAATGCATGCTCAGTTCATTCAACATTTCTACGAGATTTTCGTCGGATAGCTCATCCGCTGGAAACGCGCCGGCTGGCTGAAAATGTTCAACATTCAGATCAACCAGGTCATCCAGGATCGGTTGGATTCCAGCTACCCAATCGCCGGGCTGCCCATACCTGTTCGCCATCACATCAGGACAGCGGACATCACTACCACGATTTGCAACGACGGTGATTGCGACTTCTTCGAATATCGACATGTCCGGCTTGGTTCTCGAGAACCGAACCCTAAGTTCGAAATCGGAACCTACGAAGTCGAAACCGGAATAGTCTGCACCAGGGTAGTTTTCCCGCGCCAAAGTTGGCCAAAGACTTGCATCCGCAAGTCCCCGGAATAGGTCGATCACAGTACTTTTTCCGCCTGCGTTCGGCCCGACGACGATCAGCAATTCGCCCAATTCAAAAAACACACTGTGGCCGCTGTCTATCATGTGCTGATAGTAGCTGCTCTGCTCCGGGCGTTGGTGCCAATTCAGCTTGCGTAGTCCGTGAAATCGAAACCGACGAACACACCTTTTGTTCTGATCTTCCACTTGGCCTCACTATTTTCTCTTTTCACCTAGCCTGCCAACCACGCCCTAGTTGGAACATGACAGTTCATCCCAGACGCAACATAACGCATTGAACGCCTTGCCCTCTTCATGTTCGTTCGACGACCTTGTCCCTCGCACGTCCATGCTCTCAGCGGCCGCCCATTATCCGTCGCCCCTGGATCGGAAAGTTGCTAGGTAACGTTCTAAAATCCACCGCACCGCACATCCGATTCAACATTTTCATCAACGGCAGCTTGTGAAAAAACTGAAGGGTTGCGTGCTCACGTCGGCTTATGCACTGCGCATAAGCAAGCACACGCGTGCTATCACACAGCTTCATGACAGAGTGTCCGATGAAGAGATGGATCAGCAAGCCATGCCTTGCGGCCGTCCGTGCGGCGGAAGTAACCCATCCCAAGGTGAATGAGCAGCATCATTGGCTGTAGACATCCACATCGGGGACCCAATTCGCAAGGAACGCCTAGTATCGTCCGTGACGGAGAAGGAAGGGCGGCCACGGTTGCTCATCTGAACGCACAAAGCGGACGTGGTCGGCCGATCTACTGCAATGAGCGAAGCGCGACAGGTGTTGGCGGGCACGTACTGCTCGCTCCGCGAACAACCGGTGTCATCGCTCGGCGTTGCAGCCCCGCTTACCAGGCAGGCACGCAGCTGGCCCCAGCATCAGCTCGGGAACGCTTGATTCCACAACACCTCCCCTGGTCAGCAAAACATCAAATGCGCGCAGGAACATCTCCCCCGAAGATTGAGCATATGCTTTAGCAAACATATGCTTCCTTAGGGTATAGCGTAGATATCCTCGATCGAGGATAGCAGGAATAGCCTTCGGCCCTCTGCAGCGAGTGCAAGGTGCCTTCCGGCATCGCTTGATGCGACGCCTCCGCCAGACTATTTCGGGTCCCGCGCATCTAGCTTCGCCAGCGCGTCCGTTATCTCAGCCCATCCCCCGTGGTCGGATATCCCTGGCGCGCCACCGTTCCACCCGTCCCCGCCAGCGGTCACCACCGAAGCTCTTCAGTCGGAAGAGGCGGCCCCAACGTCGGTGGCTTTGCGCGCGGCCGACGTGTGACATGGGATGTATATCATCGAAATCGACCCTGCTTCGATTTATTTTTGAGGAAATTTCAACCGCAGAATCACTGCAACGAAATCTCCGATAAGTTGCTAGCAGATCTCGCCTCGCTTGCATCTTCGGCAGAGTCTCTGTTTGCTGCACTCAGCCGTGAGCGAACGCGAACTTTGCGTTGCGACACCATATCTGTATCTGCCAGATCACGTGACTGCCGATTGCTTTTTGACGTCCGCGTTAAAGGCACGGTCCCTTTCTGACCTCTAGCACGGACGCTTCCGTCGGGAATTGACTGCGCCGGGGCCAAGCAAGCGACGCCTTCCGGTTTGCCGTTGCCGTCTCCCAGCAGCACCAGACTCGTGGGATTCTTCCGCTCCTGCTGGGGTGCGGCGTAGACGAAATGCTACGCAGTTTTTATACAACGACAGCCGCCTGACTCCTGGACGTTGTTGGCCCCAGGCTCACAAGCACGGCGGTATGGCAAAATCCGCCTACCGTGCTGAATCCACAACACGCCCGCCACGCGACGTGCAGACGACAAATGACCGCGATAACCATCAAAACCGAAATCCGCGACGCCGTATTCGAGCACGAAGTGTTCAACGCAGGGAACATCAATTCCTGGTATGCGCTCGAAGCCATCCGCGGCGTTGAGGCGACCTGGACCTTTTCCGAACCTGAACTTGGTGAGGAACTCACCCGCCTGGAGCGCGAAGGCCTCGTTCTTCGAAGGAGTGGATTCGGTGGTGATGTGCGCGAGTACTGGGGAGCAACCCACACCGGCAAGATCGCACGGGAAGCCCGCTGGCAGGAAAGGGGACGACGCCACCCTACTCTTTCAACGCAAGTCGCGTCGGCAGAAGACTTGGCCATCGCTCTGATTGCGAGCGGCGGCGAGGAGCTCGATCTGCCGACTGGTTCTGGGTTGACGGACACGACGCTATCAATCTACCTGCGGCATCCGAATGAGACGGCGTCTGAGGCGATGGTCAATGAACTGATCGCAAAAGGATTGGTTCGACGCGAAGACGAAGACTTGATGAACTGGCCCTTCCGATTGACGCTGACCGCCGATGGACGTCGCCATTACGCACGTGAGATCGTGCCACGCCTCGGCCTCCAGCCGCCGGCGACTATTCTCGCACCGACTACGCCCGAGCCGGTGCCCTTCGATGACCTTGGACTCGAATCGAACCTCGCGGACAATCTTCGCTATCGCTGGGAGGAAGCGGCCCGATGCACAGGAGCACGCGCATGGCTTGCGGCGACCGCCTTGTATGCATCTATCCTCGAGGTTGTGCTACCCGATTGGCTCAGCCGCGATATTGAGCGCGCCAAGGCGGCCGTTGCAGCGCCGCGAGACAGGCGGAGTCAGCAGGTACTACCCTTGGAAGCTTGGCCGCTCGGAGCTGCGGACGAAAACTTGGACTACCTGGAGGTAGTTCATGTACTCGTACGAAGACCGCATGCGAGCGGTCCGGCTTTATTTGAAGTTGGGTAAGCGCGTCGGGGCGACCATCCGACAGCTGGGTTATCCGACCAAGAATTCTCTGAAATCGTGGCATCTCGAATACGAGCGATGTCATGATTTGCGGACCGGCTATGTTCGTTCCAGGCCGGTATATTCGGCCGAACGGAAGAAGGTGGCCGTCGATCATTACTTAGGCCAGGGCCGTTGTGCTGCTGCAACCTTGAGGGCGTTGGGATATCCCAGTCGCGGGACGCTCGCCGCCTGGATCGAAGAACTGCATCCCGAAATCGGAAAACGCATTGTCGGCAGAGCAACTGGCAGCATTCCGAAATCGCCGGCGGTGAAGCAGGCGGCAGTCATCGAACTGTGCACCAGAGAGGAAAGCGCGCGCCTGCTTGCGCAGAAAGCAGGCGTGAGCAGGCCGACGCTTTACAATTGGAAGAACCAGCTACTCGGTCGTGAAGCCCCAGCATCCATGAAACGCCAGAAGAAGCCAGCGCCTGACAGTGAGCGTGCGAAACTGGAACAGCAGGTCGAATCGCTTCGACGCGACGTCCGGCAACTGCAGCTCGAGCACGACATCCTGAAGAAGGCGAACGAACTGATAAAAAAAGGAATGGGCATCGTCCCGCAACTCCTGAGCAACCGGGAGAAGACGATGCTGGTTGATGCCCTAAAAAACACCTACACGTTGTCAGAGCTTTTAGCCGTATTGGGGCTAGCTCGCAGTTCCTACTTCTATCATCGTGCGCGTCTGCTCGTGGCCGACAAGTATGCTGGCGCTCGCCGAGTCATCGCAGACATCTTTGAAGTCAATCACCGGTGTTATGGCTATCGCCGGATACGCGCTGCACTGGGCAGGCAGAAGGTCGTTATCTCGGAGAAAGTGGTGCGACGTTTGATGAGGCAGGATGGGCTGACCGCTGCCACAGCAAGACGACGTCGCTACCGCTCCTACGGCGGAGAAATAAGCCCTGCGCCGGAGAACATCATCAATCGTGACTTCCGCGCAGGAGCCCCGAACGAGAAGTGGCTCACCGATATTACCGAATTCCAGATCCCGGCCGGCAAGGTGTATCTGTCTCCGTTGATCGACTGCTTCGATGGACTGGTGGTGAGCTGGACAATCGGCACGCGGCCGGATGCCGAACTTGTAAATACCATGCTTGATGAGGGCATCAAGACGGTAGCCAACAGTAATAAACGGCCTGTGGTCCACTCTGATCGCGGGGCGCACTATCGCTGGCCTGGATGGCTCGCACGCATACGTGATGCCAAACTAGTTCGCTCGATGTCACGCAAAGGATGCTCACCCGATAACGCGGCCTGCGAAGGCTTCTTCGGGCGGCTCAAAACGGAGTGGTTCCATTCCCGTGATTGGCGGACTACGACCGTCGAGCAATTCATTGAGGTACTTCACTCCTACATACGCTGGTATAACGCGAAGCGGATCAAGGTCTCGCTAGGCGCTCTCAGCCCGCTCGAATACCGGGAGAGCTTGGGAATCGCAGCATAAACCAGTCCAAGTATTTAGCCGCACCCCCACCGGGTCAGTATTCGGTGGAAATCAACAGACCTTGGGAGTGTTCTGTATATTTCTTTATCTGGAACGTCTTCATACGCTAAACGTATCAAGCTCCAATCAATACGGCTCTCGTTGCGGCACTCAATTTGCCGTCGAAGAACGCCAATCCACAGCCTTATCCACAGAAATTGTGGATCACTCGAACGTATGTCGTCGGTCACTGCAGATGCTATTTTTTCCAGTACCGGTGCGAACGCGAAAATGACACTCATCCTGGTCAGCCTTCATGATCAGCGGCCATGCAACCGAATCATTGCCCGCGCGCCGACGCCACAAAGCGAAAAAAACAGCGAAATGAATGAGCCCACGTAACCCGTCACCCGGTCCGGGGTACGAGTGTCCGATAAAGAACCTCGATTGTTGGGGTTGCCGTCTAGTATCACGAGCGTCTTTGTGTAAACATGCGCGTCTGTTAGGCGAAACGCGAGAAGACTCTGATCATGCGGGAAATTGCCGACCAAACTATGATGCATCGCTCGCTTTAAGATGCTGTTCAAATTCCTTTTAAATAACGAGAGCACTATGAAAGACAGCTCAGAACCAACGGCATTTAGCGAGACTACCGATTCCTATTACGTTCCTCCCCACTTTACTGAGGTCGAAGTTTTTCAAGAGAAGCTGTATCTGGGAGAATGGGATTCCGAGCGACTTATAAAAATCCTAAAAAATAAAGTTTTGAAATTGCTTTCCCCGCAAGCTGATTTGGTTGGTTTGCAAGCCGTTATTCGCATACTCAGAGAAGCTACCGACCCGCAAATACCGTCTGGTTTGTTTTCGATAGTTGATGAGACTTTCGAAGAAGAAACCTATGGCATAGAGTTATGGGCGACTGACATCGGACGAGTTTTAATCCTAGATTTTCTTGACATAATCATGGAGTATAAACGCGCGGACGATATTCCACGAATTATGGGCATGATGTCATGGGAGTTGTTTCACATTCCCAGTCATATTCTCATGTTGACGCGGAAGTATCGATGGCATCAGTTGTGGGATGCTATTTGTGGACGTTGGGATCTGGAATCAGAATATGATCCGCAGATTCGTGCTCAACATTTTCTAACTGAAGAAGCGCTTAAGGGGGAGCCGACTTCGGAATCGGCGCTGCTGCAAGCGCATCAGAAAGAACTAGTTGCACTTCAAAGTGTAGCACGTCGCGCAACAACGCCAGTTGTGTACGTGGAAGGTAAAACGGATCGGATGATTTTGGATATTGCATATTCGAAACTATTTCCGAACGAAAAAAGACCATTCCTAATTAAGGAGTGTGATGTGATCGGTGGTGCAGCGGGCGGCGCCGGGGGGGCTCAAACACTTTCTCGCCTAATTTCGAGTATCAGACAAGATAGTACTTATGCTGCGTTGGCCCTTTTCGATCACGATAAGGAGGGTATCGATGCCTACAACAAACTACCGGCATACTTCTGCAACAGGCCTCAACCTCAATACAGGCCGGGAAAAATATCGCAAAGCGGGCGTGCCGCGGCCCTTTTATTGCCATCGTCAGGCGGTCGAGAAAAATACTCGGATCTTCTCAATCTTTCTATCGAATTTCTCTTCGAGGACGAAGTCCTGAGCTTGAAAAATTTGTCTGGAAAAGGATTAGTATTTAACTTTCCGGATTTAGAGATTCGAGTCAAGAAAAATGGAAATCCCCTCGTTGAAGTCAGGCGAAGCGATCTGTCTGAAACGCGAGAAATCGTTGGGGGCAAGATGGAATTTGCTAAAGATATTGTGCCAGCACTTGATGCGGTGCACTTCCATCGATTCAAAAATCTGTTCTGGATGGTAAAGGATATCCTCCTGACGGACATGAAACCAAGCGAAGGGGACTAGGGTCACGTCCAACCCAATATCGCTCCATGTCATTCATTAACCGAAAGACTAATCATAAAAGCCTGGGCGGCACGCCGCCCAAGGAGTGAGCCCCGCGTCCTTGAGCATAGCGAGAGTACTAAGAATTCACTCTCTTCAGGGCGCCGACTTCACTCATCTTCCTCGTCCATTGCCTGACCAATTTTTCGTTCTCGCTCGATATCCGCATTCGCATCTCGCAGCAAAGCTTCATACAACTCATATGCTGGTTCGAAGCGACCTATTCTCGATAAAACGGCCTCAGCCGCATCTCGCAGCGCCAGATCGCGAGCAAACGGTCTACCGGGAACCCCGCTTCGAATACCGCCCGTTGCACTCGCATATAGGGCATTTGTCGCACGTTCCTGTAGCTCAATGCCGAACGAATTTGCCTTACGAAGAAATCGAATAACGAACGCCTCTTGCTCGAAGACAAACGAGTGAGCCGTTTCGCGGAGGATCGTCATCGCCAGTTCAAAATCGCCCAATTTACCGGAATCGATGAATGTCTCAAGATAGGAAAAAAATTCGGAGCCAAACGGCGCACAAAGTCCTTCAATCAGGTACGAGAATTGATATCTGAAAAGGACGTCGTCTGATCGCTCGCGTGCCCAGTCAAACAGATAGCTTAGCCAGAATCTTGACTTCGGCAGATCCATAAAACCGAACGTTCCGTGCCTGAACGCGCCATATGGAATAGGCCGATAGTGCCAATCACTGCCCTCCAGGACCCGTTCCACCCGAAGCTTAAAAAAATCTATCATCAATTGGGTATGGCGTCGGATGGCCTTCCCCAAAAACTCCTGAACCCAATAACCCTCCAAATTATCCAGTTGAACAAGTCTTTGGAGGAGTACCTCGAACTGCTGTCCCGTCACGTCCTCAAACGAAATAACACGCGTATTGCACAACCACATCAGATAGTTATCCGCGACCTCGGGATCTGCGGACATATTTGCGGCCGTGAGCAGTTCCAGCGCAAATACCTGATCAACTGACGCGACCGTGCCGATAGTCTGCGCGCCTTGTAACAGAACAGGTTTCGATTCGGATCCGACTATCTCTCTAAGTGCCCGGACATCGGTTTCTGTATATCCGTCGCGTGGACGGTACCGGTTATAGGCTTCGGCCAGAATCCATATGCCGGATTCGTCGCCAGACTCAAGGTACGACAGCACAGCTGCTTCAGCGTATGTCGCATCGTCGTGGAGTAACTTTGCGAGTGCGATACCAGCGAACCGGCCGACAAGTGAATTCTCGTTGACACGCGCGTCCTCTATGACGACTCTTGCAAATCCGACAGACGCTGCGATGATGTGACTCAAGAGCCCGAGAGGTGCGTTCGCCGAATCGTCCCCCGCATCTATAATCTCCCGAAGACGATCTTCAAGGAAAGAACGCAGTTCGCGCGGCTCAGGAAAGGTTTCAAGAATCTCAGCCGTAAGTTGGCTCAGGACTTTCTCACGGTTGTCCAGAGAATACTCGTCGCCCGCCTCGCCAATAATTCGCCCCCATCCGCCCATGAGAAGATTGATGGTTCGAGAGCGGAGATTATCGTTCCCCCTCGCCAACACCTCTTTCGCCAACGGCGTCGTTGCGCCATCGAAATACTTCGCGTGCCACGAAACTGCGTGAGCCAGCCGATTAAAGACGACTGGTGAAACCTCGCGCTGCCCAAGGTGGTTATTGATCTCCTTCAATGTCCAGCAGAACTCGCTGGTCCATTGGTCCCGTCCTTCAGTTGAGACAGCCACATTGAACATCCCCATCGGGAAGCGAAGTGCGCTTTCCAGCAAACCAGCAGCACGGTAGCCGCGCGATGTTCTTGGATCGAAGAGCAAGTCGATGCAAGCGCTAACGATCTTTTTCCGGATCGAGGTTATTTTCTCCCCGGATACCAGAAATGCTTTCAAACGGACTTCGCGATGAGTCGACGACGTTGTGTGCCCCTCCGTCGCCAGAGCGCTACCCAAGATGTCAAGCGGTGTATACGGAGACTCCCAGCTACTATCCATCGGGATCAGTGTCAACGCGAAATCGACTACGCGCTCGATGTATGTGATGGGCTTGTAGGGTTCCGGAGATGCGAGTTCGGCAAGAATACGGATCGGATGAGATGGGTTCCGACCCAGCACACCTCTATCGTGCCGGCCTAGGTCCCATAGTAACTGGCATGCCTTTGGCAAAGATTCATAGTTATAAGCGGCATTGCGGATGATCTTTGCTGCGCTCTCCCGCTCTTTGCCCGAACGGATCAGTCGAACTGCAAACTCCAATGCCTGATTTGGCTGGTAGAAGGCAACGGCTGCCGCCGCTCGCAAGTAGGCAGGGTTATCGTCACAGTTGGCAAATACCCGCTCCCAAAGAGCATCCAGCAACCTACTCTGACGGGTGTCCCCGTTTGACTTGATCCAGTCAAGGCGACCGAGGTTCGAAAGAATGTGTTCAACGTATGGGGCAGGTACCGCGTCGAACACACTTTCGGCAAATCCCGTGGACTGACCTGCCGAAGATATACATTCTTCTTCCGTAATGAAATCGGCGAGCAGGTCTGGAGCGATCCGCTTTGAAAATCCTCTTTCGAACAAGACGCCCGCATCCGCGAGCCGACGGGTTATATGGGCGATCTCATGGGACTTAAGACCAGCGATGTTCGCAAGCGCGTCTATTAACGCCGAATCTTCACCCTTGATTGGCTGGAGTAGCGAAATTGCAGCGAGCGTCACACGCACCGCGTTCGCATTCAGGCCGCTACTAACGCCCTCCACGATGCTTTGAACCAGACGGCTGAGCAGTTCACCGCGGAAATTCTCTTCGCTAAACAGAAATTCTGGCGGAAGTGCTTTACTCGTGGATAGTACCTCTGCGCCGATCACGGTAGCTAACGGGCAATCACGGGTGAGCGTGGCCAATCGCACAGCGTGATATTCAGGCCCTCCGAATCGGTTGAGTGCCTGCCGGGCAAGCGCCTCAGTGTCGGTTTGAGACATCCTCGACAAATAGACACAGCACATCTCATTTCCCGATAGTGCACGTGCCATACGCCTGATGCGTTCAAGCCCGTAGTGCCGCGTTGACACAATCAGACGCGCCTGCCTTGACGGATCGGCGACGTAATCAAAAAGCATCCCCAGATCATCACGGTCGTGTGCGTCATCGCAGACGAGCAGTTTCGGCTCTGTACCTAGTTCCTCGAGACTCCGAGTAGTAAGCGCATCATGGGACAAAAAATAGACGTCCAGCGGCAGGCGAGCCTCCTTGATCCTGTCCGCCAACGCCTTTAGCAAACGAGATTTTCCGGAGCCTCCGCTTGCAACCAGTAATGCCACTGGCAGGTCGCTGTCGTTTGCAAAGCGAGACAACTCATCAAGCTCCGCCTGCCTTCCGACAAGATTCCAGGAATGCGAAAAAGCGCGACTGATCTGTGACGCGGCCCCAAAAAAAGCATCCGGGGTATACCAAGGTGACGGTTCGAGTTCCCCAATCAGTGCGCGACGCTGTCCGGAAAAAAACACATCGACCAGGTGTCGCTGTTTGACTGTGGGTAATCCCTGTCTTATCAACCGCGAGATGTCCTCCCGGTCCCAGAGCTCCCAACCCGCATGTTGCCTGATGGCGTCGCGAGCCTGCGTACTCGCGACGCTGCTCAGCAATATGACCTTATGCGCTGCTTCCCTCGTATGCGCTTTGACGGCGTCATCGATCTTCTTTGGACCGAACGCCGTGTGGCGTTTGCACTGAAACGTGAAAATTCGCCCGTCTGGGAACACGGCCTCGATATCCAGCCCTTCCTGCTTATGCCCCTGATCTCCATAGCGATGTACGTCGGCGTCGCTATAAATGGCACCCAGGAAGTACGCGCAGAAACGCTCGAATGAACTCGGGCTCAGCGCATCAATCGGCCACGGTTGATCGAACGTCGCTTGTGGGGCGGACGCTGGTACATAGCCCGCTGCGAGAAGAAGCTCGCCCAGGTCACATCGCAACGCTGTCGCGATATCCGGTATCTGCGCCGCCCTCGGTCGCGAGAGACCCTGCTCCCATCGACTGACAGTCTGCTGTCGAACGCTCAGCAATGCAGCCAGTTCGGCCTGGTTTGCAATGCCCGCCGCTTGCCGCGCGGCGGTCAGACGGCGACCAAAATCCACCCAGACCATTTTTCTCACCCACAAAATGTGTTCCAGAATATCATACTCATTAAATGTGTTATATTTCAAGCACGCAAATGCACGACACCCTGTAATGGAGCGCTGCGATGACAACTGGCCCGGCTTCTTCCGCGCCGCCCACTCCGATGAGAGCTGGGGGACGCGCAACCGAGGATGGCATGGCCTTCCAGGCGGCGGTCGCGACCTGGTTTGCTGTCCATATCCTCGTGCGGATGCCCGTCGGCGGCCGGTTCGGCATCAACAACGAAGCGGTTCCCGTCGCTATCCGCCTTGAGACGGGTGAGGGACTCGACGATATTGACGTGTCGCAGTCGGACGGCGGAACGCTTCAAGTCCAATGCAAGACGACTGCAAATCTTGCTACAGCCCCGGATTCGCCATTAGCGAAAACGATCCGGCAACTGGTGCGCTGGGTTGCCGACGCAACGATGGTAGGTGCGCCCCTAGATCGCAATCGCAACGTTGCCTTGCTCGCGGTGAGTGCAGGTGCTCCGCGAACGCTCGACAACCTCGAGTCTGGTTGTCGAGCGTTCGATCTTGGCGGGACCTGGTCGGTGACACGCGCTCAACGTAACCAGGCGGAGCGCAACGCGCTTAATGCACTGGAGACGATAGCCATCCCGGCCTGGACCGACCATCGCCGCGCCGCACCCACCGAGCACGATCTGGCCACACTGGCGCGCGTCTTCCATGTCGCACGCTTCACGATGGACGAAGGTGACAGCGACTGGCGCGAAGCCTCCAGGTTGCTTGGTCGCGGCCTGTTTGGCCGTGAAGCGGCTGGGGATGCCCCACTTCGTGACCTCAAGGCGATCATGCGCAGCCTAATCAGCAGTGGTGCGCCTGCAGATCGTGCCGGGCTGCTGCAGGCGCTGCGCAGTCGAGGACATCAGGATGTCAGCTCGCCAGATTTCGACGCGGATATTGCAAGACTGGGCGCCGCGACCCGTAGCGAGCTCGCGCGTCTCGCGGTCCACGGCCACCTGCCGCTCGGGCATGGCGTTCCAATCGCGCGCGAAAGCGATGCGCCGTTGGTTGATGCTATTCGAGAGGGCTCACTCCTTGTCGTCGGCGAGCCTGGCGCGGGAAAAACCGGCGCGCTTGTCCACGCTGCCGCGACAATGGCAGCCGCTGGAGACACTGTCGTCTTCCTGTCGGTCGATCGTTTTCCCGGCGTTGCAATTGCAGCCAATCTCGTTTCGGAACTCGGGCTCACCCATTCGGTGGTCGAGACTCTGGCGGCCATGCCTGGCGCCGGACGCAAGATCCTGATCATCGACGCGCTTGATGCGGCGCGAGGAGGGACTTCAGAGGCTGTGTTCGCTACGCTGATTGAGGACGCGCGCGAACGTCTTGCCAACGACTGGATTGTCGTCGCGTCGATCCGCACATTTGATCTGAAAAATGGGCGCAGATTCCGCGATGTGTTTGCGGGAACGCCGGCGGATCACAACTTTGCCGATGCTGGCCTTCAAACGGTACGTCACTTTCTCGTTCCACGCTTGACCGAAACTGATCTTGCGGTGGTAGGAGCGTCGTCGTCGGAATTGGGCGCACTGCTTGCATCGGCGCCACCTCGCCTCGCCGAACTGCTTCGCAATGTCTTTAACCTGTCGCTCGCGGCACAGTTGCTGGACCAGGGGGCCGACCCGGCAGCGTTCAGCGCTATTCGAACGCAGTCTGGACTGATAGACGTCTATGAGGACGCCCGCCTCAACACGACACTCCTGCAGCAGGCTGCGGCAGCCACAGCAGCGGTGATGGCGCAGCGGCGCCGCCTGTCCGTGCGCAAGGTCACGATTGGACACTCAGCTCTTGACGCTGTGATCCAGACGGGTGTTCTCGCAGAATCTGGCGATCTGGTGAGCTTCGCGCATCATGTCTTGTTCGATCATGTGACAGGCCGTTTCCGTCTGGATTGGGACCATCCCAATGCGTTAGTGGCCCAACTCTCAGGTGACACCTCGACTGCCCTGCTACTCGCACCGGCACTGCGCTTCGCCATCGAGCGACGCTGGCGCTTTGACGATGAAAACCGAACGCTCAGCTGGCAACTGATCACCGGCATTTTCTCCGAGAGCACAGTTGACCCGGTCCTCGGCAACGTCGCGCTTCGGATCGCAGTCGAAAACATTGAACAAGACCGAGATATCTCGGGACTCACGGAGCGCATTACAGCCTCACCGGCCGACCCCGCGCTAGTGGCACTGACTGGACGGCTTGCACGCTTCGCGGCGATGGAGATCGAGAGCACGCGCCCTGTTTCTACACCGCGGGCTATCGCCTGGGCCCGACTCGCCGACGCACTCCTGGCGACAGGTGAAAATAGATTGGTCGATCCAGCGCGCGTGCTGCTGATCACCTTGTTTCAACATGGTGACCTCTCGGACGCCGCTTTACTTGAAGTCTACGGTCGAGCGGCGCGCGCGCTGCTTGAATTTGCCTGGTCGACTTCCCCGTCGCTGACCGCCATTAGCACCAACGCGATTCGCTTCGTTGGCAAGAGCTTCGCTTCTGATCCTGCCACTTCGCGTACCCTACTCGATCGCATCCTCCGCGAGCCCCACTTCTCGCAGTACGCAGATTGCGAGGCTTCATGGCTCGCTGAGCAGATCCTGCCGATTACGCGCGTCGATCCCGACTTCACGGTCCAGATCTATGCCGCCCTTTACAGCCAGACGATTGATGATGACTCGACCTCCTGGATCGGTGGCTACCGGAGCCGGATCATGCCACTCTCGTCCAACCGGAAGCAGGATTACGAGCACTGTCGCTGGCACCTTGGCATAGCGATGGGTGATGTTCTGGCAATCTCGCCCGCGCATGGCACACGCGCGCTTATCGAGGCGCTCATAGGCAAGGCTGCGAGCAGCAGATATGGCCGTAATCACGAACCCACCCTGGTCAGTCTCGGGTCCGTGACTATCGAAATGCGCGGTCACGACACTGAACTGAATGCCTGGTACGAGGAGGAGGACAACGGGCGAAACCACGATGACGACCTGCTATATCAATACGTCCGATTCTTACGCGGCGGTGATATCGCCGCCTTCAGAAGCAGCGTGACGTCGGCGTCGCGCGACTATGCGACCGCCTCGGTCTGGTCACGGATTCTTGGAGTCGGCGCTGAGCGCGTCGGGGAATGCGACGATCTCCTTTGGCCACTGGTCGAACAACCCGATTTCTTCGAGAACGGTTCTACGATACACGCAGCGGCTCGCTTCGTTGCTGCCGCGTGGCCCTCGCGGACGCATGAGGCTCGCGTCCGGTTCGAAACCATGATTCTCGATGAGACACGCCTTGTCGATGAACATGACCGACGCCGGTGGCGTTACAGCCTTAGCCGCATTCTCGCGCTTGTTCCAGAAAACACCCTCGAAC
This sequence comes from Paraburkholderia sp. HC6.4b, assembly GCF_014200875.1. Lineage (NCBI taxonomy): Bacteria > Pseudomonadati > Pseudomonadota > Betaproteobacteria > Burkholderiales > Burkholderiaceae > Paraburkholderia > Paraburkholderia sp. HC6.4b. The sequence continues at coordinate 27,082 of NZ_JACHDC010000022.1, forward strand.
TCGAAGGGACGCGAGTGCTGCGCCGCGCGCTCGACGCAGAGAGACTTCTGGTACCGAATGAGCCAGACCATCTCTATACCCGCGATTTGGGCGATCACGGCATTTTCGTGCGCTCCGAATTGCGACGCAACGGTATCGATATAGATAGCGGCCCTAACGGCGAAGTGTTGGACGCATCAGACGCCCTCAATGCTCACGTCAGCCATACCCCTTCGGACAGTCCCACAACTGACCTCGCCACGCTGTGGAGTGCCACCGTGGCATTCCTTGCACTAGTTGACTCGAATCCAGGCCTGCATGATCAGGTGCAACGCTCAAGTATCGGCCATGTCGCCAATGCGGTCGAGCGAATCGCGTCGAGCCCGAACTATGCCCCCGGCGAAGAGGGCTTGCCAGATCTTCCAACCATGTTTGCGCTCCTCGAACGGCTGTCATCTAGCCGCTTCCCCGTATCGCGCGAGGTCGACGCATGAGCATCCACTGGGGGAATTGGGACGTGCGTGTCTATGCAGCGGAAGCCTTGGTGTCCCTTGCGTCGCGCTTTGCAGTAGAGCACCCGACGATCGCCGACCGGCTGCAGACTTGCCTTGCTGATCCTGCACCAGCCGTGCGTCTTCAAGTGGCGCAGAACCTTCAGGTTCTCTTCCTGGCAGCGCCCGAGCGAATGTGGGCGATGGCCGAACAGATTGTCACCTCCGAAACGGACGCTGAGATAATCTCTACGTTTTTGAGTAACGCATTGCGGCGCCTTAGCCGCTCTGAACCAGAGCGCTGCGAGGCATTGCTCGGCATGGTGAAAGACCGGCTCGACGGTGACCTTGGCGGCGACTATCCAGGGCGCAACGACATCCTGGAGTCGCTCGGGGGCTGGACGGCGCAGCTTTACGCCGGGCAGGGACGGACGCTCACGCGCACCTGGCTTGAGGAATGGTCCGTCGATCCGGCACGGTACCGCGACCTGCTGGATGCCTTCACGTCGTCGCTACGCGGCGCATTTTTCGACCGCTATGCGCCTGCGGCTCATGCAAATGCGTGCGCGATGTGCGACCGTGCGCAGGAAGGCCTCTCACTTATCCTGGCCTCTGCCACGACGACCGCCGCCGAAGCCTATAGGACGCTGACGTCCGGTGCCCCTGAGGACGACAAGCGGGAAGCAGAGCAGCATTATCGCGCAGCAGAGATGGTCATTAACCATGCCATGAATCAGCTCTACTTTGGCTCCGGCGCACACGCAAATAATCAAGATACCGCAGTGGGACTGCCCGATGCCGCCGCAAAGTCGAGATTCCTCAGTGAATACCCTGCGATTCTTGCGCTGCTCGGACGATCGCGCGAACCTTCGACGCTTCACCACTTGATTGAGCTTTACGAGTTTCTCATCCCAGGCAACCCGGTGACCGTGTTCGAGGCGATCCACGCCATACTGCTCGGGCGCGGCGAAGAGGAAGGCTACCACTACGAAAGCCTTGGCAGTACCGCAGTCGTCCGCATCGTGCAGCGCTACATCGCCGACTACCGCGCGATTTTCGAGGACGAAGGTCGAAGGGGACGTCTGATCGCAATTCTTCAACTCTTCTCCGAAGTCGGTTGGCCCGATGCCCTGAAGCTTCTTTACCAGCTCCCCGATCTATTTCGCTAAGCTGAACTCGAAAAAGATTATCGACAATGGCAGAACGAGCAAAATCCCAGAAGATCGGCGCGCGTGGGCATAAGTGGCTACTGGCTCATGTTGAGGAGCATCCGCACTGGTTAGCACGCGAACTTGGCGAAGATTTCGGGGTAGACGCGGAACTTGAGTTGACAGAACCCGAGGTTCGCGGGGATATTTTGAAGGTTCAAATCAAGTCTTCTGCCAACGTTGAGCGGCGCGATGGCGCGGTAAAATTCAATATTGATCGGAAGTACCTCGATTACGCCAACGCCTGTCGCTATCCGCTCCTGATGATTCGTGTCGATGTGACATCAAAGAGCGCATGGTATCTCTGGCTACAGGACTGGCTCCTTATGCAAAAAGCGACAGGTGTCAGTCCTCTTTCATGCCAGCAGGACTCCTGGATTGCATGGGTGCCTGAGACGCAGACTGTTGACTCTGGGCTCAATGACGACCTGAAGCGAATCGCGCGGTGGGAAGGTGCGTCTCAGTTGGCGCTGAGTCTTACAGATGCAATGCACGCCGCTGCAGCCACAATGAATACGTCCATGGTGAACTTGTTGGCAGATGCTCTGGCTTCCTGCGCGGGCGGACTTGGACCAGCCGGCCTCAACTCAGTGATCGACGAGGCGATCCGGCTCGGTGACCGAATGCGTGGCACGCTAGAAGGGTACGATATTTCAAATCAGCTTTTCACAATGGTGCGTCGATGCGGTGATCGCATCAACGCTCAGACCATCGATCGGTTGGTGCTTAGAGGTGACAGCTATTCGCGATCTGGGCTAAATTCGCTAGCCGTTTTGTACGATGAGCATTTCTCCCATATCTCGTCGATGAATCTGCCCTTACGGTACTTTCGTAACGAGCCTCGCGTCGCATATTACTGCGCCTTCCGGGAGGCTAATCCGAAGCATCGCTCAACGGAGATGTTTGTAGATCCGTCGCCGTTTGAATATGCCGGATTAAAATATCGACAACCCGACCGGTTCTGGGACCAATACGCCAACCGTGGCCCTTCAGCGTTACTGGATGCTCTCGAGTACGTAGACCCTAACCAGTCAGCTACCGAAATCTGAGGGCGCCCAGGCGCTCGACGCAAGTGCCATTGATGCGCCCAAAACCCGGCAGCATTTTCGCACTCGCATATTTGAGCGAGGCGTGGCCGACAAGCAGCGCTCCCTTGGAGAGGCGGACGTAGCATCTGTTACTGAAAGTCGCGACTAGGTGCGGATCGCGCGCACGAACCGGAGCCAAGGCGTGGGCGGCGTCGACCATGGACTTTCGGGAACCGGATCTTCTTCGCCTCGCAAAGCGGAAACATCAACGAAAAGCGCAATGTTCCATGTTCGCGGGTCGACGACGCTGTTATATGCAACGCCGTCCAGCTGGCCATCCTCAAACTCGAAGTCTCGCAGGAACTCCGACACCACCTGGGACGGCAGGTATTCGACGTGCACCCGATCGTCTCTGGCAACCGGACTCGTGATGGCTTTCGTAAAGCTGTTCAAAAAACTCAATCCAAGCGTTTCCTGACGCGTCGCATCAGAGAATATTCCCGGTATCGCCGGCAGATTGCGCAGGTCGAGAATATGCATTGCCCTGAGTGTGCGCCAGCAGCCAACCCGTGACGACGTAGACCTCGTTTCCTTCGTTGCACCGGCAGCGGAAGACGCGACGTACATCATAGGGATGCCCGCCGGATTCATGCGGTTGCTTTGGTTGGCGAATTCTTTCGGCGGGGGGCCGAAGTCATGCCAGTTGACCCTTTTACCTCGCTTGATGTCGGGCCGCGCGCGCCAAAGCAAAGTGCCCGCAGGCAACTCCCGAATCAGCCCGAGCTGTTCGCTCATCTGGGCGATGGCACGCAGCAAAAAACCGCACGAATATGAATCCCTGTCCTCGTCGTTGCCGCCAAGGCGGTGAAAGAAGAACCGGCGTTGATGTTTGACTATTTCGCAGAACCTTTCCCAGCTTGTTTTCAGCGCGATGTCGTCGTCGAGCGTTAGCCAGTCGTAGTCACACCAGACCTCATCTGTTAGCGTATGAACGATAGCGTCGTACAAGCGGCCATTTTCATCGCGCGGGAGCTCAAGGCCGATTTCGTCAAAAACGATTTCTGCCGTATCCCACGTTTGGCCTTGGTAGCCACCTTCTGCCGATTCGTACGGCAACTGTTCGGCGGCTAGGCCCCAGAATTTCTCAATGCCGCCTTCAATGAATTCGCAGATTTCGCCGAGTGACATCGTGGGCGAGTCATACCCACCACAGGCATCGCAACCTCTCGGGCCGTTATCGCTGCGGATCCAGCTTCTCAAATCGGAATCTGCAAAGCATGAAGAGCAGACTTGCCAAGTCGAACTCACAGATCGTCCAATCCAGGATTTTGAAAGACAAGCAAGGGGGCAAGAGTCACGCGCCGCTCGTGCGAATACGCTGGATTTTAAACCATTGCAGTGCCGCCGGATGCGCTCGTGACCTGCGCGCCGCAATCGGGTTCGCGGCCTTAAGAAAGCGCCGGTTTGCCGCGCGACGCGGTAGCGGCTACCGCTCCGAGAACGCGACGAGCCCGAACAGGTTTCGATTGAAACAGCCACGTGCCGGCGATACTCAAGCCAACAGGTCTACCGCAACGATCGCACGATTTTGCCCGAATTTCAGCGCGCATAAGTCGATGAAAATGCGTATCCTTATCGCTCATTTTTCCGAGCATTCAACCCGCACCCGACAGTAACGGTTCGCGATAAGCGGTTGATCGCCATCCTACCGTCAACAACTCAACGCGCAGCAATCAACCATGCCTACATACGCCGACCTAAAAGTGGCCCCGCCTCGATCGTGGGATGAATTCGAAGCCATCACGTGCTCTTCAGCGAAGAATCGCTGGAACAACCCGAATTTCACTCGCCATGGACGGCAAGGCCAAATGCAGGACGGCGTTGACGTCTATGGCAACGACAATGATGGGAAGCTGGTCGGGCTACAGTGCAAGAACAGCGTATCCGGCGTCACCGAAGAGGTGATCGCTGAAGAAGTCAAGAAAGCGGAGGCATTTACGCCCGCTTTGACGCACCTGTACATTGCCACCACTGCAGATACCGACCGCAAGGTTCAAGGCGCCGTCCGGGACCTTAGTGCCGCACGGGAAGCGGCTGGGAAATTTGGCGTCAGCATACTGTTCTGGACGGACATTTGGCAGGACCTGACGAAAGACGAGGCGAGACTGTTCCAGCACTATCCGCAACTCCGCCCCAGAGAGGCCGAGCAGAAACCGACTCACGACGAGCGCCTGTTCCAGGAGTTTCAATCGGTGTTTCCCTTCGAACCAGCCGTTCGCCTGCTCCGCGAGCAGGATTTCGGCGCTTCGTTCCCCAAGGCGGCCATAAAGCCGCTCATGGACTTCGTCGAGACCTGGAATCAACCGGAGAAGGAGTTTCTGGACCCAGAATTGCAGGATGCACTGAAGAGCTTCTACAAGGCGGCCGAAAATATGGCCATGCATGTGGCGGGAAAAACGGTGCCAATCGGCAGCATGGAGTACCTGTCAGTATTTTCGGATGCACAGAGGGCGGCCGGCCCTCGCCCCAGTTCGGTGATCGAAGACGCCCGCATCCTGAATGAAGAGGCCTCTCAGTTCGTTCCTGTCTACGAACAGTTTTTGCGCCTATGCCGACGCAAATTGGCCAGTTGAACCGTCGGACGGCAAACCTGAGCTGCTTCGCGGCATTGTGGCAGCGTACGCAGCCCATGCGCTCAGTTTGAGTGAATAGTGGCGAGCCGGCCAAGCAGATGAGTGGCACCGTCCGACGCCGTTCGGATGCTGCGGCCGCCGCGCGCCCTTCCAGTTTGGGCAGTTCCGTCAATTGACACTAGACCTTACGGCCTCCGCCCCCTGCCGCGATGCCAGCCGTTATTGCTGCAGGAAACCAATCAGTCCGAGACGCGCTGTGGGACGAAGACCGGGACGTCGCATTGCCAAGGACCAACGCCTTCGACGTCTAACGCTGGATTTGCCCCCGTACTTCCGGACACCGCCTCACACTAAGGTTGATGAATCGGTTCTGCGTCGGAACTCGCGTGGCGAGCGATATTGCAACGCGCTGTGAGGATGCTTCTCGTTGTAGTGCTCGAATGCAATGGCGAGATTGCGTGCAGCCGTTGCCGCGTCGGGCTTCGGCATAAAGGCGACGTAGTCACGCTTCATCGTCTTCACGAAGCTTTCCGCCATGCCGTTACTTTGCGGGCTGCACACCGGCGTCGTCAACGGTTTCAATCCGATGGATGTCGCGAAGCTGCGGGTCTTGTCCGCTGCGTAGCCCGAGCCGTTATCCGTCAGCCATTCGATTTCGGCCGGCGCCTTCAGGGCATTTCCAAAGCGGTTCTCGACGGCTGCAAGCATGACATCACGCACCACGTCGCCGCTATGGCCGCCGGTCGTTGCCGCCCAGCTCATCGCTTCACGGTCGCAGCAATCCAGCGCAAATGTGACGCGCAGCGGCTCGCCGTTGTCGCAACGAAATTCGAAGCCGTCGGAGCACCAACGCTGGTTGCTCTTCGATACAGCAACCTTGCCGTCATGTCGCCGCTCAGGCCGTGGCGGAAGCGCCTGGCGCTGCAGCAACAGGCCGTGAACACGCATCACGCGATACACCCGCTTGGCATTGACTGAAGCGGCGCCCTGCGATTCCCTCTCGCTTCGCAACCGGCCCCATACGCGCCGGTAACCGTAGCTTGGCAAGTCGGCAATGCACAATCGAATTTCCTCGACCAGGCTCGCATCATCGGTCTTGCGGGCCGTGCGTGCGTCCCGCCAATCAGCAGGCCGCGTGCGCTTTGCCGTAACATTCGAACGCGCTACACCGAGAACGTCACAGACCTGCTTCACTGCTCGTCCCCCGGCAATGATGGCGAGCGCGCAATCCATTTTTTTGCGCGGCCATACTCCACGGCTTCGCGCAGGATTTCCACCTCCATCGTTTTCTTGCCCAGCAGGCGTTGAAGCTCCCTTACCTGCTTGAGCGCGTCGCTCAGCTCCGAGGCCGGCACGACTTCCTCGCCAGCGCTGACCGCAGATAAGCTGCCGTCCTGGTACAGCTTGCGCCAATGAAACAATTGATTCGGATTCACGCCGTGCTGGCGTGCCACCATCGAGACCGTCTTGCCCGGCTCGAAACTCTCCCGCACCATCGCCAGCTTCTCATCCGCTGACCACCGCCGCCGACGCTCCGGCCCAGACAGAACTTCCATCACTTCTTGCTTGTTGTTAGTCAAAAACACAGTCGTATGCCTACCCGCTATTGTAAGTGGGAGACTGTGTCCGGACTTTCAGGGGGCCGCTCCAAACGCAGCCCTGAACCGACGCCAATCGGCGGACTCCGACGCTTCCAGCTGCTCGACATTCCGAACTCGCCTTACGCTTTGCATGGGGGTGTACTCCCTGCCCATTGTCTTGTCCTGGTAGGGGATACACGCCAAACGGATAACCTCGAGCATGATGAGTCGCGGAAGCCACGGCGTTCCTTCGAGCTGCTCGAAAAACGCCGCGATGCGCGAGCCGAAGGTGGGATCATACGGGCTCTCTCCGCGCATCGTCGACAGGCAGGTGGAGATCTTTTGCGGCAGGGCCTCAAGCCCGGAGACGACGGCGATGTCGCCATTCACCGCGAACCAGTCGCGAGCCTCGTCAAGCGCAATATCTGCGGGCAAACAGTGAGCATTCGTGCGCGGGAAAGCTCGATTCACGCGGCAAGTCACGATGCACCCTTCAGCCGATTTTTCCCAGGCTGGGGCCTTCACAAGTTGCCGGCCGTCACCCAACGCATTAACCAGAACGTACCGATCGTAGGGGTCTAGCCGTTCGAACCGCTCGATAAATGAGACCAGCCCGTGCAGGTCACCGATTAGAAAATGGTCGATTCGTACGCGCCATTCCTGCGACGTCGTGCCCGTCAGTTCGCCAGAGAACACAAGGTCTGGACCAAGTGCCACAAAGCCACCCTGCCCGTTTTGCGTCAGGCGCCCGCTGACCTCCCGAGATACACGCTGCTCGTGGTCTGCCTTCATTCTGGCCAGCAAATCAGGTGGATAGGCTGCCCGATCGCGGTCAATGAGGACGCTATGATTCACGCACATCCAGATGCCATTTGTGATGTGCGAACGCTCTTCCGGCGTCATCGATTCGAGGTAGCGTGCTCCGCCCGGCGATGCACCATGAATATGGGCTGCCACGCCGATGCTGACGACGGCTGCCGGCGAGTCCTCTCCCGGGCCCGACGTCGCTATGCCGCAGTAGGAGCAGCGGTAATTGGCTCTTTGCGCGAGGGCTCTCTTCGTTTTCTCGGAGAAATTGTCTCTGTTTGTTCCGCCCATAGCCTACTTCGTTGGTTGGTCTTGTTTTCGCCTACACGCGCCCAGTTGCTAATCGGCGGCAAGCATGATACCGCGGGTTCTCCGCAAGCAGAGCGCACTGACGAATCGTTCGCGTGTGTATCGGGCGCGACCCGTCAAGGGTGAGTCACTGCCATTCTCGCATCTGAGTCTCCCGTTCCGTGAAATGCTCGTCGTTAGGGCCGCGGAGCGATGGCGCAAGGTGCAGCAGGACGACGACTAACCGGACGGTGCCGGCGCACCGCTGTCCGGCACCTGCGACGACCGCGCGATGGCTCGGCATGATCGAAAGCAAACTGAAATGGAATTGAATTTTCATTCGGTTGCCCAGAAGTCCTCGGAACACAACATATTTGTAGTGTACAATTCGCTCATGTCTCCTGTTACCCTGATTTCTAATGAACGGCAAGCCCGCGAAACGGCAGCCCTAATCGAACAGATTGGCGAAGCGTTGTCTTCGGAGCAAACCCTCAAGTCGATTGTTGAAGGATTGCCGAGGGAGGTGATTGATGGAGTCCGGCGCTCGCTTTCGACTGAACGGCAGGAGTTAGCCGAAATATTGGCGGCCTACCAGAACGCGAAAGAAGGCGATTTTGAACTGCTGAAACGCAAGGCTGAAAACGATCTCGGCGAGGTCTTAATAGTTGCGCGTATCGCCAAGGACTGGTCGCAGAAAGACCTTGCCCGAAAACTCGGTTTACGGGAGCAGGCAATTCAGCGGTACGAATCTGAGCGTTATCGGTCTATCAGCCTCGCCGGCTACATACGAGTCGCGCGAGCCCTCGACGTGGATTTGGCTGCAGATATCCGGCCAGTCAATGAGAACCGCTGGGCGCCTTCGTTCGAAGTTTCGCCAGCAGAAGCGCAAAAGGTGCTCAAACACGCACGTGCGCACGGGTGGCTTCAAGGCGACAACGGATCTGACGAGAATGGCATCAGCCAGTTGGTCAAGCATGTCGCGGAGCATGTCGAGATGCATGGCACCCCCTCCTTGCTTCGCACCGGTCTCAACGTCAAGCATCACTCCGAGGATTGGACGTTACTATCCTGGAAAGCCCAAGTAACGCGCAAAGCGAAGGCTGTTATTGATCGCGACAAACTCAAATACCGGCCGCTCGACGTGTCATGGCTCAAAGACCTGGTTCGACTGAGCAAGTTAGACGACGGACCGGCGCAGGCGGGTGACCTCCTCAGGCAGCACGGTATCGTTTTGATCGCGGAACGCAACATCCCGGGGATGAACGTAGATGGAGCTGCCTTCCTGGTCGACCATATCCCGGTCATCGGCCTGACGCTTCTACGCGATGCACTGGATAATTTCTGGTTCACGTTGATGCACGAAGTCGGCCACGTGATTTTGCATTACAGGACAGGCTTGGCAGCGGGGTTTTTCGATGACGTCGAAAGTGTGGAAGTTGACGAGTTTGAAGAGGAAGCGAATCGCTTTGCGTCAAACATGCTCATTCCCGAAGAACTATGGTCGCGCTCCCCGGCGCGCATTGCTAAAACAGCTGATCCTATCGAGCGTTTTGCTGATCAGTTAGGAATCTCTCCCGCAATTGTTTTTGGGCGTATTCGCATGGAGCGAAAAAACTACGCCCTGTTTTCGGACAAAATTGGTCGCAACAAGGTACGCAGGCAACTACTTTCGCAGCCCTAGGAGGTTGTTAGTGAAGGGAAATAAGATCTTGTATTGCCCGGCATTGCGCATGAAAGCGGGCGAACTGAGCGGCGTCCGGGAACTGGCGCCTGATGTTGCTGCACATGTCCTCCCTCGCTTTATCGTGCCGCCGCCTAGCGAAAGAGACGACGATCAGCCCGAGCTTTTTTTGCTCGACGACACACCTGACGTCGGCGGACTATTGTCCCGGCATTGGCTTAATCGCCCTGCGATTATTGATTCGACCTACCTCATCGCCGAACGCGGAAGAGACAACCTCGCGTCGTGGCTACCGCAGATGTTCCGCCGTGCAAGAAGCCTGCACGTGAAAGCCATTCCAATGGCGAGGCTTGCAGATCTGGGCGATCTTGAGATGGACGCGTTCAAGGAGTCCATCGCGGAAGAAGACGATTTGAAATTCTCCTTCTGCGTCAGTTCCGGCGAGATGGTGGGGCCAGAATTTGGTTTAACGCTTTCTCGCGCTGTCGAGCAATTGGGTTTGCAAGCCGTTGATTGTGCAGTCATTGCCGACTTCTCCGATTCCGATTTTTCTGCACCGGATCTGGTAGCGCCTATTATCGGCGGGGCGCTGGAACTGCTCCAAGACCTCGGGCAATGGCGGCACATCATCTTCCAGGGGACGAACTATCCTGAGAAGAACCCCGCTGAGCATGGCGCTAGTGAACTTTGGCCTCGCAATGAGTGGGCCGCTTGGCGGCAGGCCGTAAGCTTCGACCCTGCAACGGCAGAACACGTGATTTTCGGCGACTATGCGGCCGATTGCGCGAAAATGGTCTTCGGGGGTAGCGGCGGAAAAGCGATTCGCCACTACCGTTACACCACCGAGTCCGCATGGTTGATTGCGCGGGGCGGTAAGGCCGGCTCGGATAAAACGGTCATGGAAGAAATCTGCGCGCGAATCGTTGCAAGCGGGCATTTCGCAGGGGCGCAGTTCTCGACGGCCGATGCATATATCGCCCTCACCGCTCAAGGACAGGACGGGCCTGGCAACTCGACCATCTGGCGGCAGGTCAACACGACACATCACTTAACGCGTGTTGTCGTCGATGTTGCGAATGTGCGAGGCATCTCCATCGAAGAGCTTTCCGTGCAGGATTCTGGCTCGCAGTTGGTTTTGCTTGAGTAACCCGTTTTTTCGCTGGTGCTCCTAGCTGCGGACGCGCGGGCGTAGCGACATGCTGCGCCGTGGCAGTCCGAATATGTGCTCCTGCCGAACTTCGTCTTCATACGCAGCGCGTCGAAGAATGGCCTCAACTGATGAACATCTGAGGATGCGATAGGACGGAGACAGGCGGGAGCGGGCAGCAAGGCTCATTCGGAAGGACCCGGCACCCGTAAGACCGTCACTGCAGGTGACTATCTGATGCCCTTGCCCGCAGACTTTATGGCCGGAAGGCGAGCAAACGACCGCTCCACCGTCCATAACGACCTGCAAGCACTCAAGCAAGCCCCCATGTCTTCAACTCCTGATGACCAGGCACGGTCAGCGCGAGTCGACCGGCCACATTTAGCGATATGAAGCCAAACTGTTGCAGGGAACGTTCGAGTGCCGCCTTCTCTTGTGCGGTGATCGAGTTGTTCCCTTTTGCCCATTCCGCGAGGGCCGCTATGATATCCGGAATGCCTGTAACCTGAACGCGCTCTGGCGCCGGCCGCGGCAGGTCGTTCCGCTGCATATCCGACACGCCGATTTGCATCGTCGACGGGCTCCAGACGCCGGAGTTATTAGCCCGCGTCCCCGGCACCGTGTTGAACCAGATGGTCCCATCCGGATGCAACGCTAGCCGCTCCAGCAAGTGCTTCTGAAGCTGACCACCAGATCTCATGCTTGAGACAGCTACTCTCGACGGCGATTCGATAAGAACGACAGCTCGATCCTGATGTTTGGCTTCGATCTGTGCAATTTGAGCGCGCAGCGTCTCGATTATTTGTTTCCCTGCTTCCAGCATACCGCCCCCGTGGTTAGATAGTTCGTGCCCGCGGCCGATCTTCAAACGTCTTGAATCTACGCTGAGGCCAAACAGGTCGATTTCGCCGATGATCATCAACGGGGACAAGTCGAACGCAGATTGCCTTTCCGCCGGACCGCAGTTTGCCATTATGCTGTCTTCCCTGAAATCCTTCACGCACCGCTCTATGAGCGCGACCCACAATGGCGAAATACGACTCTCTCGAAACTTACCTGCGCGACCTGCCCAACAAGTCTGTCCGACTTACCTTCGACGAGATTAACCGGATCCTTCCATCACCCTTGCCTCGCTCGGCCTACGACCACCCGCCTTTCTGGAGCAACACGACCGTTGGAAGCACGCACGTCTGGGCGGACGCCTGGCAGCGCGCTGGATGGCGTGTAACGGGCCACAGCCTTGAGAACCGGCATGTTGACTTTCGTCGCTTTCAAGATGCCGCATCGGAGGCCTGGGAGGGCGGCGTGGAAAGGAAAGTTGAAACTGACGACAGACAATCGGAGGAAGACGCGCAGGCAGCCAGCATCGGCGACAGTGGGCAGGACGGGGAGGAACTACAACTTGTCGCAATCAGGAGGCGGCGCGGGCAGCCAGATTTTCGGGACAGGCTCTTGCGCGCATACAACGGCACCTGCGCCGTCAGCGGTTCAACGGTGGTATCGCTGCTTGAGGCGGCGCACATTGTCCCTCATTCGGTCGAGACAAACTACGCCACCAGCAACGGAATACTGTTGCGCTCGGACATCCACACGCTCTTCGACCTGCATCTGATGGCGGTGGATACAAATTGTCGCGTGGCCGTCTCGCGGTCTTTGGAGTGGACGGAATATGCACAATATCGCGGGCGCCGCCTCGCCGTGCTTCCCGCTGACGACAAAGAGCAGCCGTCATCTGATTCGCTGAAGCTGCACCATGATCTTTTTGTGGCGCACGAGGAAGCGCTGGAAGGCTGACGATACGTGCGATGGCGACGACGCCGCCGAAACGGCGAGCTAAATTTTTCGCCTATCCCGTCGTGGCTGGAGGCTGTCGCGCCTCCAGTTTGACGCGCTCGCCCAAACGTTCGGTAACGCTAAAGCAGAGACGGCGACGTCGACTTCAAGTGGATAGTGACGTAGCAACGCCTTCGCCAACGTCCGCACCGGATCAGCAGAATAGGCACCGGGCCCTTGCGCGAGCGTGAAGAGCAGTTCGCGCGCCCCGAATACCCCCCGAGTGCGCTCATCAGGCATTGTCATAGCCAACCGCCGAGCAGAACTCGCTCGTTACGTCCTTAAAATCGGCGACCTCATTGACGAGGCACCATTGGTCCCAGACGAACTGCACGTCGTCATCGTGCTCACTGCTGCCGACATGGTCTTCCAGCAACAGCAGGCAGACCGCATCGGGAAACTCGGCCTTCTTTTCCTTACGTTCTGCGAACGGTGGCGATTCTGAAAAGTACAGCTGGAAGACGCGCTCCGCGAGATCTTCACCCTGGATCGCGAGGATACTGCCCCTCGTGCGCTTGACGTAGTTCTCCACACGCGTTCGGAAACTGGAGGCCGCGAACTCCTCAACGGAAAGACCCTTGAACATCGTCTCAGGGGAGACCCTCCCTGCTCAAAATTGTAGCCAGCTTTTTGAATCAGGTTCGTGTCAATCGAGAAGAACGAAACTTCTCCGTTCCAGAGCTGGGCGGCACTCGGTAGTCCTTTCGGCATCTTTAACCTATGTTGTTCGGCGACGAATTGCGCAGCCTGACTGCGACTTTGAACCATCAAGATGCAGCTGGAAGATACATTACACCATGGTTAAATTGATCGCTTGCCCGACTGCCACGAAATACGCTGCTAAGCCGTCAACCGGTCCGCCCATTCATAACCTTCAAGTTCGCCCATCGACTTGATTACCTGAATCACGTCTCTGCGGACGCAGTAATCTGACAGAACTTGCAGTATGTTCGGCCTGGGCGATCTTAAACTTGCGATCAGATTCTGCAGGTCTTCCTGCGACGCGGCGTCTAATGCAATGGCGAAATGCTCAATGATTGCCCGCTCAACGACGGACACGCGGATGTCTTCCCGTTGGAAAGGCAGCGGCGCAAGTCCATAATCGGACGGCATACGCCTGTCAAATAAATATGAAGGGTGGTAAGAGAGACGGAATGTCTCCACCGCCCATGAGGGCAAGGAAGAATAGCCGGCACCCCAAATGTCGACTCTCTCTCGAAAGTAGATGTTATGGAGCACGCCCCGCCAGGAAAGCGCTGCTCGCCCGCCAACATGAAGTCCGGCTATCGAGTGCGACAGGTACGCGAGAGTGCCATGCAGCGAAGGGGAATCGCCACGCAACAGATACGTATCAGGCGAAAGGACGCGTAGCCAACCATCGTTGACCAACCTGAGAACGATTGAGGCGCCAAAGCCAAGCGAGGTGAAGTACCTCTGCCCCAGCGGCTCGGAACGGGGAGCATGGTCCATCAGATACTGGATTACATGCGCAAAATCGACGAGGGTCAACTCCACTTCCGATGCGGCAGGCATACTGCCAGGCGACGGAGGCTGCAACGCCACGATTAAACCGAAGTCAGTGCAGGTTTCATGGTGGCGTCGGTGTCCAGGCGCTCCCACAGTAGCGTGCGTATCCGAAGCCGGTTCGGATCTGATCGCAGAGGATCACACGAACGCAAAATCCCGCTCTCGTCTCCATATGCCATAAATTCGAACTTTGACCTGCCCTTTTCACGGCACGACCAAAGGCTGAAGACCGGGATCATTCTGTCCCAGTCGATTGCAAATACGCGTGGCGGCGCCAATACAAAACTCTCAAGCAGCGGAAGCAGCGCGTCTGCCTGCGCGACAACGAACGAATAAGCGTCCGGCTCATCACGTTCAACGTGGGCCGATCGGACCACAAACGTCGTTGAGAGATGTGAGACCCCGGCGATCTGCCAGTAATCAGACGCCTCGCCGACGATCCTGTACGGAGCGCGCCACTGTGGCTTGGTAAAAAACATTGAAGCAGCCGAACCCGATTGAAGTGCCCGCGACCTGCGGCATCAATGCGCCTTGTCGCGGATTCGTCATGTTACATATTGCACATTATCAATTGTAGCGTAATAGTGTGCAGCCGACGACATTTAGGTTTTCTGTCATGCAGCAATAAATGTCGATCCGTCACGGTCTTGCGCGGGCATTAAGGGCAGCACGCAAAATGCGTCGTGTGTCCCAGGAATCCCTGACGGTCTCAAGCCGGACCTATCTGAGCGCGCTGGAACGTGGCCTGCAAGCGCCGACCCTTGAGAAACTCGACGAGATTGCCGGTGGCATCGGCGTCCACCCGTTGACGCTGCTGATTTATGCCTACACCGTCGACCAGACCCCGAACGAAAAGCTTGAAATGAAAGAGCGGGTGCTTGCGGAAATGGATGAACTCGAGCGCTACGACGCTGCCAGCTTCTGATACTGTTGACCAACTCCGGCCGGCATCGAATCTCCGTGCACGGATCGAAGCCTAGTAGGCCAGTTCGAGCGCGGTGCGAACTGGCCGACCGTCGCCCGGCCGATTCAACTGGCAGAGTTATACGGAATCTCGATTGCCACGTTGCTTCGACGCGGCTCCGATCGTGCGATCGACGTGAGCCTCAAGATAGCTGAACAGTCGCAGCGACTCAGCAACGACGATCGGGCATGGGTCGGCAATCCGCTCAGGGACCTGTGCAACCGCCTGCCGGCGTCGGACGAGAAGCGAACGAGCCCGTCGCGACACGCGACAAGCGCGAGATAGTAGGACAGTGCCCGCTCGCGCACCGACGCCACGTTCATCGTCAACAACATCGCTTTGGTAAGGGGCGGACGGGCATGGGACGCCCTCGCCCGGTTTAGCTTTGAACTCACCTGATTAGCTATCGCATTACTTCGAAACGAGCCGCCAACTCACTCGCATCGACAATGGCCATTGCGCGCGATGCCTAGAGACCGCTTTCAAACCTAGGCGGACCATGCGATGCGCCAGTGCGAAGACTCTGTGTCGCGTCAATCGTCTTGTGTCGTCAGACTGGATGCGCCAAGCCGTTTGCTCGGAGGCTGCGACCGGAAGTGGCCGAACTGCTTTCGATCCTACCCGATGATGGCGATCGTAGCGGGTGGAGACGGGCATTTTGGCTGTATTCGCCGCACGCGCTTCTCGACGGCACCTTGCCAGCAGAAGTCTTTGCAAAAGATCCGGCATGGGTACTCGATGTGGCACGACAGGAATTTTACGGCGATCCCCTTGCGAGCTGGTGACGATGGAACGCGTTTGCATATCAAACAGACGTGCGCACAAATTGCCATCTGTCATACCAGGGTTCATCGCAACAATCCAGCAAAGCCTCACCCCCGCTAACAAGTGCAGCCTTTTATTTCGCAAACCTAATTTATATTCTCTCGGGCCCGGCGGATCGCCCGCGTCAATATCGGGTGTGCGATCCTCATACCACTCGGAGATTTATTCAATCAAAACAGTCGTCTACGGGTGATTTTCACAATGCGGCATAAGAAGTTCAGGCCTTTTTGTGCGAAATAAATAGTTCGGCAGAAGTGCAGGCTTTCATGCATGCCCAGACCTATCGCCCCATCCGCAGTAGTGTTTTCACCAATATCGTTAAGTTCCGATATATGATTCGTTCTGTAGCGATGCATGTCGCGCACGCCATGCGGCGTGCCGGTTGCCGAATCACCTGAAAACCATCCACATGACGCCCGATTTCGACGCGATCCACAAAGCGCTGGCCAACCCGGTCCGCCGGGAGATTCTCGGCTGGCTGCGCGAGCCGCACGCGCATTTTGCCGATCAGGAGTTGCCGCTCGACCACGGCGTGTGCGCGGGCAAGATCGACTCGCGCTGTGGTCTGTCGCAGTCCACCGTGTCGGCGCACCTGGCCGCGTTGCAGCGCGCGGGGCTCGTCACGTCGAAACGGGTTGGTCAATGGGTGTTTTTCAAACGCAACGAGCCCGTCATTCAGGCGTTCCTCGAATACATGAACACGAAGCTCTGAGCGCCGCATTCGCATCGCCGCGCTTCCTTTTTCACGCAGTTTTTTTGAGGCTCGGGCCTTGCCCGCCGCCAAAGGTGAACTCTTATGCCGACTCTTTTCGATCCGCTGCAAATTGGCGATATCACGCTGCCGAACCGCATCATCATGGCGCCGCTCACGCGTCAGCGCGCCGAGGAAATCCGCGTGCCGAACGCGTTGATGGCGCGCTACTACGCCGAGCGCGCGAGCGCCGGTCTGATCCTCAGCGAAGCGACATCGGTCACGCCGCAAGGCGTCGGCTACGCCGAAACGCCGGGCATCTGGTCGCAGGAGCAGGTCGAAGGCTGGAAGCTCGTCACGCAGGCCGTGCACGAGGCGGGCGGCAAGATCTTCCTGCAGCTCTGGCACGTCGGCCGTATTTCGGATCCGCTGTTCCTGAACGGCGAGTTGCCGGTCGCGCCGAGCGCGATCGCGGCGGGTGGTCACGTGAGCCTCGTGCGTCCTGAGCGTCCGTTCGTGACGCCGCGCGCGCTCGAGCTCGATGAAATCGCCGGTGTCGTCGAAGCGTTCCGCGAGGGCGCGGAAAACGCCAAGGCCGCGGGCTTCGATGGCGTCGAAGTGCACGGCGCGAACGGCTATCTGCTCGACCAGTTCCTGCAGGACAGCACCAACAAGCGTACCGATGCCTACGGCGGCCCGATCGAAAACCGCGCGCGTCTGCTGCTCGAAGTCACCGACGCGTGCATCAGCGTGTGGGGCGCAAACCGCGTCGGCGTGCATCTCGCGCCGCGCCGCGACGCGCACACGATGGGCGATTCCGATCCGGCCGCAACGTTCGGCTATGTCGCGCGCGCACTCGGCAAGCGCAAGATCGCGTTTATCGCGGCACGTGAAGCGCTCGGCGACGACCGCCTCGGCCCGCAGTTGAAGGAAGCGTTCGGCGGCCCGTATATCGCGAACGAGAAGTTCACCAGGGAAAGCGCGCAGCAGGTGCTCGACTCCGGTGAAGCGGATGCGGTGGCCTGGGGTCAGTTGTACATCGCGAATCCGGATCTGGTGCGCCGCTTCGCTGAAGATGCGCCGCTGAACAAGCCGGTCCCGGCGACGTACTATGCGCGCGGCGAAGTCGGCTACACCGATTATCCGGCGCTCGAAACGGTGTAATCGGTAGCCACAGCGGGCTCATGTCCGCTGTATGAAATGACAAAGCGGCGGGCGTGACTGAATTCCAGTCACGCCCGCCGCTTTTGGTGCGCTAGACAAGCTCGCGCCGCATAAACACCCGTTTCGATTCATCGAGTCCGCGCGCGATATGCGCGTCGCGCCGCGCGAGCAACGCCGCGTCGAGCTCCGACGTGTCGAGATCGCGAAACCCGAGCCGTCGGTAATACGGCGCATTCCACGGCACGTCGCGATACGTCGACAGCACCAGCTGTGTCATTTGTCGCGCGCGCGCGATTCGCGCGACCTCTTCGATCAATGCCGCGCCGATGCGCCTGCCCGCGTGCGAGCGCAGCACATCGAGTTCCTGAACGTAGATGCGCGTCGGCTGCGGCTCGAACATCACGAAGCCCGCGCAGATCGTCTGCTGGTCGAGCGCGACGATGATCTCGCGCGCCTCGATCTTGCGCTCGACGACCTCGCGCGCCATAGGCGGCGCGTCGGCAATCCCGGTCATGCCGACGCTGACGAAACGCAGGCCCGCTTCGAATTCGATGCCACGAATCGTTTCGGCATCGTGCAAAGCGGCAAATCGGAAGGTGATGGCGGAATCGTGCGACATGGCGTTGCGTCCGATGAAGACCGCCCGAGTTTGACATCGGCACCGCTACATCGACAAGCGGCATATGGCATAAACTCGCGCAAGCGCCCTGCACGCACGCTCGCGGGACTACACTCATCACATCCGAACGCCACCCGAGGCCACGCCAAGATGAACCTGATGAATGTGCTGCAGATCGCGCTGCACCTCGACCAGCACCTGAGCGCGCTGATCGTGCAGTTCGGCACGGCAATCTACGCACTGCTGTTTGTCGTCGTGTTCGTCGAATACGGTTTTCTGCCGCTGTTCTTTCTGCCCGGCGATCCGCTGATCTTCATCTGCGGCGCGCTCGCGGCCACCGGCGCGTTGAACGTGTGGATCATCGCGCCCGTGCTGTTCGTCGCGACGGTGGCCGGCAGCAGCGTCGGGTACGCGATCGGCCATGCGGTCAGCGACAAGGTCTATATCCGCAACTACTACTGGCTCAATCGCGATGCGCTGCGCCGCGCCCACGTGTTCAGCGAGACGCGCGGCCGCCTGACCTTCCTGCTGTCGCCGTTCATCGCCGTGGTGCGCACGTTCGCGCCGTTCGCCGCGGGCGTGTCGCGCATGACGTTCTCACGCTTCGTCGCGTTCGTCACCGCGGGCGCGGCGCTGTGGGTGGTCTCGCTGGTCGCTGGCGGCTATCTGTTCGGCAACGTGCCGGTGGTGCGCGAGCATCTGAGTTCGCTGGTGTTGCTGGGCCTCGCGCTCGGCGGTGCGATGCTCGTCGGCGGAGCGGTATGGCGCTTTTTCAACCGGCGCATGCGGGCGCGCTGAGGCCATCGTGGCGACGTTTCGGCGTACGGCCTCCCGCCACCTCAAAACTTGACCCGGGCGAGATACGAAGGTAACCTTATCAGGAAACCTTCACATCATGTCATCGCACGAGTTCACCGCATGACCCAATCCCCTCCCGCAGTTACTCCGGAAGAACTTCATACGCTCGCCGAAGATCTGCGCGTGCTGGCGGGCAAGCTGCGCCGGCGTCTGCGCGAAGAGTCGCATGTCGGCGACTTCACGCCGTCGCAGGTGCAGGTGCTGAACTTGCTGGAACGCGAAGGCCCGGCCACCGTCACCTCGCTCGCGCGTGCGCACGGCATGCGGCCGCAGTCGATGGGAGAAACGCTCGCGGTACTGAAAGCCGCGGGGCTCGTCAGCGGCACGCCCGATCCTAACGATGGACGGCAGACGGTTCTGTCGCTGACACCCTCCTTTCGCAAGAAGGTCAAGGCAAGCCGCGCGGCACGCGAAGACTGGCTGTACCGCACGATTCAAACGCGTTTCACGGCAGCCGAACAGCAACAACTCGCGACGGGCGTCGATCTGCTGAAACGCCTCGTCGATTTGTAACTCGCGATTCGCGCACACGCGTCTCGCCACTCGCAGGAGCACTTCATGGCACTCACGACTCTCGACGCCCAAACCGCACTGGTCGTCGTCGACCTGCAGCGCGGCATCGTCGCGCTGCCCACCGCCCCCCATCCGGCCAGCGAAATCGTCGAACGCTCGGTTACGCTGCTCGATGCGTTCCGCCGCCACGGCCTGCCCGTCGTGCTCGTGAACGTCACCGCCGGCGCACCGGGCCGCACCGACCAGGGTCGCCGCTCCGCCGACTTCCCGCCCGGCTTCGCCGACCTTCTGCCCGAACTGAAGCAGCAGCCGTCGGACCATCTGGTCACGAAGCGCACTTGGGGCGCCTTCACGAACACGGACCTGGCCGCGTATCTGCAACAGCAAGGCGTCACGCAAGTGGTGCTCGTCGGTGTCGCGACCAGCATCGGCGTCGAATCGACCGCGCGCTTCGCGAGCGAGGCGGGCCTGAACGTCACGCTCGTCGTCGACGCGATGACCGATCTGAACGCCGACGCGCACACCAACAGCATCACGCGCATCTTCCCGCGCCTCGGCGAAACCGGCACGACGCGGGAAGTGCTCGATCTGCTCGAACGTTCGCGCGCTGAAAGCCTGAATTGAAGCGGGCCGCTACCCGCATGCGGCCCACCCCGCGTTGAGGAAACCCCTGCCGTGAGCACCACGTTCCGTTCGCTGCGCATATTCAACTATCGTGTCTGGGCGAGCGGCGCGATCGTCTCGAACATCGGCACATGGATGCAGCGCACGGCGCAGGACTGGCTCGTGCTCACCGAGCTTACGCATCACAACGCGACGGCGGTGGGCATCGTGATGTCGCTGCAGTTCGGACCGCAGATGCTGTTGCTGCCGCTCACCGGCTACGCGGCCGATCACTTCGACCGCCGCAAGCTGCTGTTCGCGACCCAGGCGGCAATGGGTACGCTGGCGCTCGCGCTCGGTCTGCTCACGGTCACGGGGCTCGTGCAGCTATGGCACGTCTACGTATTCGCGGGCCTGCTCGGCTGCGTGACCGCGTTCGATTCCCCCGCACGCCAAACCTTCGTATCCGACCTCGTCGGCGAACGCGATCTCGCGAATGCCGTCGCGCTGAACTCCACGTCGTTCAACGCCGCGCGCATGCTCGGGCCAGCGGTCGCGGGTCTGTTGATCGCGTCGGTGGGCAGTGGCTGGGTGTTTCTGATCAACGCGCTTTCGTTCGTCGCCGTGCTCGGTGCACTGCGCATGCTGCGGCTGGACCAGTTACATATCAAGCCGCGCAATGTGCGCTCGCGCGGCAGCTTCGTCGAAGGCTTCAAATATGTCTGGACACGCCCCGATCTGAAGGCGGCGCTCCTGATGCTGTTCCTGATCGGCACCTTCGGCCTGAACTTCCCGATCTTCATCTCGACGATGTCCGTCACCGCGTTCCGTGCGGGCGCGGGCGAGTACGGCGTGCTCAGCTCGACGATGGCGATTGGCTCGGTCACCGGCGCTCTGCTCGCCGCGCGCCGCGCGCGGCCCACCATGGGGCTGCTGCTCGGCGCCGGCGCGATGTTCGGCGTCGGCTGCACGGCGGCTGCGCTGATGCCGAACTACGTGCTGTTCGGCATCGTGCTGATCGCGATCGGCGTGTCGACGCAGACCTTCACCACCTCCACCAATAGCCTCGTGCAACTGACCACCGAACCGGCCATGCGCGGCCGCGTGATCGCGATCCTGCTCGCGATCGCGCTCGGCGGCACACCGCTCGGCGCGCCGGTGGTCGGCTGGGTCGCCGACCGTTTCGGGCCACGCTGGGCGCTCGGCGTCGGCGCTGCATCGGGCTTCGGCGCCGCGCTCGTCGGACTTGTCTATCTGATGCGATACCGGCAACTGCGTTTCTATCGCGAAGGCTGGCGCCTGCGTTACAGCATCGAAGATCCGCGGCCCGTCACGGCCACCACGGTCGTTCCCGACTCCGTAACGACGGTTCAGCGTAGCGAGCTGGACGAGGCGGAAGAGGATACGGCTTCGAGCGTGTAAAAGCGCAAGCGTGTGAGCACCGGATCCTGGCAGGCGCAGCTCAGAGTCCGCCCACGCCGCGCGTCACCCGTGCACACGGTCCGTGCGTCAGCTGCTCCCTGAGAAACTCGATGCACACCTGAATCCGCGCCGACGACGACAAGCGCTCGGCCGTCACCGCGCACACTCCCGTATCCCTCCTTCGCCCACTGCACGACGATGTCGCTCAGATTCGACGCGACCGTGCCTGTCACCTTCACGCTCCTTTCGCCATGCGGCCCGCTCAGGCGCCAGACCCCGAAGCGGTCGTCGCGGCCGCGAAACAGTGGGGCAAGCGGCAGTCGTTTGAAGCCGGTTTGAATGCAATGCCCGGCGCACCCAGGCCGTGGTTAACCCGGAGTGCGCCGCGCCAGCTCGTGACACGCGTCGATCCATCCCGTTGTGCCGCACCGCGGCAACGAGACCAGGAAAATCCTGGCTTGCGCGGCGCCCGTTTAAAGGCGCCAATGATTCAGCCGTAGAAGCTGACAAAAACATTTCCCATTCAGGAGACGTCATGCAAACGAACGCATCGGCAAGCAGCGGGCATAGCTCGCAGGCGCGCAAGGCTACCGCCAGCGGCTGGATCGGCTCGGCACTCGAGTACTACGATTTCTTCATCTATGCGCAGGCCGCCGCCCTGATCTTTCCTCAGCTGTTCTTCCCTTCCGGTAATCCCAAGATCGCGATCGTCGCATCGCTCGCAACCTACGGCGTCGGCTACGTCGCGCGGCCGATCGGCGCGGTCGTGCTCGGGCACTGGGGCGATACACACGGGCGCAAGAACGTACTGCTCGTCTGCATGTTCCTGATGGGTCTGTCGACGATGGCGGTCGGTCTGCTGCCGACCTATCAGCACGTCGGCTTTCTCGCGCCGGTGCTGCTCGTCGTGCTGCGACTGATCCAGGGTTTCGCGGTCGCTGGTGAAATCTCGGGCGCCAGTTCGATGATCCTCGAACACGCGCCATTCGGGCGACGCGGCTTTTACGCGAGCTTCACGCTGCAAGGCGTGCAGGCCGGCCAGATTCTGGCCGCCGCGATCTTCCTGCCGCTCGCCTATTTCATGAACGACGCCTCGTTCAATGCGTGGGGCTGGCGCATTCCCTTCCTGCTCAGCGCGGTCGTGCTGATCGCCGGGTACATCATCCGCCGCGAAGTCGAGGAAACGCCCGCGTTCGAGAAGGAGGACGCGAGCGGCGGCGTGCCGCGCTCGCCGATCGTCGAAGCATTCAAGTACAACTGGGGCGACATGCTGCGCGTCGTGCTGTGCTCGCTGATGAACGTGATCCCGGTCGTCGCGACGATCTTCGGCGCGGCGTACGCGGTGCAGCCGTCGTACGGCATCGGCTTTTCGAAGAGCCTGTATCTGTGGATTCCGGTGATCGGCAACATCGTCGCGGTGCTGGTGATTCCGTACGTGGGCAATCTGTCCGACCGGATCGGGCGGCGTCTGCCGATCATCGTCGGCGCGCTCGGCGCAGGGCTGCTTTCTTTCGCGTATCTGTACGCGATCAGCATCCACAACGTGCCGCTTGCGATGGTGGTGTCGATCCTGATGTGGGGCGTCATCTATCAAGGCTACAACGCGATCTTCCCGAGCTTCTACCCGGAACTGTTCCCGACCCGTTCGCGCGTCTCCGCGATGGCGATCGGCCAGAACATCGGCACGACGATCACCGCGCTGCTGCCCGCGCTGTTCGCCTACGTCGCGCCGCCGGGATCGCACAACGTGCCGCTGACGATCGGCGCGATCACGTTCGCCATCACGATCGTCTGCGCGATCGCCGCATGGAGCGCGCGTGAGAACTTCCGTGTGCGGCTTGGCGACCTCGGCGAAAAGAACGTCGTGCCGCTCGACAAGCTCAGCTACGACGCAATGCGCGCGCAGAGCATGGCCGACGCGAAAAAGGCCGCTGCTTGAGCCCGCTTGCCCTTTAACGCGTCTTGATCAGGACTTTCAGGGAACCCGCTCATGAACCGCACCCGGATCGCCGTCGCCGGCGTGGGGTACATCGGCCGCGCCCATCTGGCGGTCGCGCAGCAAAGCGACGCGTGCACGCTGTCGGCGATCGTCGACCCGTCGCCCGCGGCCGCCGCGCTCGCGGCCGAGGCGGGCGTGCCGCTCTGGTCAAAGGACAGATTTGCGGCTTCGGCGTGGACAGCTATCTGCTCGGGCTGCGCGCGGCGGTATCGGCGGCGGGCTAGCCACGGGAATGCGCCGCGCGGCGCTGGACTCGCGCGGCTAGCGCCATGTTTCGGTCAACTCGTTGGCCAGCACCATCTTCTGGCGCACCGCCTCGACGAAGGCCGCGTCGATGCCCGCCTGCGCCTTCAGGAATTTAAGCGCGGCGGAATGCACGGCGCGCAACGCGCCGCCGTCGATGCCCGTCATACGCGCCGCGCCGCGGCGCGTTTCCTCGACCAGATCGCGCGCGCTCGTGAAGTCGGGCGACAAGCCGCATTGCGCGTCGAACGCGGCGCGCAGACCGGCCGCGTAGTCGCGCGACTCGCCGAGCCGCTCCATATCGATCAGCAAATCGACGCCCTCGCCCATGCGCAGCGCGCAGAGGATCCACAACGCAATGAACGCGCGATACGCGTTGTCGCTGTCCACCGTGCGCGCGAATTGCTCGCAGGCGACGGCATACGCGTCATCGGGCATCGACGGTAGCGGCGGCAGGCGTACGCCGCACACGCCGATCGCTTCGCGCACCAGCGGGTCCATCTGATTCAGACCGAGCACGCGAAACGGCGCGGCGACAAAGAATGCATTGCTCCACTGCTGCCGCAGCATCCAACCCGATGCGAACTGCGATGCGGGATTGCGCAGCACGCCCACGTGCAGCGCCTCGGCAAACGCGCGCTTCAGCCACGGCAGACGACCGCCCGTGCGGCAAAACTTGAAGACGGGTATGCGGCCCTGCTCGATCGTGTGCTCGCTCAGCGCGTGCAGATAGGCCTGCAGTGACGGGAATGTCGCATCGGGATCGCGCGTAAAGCGATCGATGCTGAAGCGCCGGTCGTAACCCGCCACGCCGCGCGTATCTTCGCGCAAAAACGGGCGGTATTCGTCGAAGTAGGGTGCGGCGAGCGGCGGGTGCCCCGAGGTCAAGGTCGGCCGCGAGGCGGGCACGTCGGCGGGTTTGAGATCGGCGAGCACATTGCTGAGCGGCTCGTAAAAACCGGCCGCGCGCTCGTGTTCGCGCAGCCGCGACCACACCCACGTGCCCGCGCTGCGCCAGCCCGTGTGCAGAAAAACCGCCTGTTTCAGCGGAGTATTGGGCGTGGCGTCGTACGCGGACGACTCATGAGGCAACGGCATGGGACTTCTCTTCCAATGATTGGATCAATAGACTGGAAGCGCCACTTTACCCTGTGATCGATCCGGACGCATTATGCTGCGAGATTCCCCGCTCCCGCCATTGCACCCACCTCGCATCCATGAACGATTCGGCCGATATCCGCTTCCTGCTCACGCTGCGCGCGAGCGGCAGCCTGATCGCCGCCGCGCGCCGACTCGCGCTGTCGCCGTCGGCGGTCACGCAGCGCCTGCAGCAACTCGAAAAGAAGCTCGGCATGCAGCTCGTGAACCGCAGCGCGCGCCGCCTGCAATTCACCGACGAAGGCCTGCTGCTGTGCGAGCGCGGCGCCGAACTGATCGAGCAGTTCGACGCGCTGTTCGACGATCTGCAAACGCGCCGCGGCGGCCTCGTCGGCACGCTGAAGATCAACGCGCCGCTCGGTTTCGGACGACGCCATCTGGCGCCGCTGATCGGCGAGTTCCAGCAGCAGAACCCCGACATCGACGTCGCGCTGACGCTGTCCGACCGGCCGTTGACCGAAACGCTCGATCGCTTCGATATCGTCGTGCATATCGGCGAGCTGCCGCCGTCGAACCTGGTCGGCTATACGATCGCGCCGAACGCGCGCTTCGTCTGCGCGGCGCCCGCGCTCGTCAGGCGAATCGGCCAGCCCGAATCGCCGGATGCGTTGAGCCGGCTGCCGTGCATCGTGCTGCGCGAAAACAATGAGGACGTGTCACTGTGGCCATTCAGCAAGGGCCGCACGCGCCGCAGCGTGCGCGTGTCCGCGCATCTGAGTTGCAACGACGGTGACGTGATCCGCCAATGGGCCTGCGAGGGACGCGGCGTGATTCTGCGCTCCGAATGGGACGTCGCCGAGGATCTTGCGAAGGGCAAACTCGTGCGTCTGCTGCCGGGCTGGAAAGCGCCGGACGCGAACGTGATCGCGCTCACGCATCAGCGGGCGGGACTGCCCGCGCGCACGCGCCATTTCATGCAGTATCTGCAAGGCCGCTTCAGGCCGTTGCCACCGTGGCGGCGGTGATTCAGTCCATCTGAATCTAACAGTCAATCTATCTGAACGCTGAAGTACTATCGAAAACCTATAATTGACTCATCCTCAACAGCCGGCCCCATGCAATCATGACTGCCGCCGCCCATTCCACCGACACCCCCGCCTACCCCGACGCGGTCCTGTTCGACCTGCTAACCGCCCTGCTCGACTCGTGGACCTCATGGAACCGTGCGGCAGGCTCGGACGAAGCGGGCCGCGCATGGCGTGCCGCCTATCTGCGTCTGACATACGGCTGCGGCCGCTACGTTCCCTACGAACACCTGGTGCGCGAGGCCGCCACGCAAGTCGGTTTGTCCGAATCGGCCGCGAACGCGCTCGAGGCGAACTGGCTGAACCTGACGCCGTGGCCCGGCGCGCTCGGTGCGTTGCGCGCGCTCGCGCCGCACTGCAAGCTCGCGATCGTCACCAATTGCTCGACGCGGCTCGGCTCGCGGGCGGCCGCGCTCTTGCCCGTGCGCTGGGACGCGATCGTGACCGCCGAGGAAGCCGGCGTCTACAAGCCGGACCCGCAACCGTACCGCCTCGCGCTCGACAAGCTCGGCGTCGAGCCGCGCCGCGCCGCGTTCGTCGCCGGCTCGAGCTACGACATGTTCGGCACCGCGGCCGTCGGTTTGCGGACTTACTGGCACAACCACGTCGGCCTGCCGCTCGTCACGGGAGCGCAGGCGCCCGAGGTCGAAGCGGCCTCGCTCGAGGGGCTGGTGCCGTGGCTCGCAGGCTTTGGCCGCGATCGTCGTCACTGAATCTCCAACCTCACCTCGCTCCTCAGGTGCAAACATGAAACTCGAACAGATCGAAACCCCGGCCGCGCTGATCGACGTCGCGCGGATGCAGAAGAACATCGCGCGGATGCAGGGGCTGATGAATGCGCTCGGCGTCGCGTTCCGGCCGCACGTGAAGACCACCAAGTGCATCGACGTCGTGCGCGCGCAGATCGCCGCCGGCGCGCGCGGCATTACGGTGTCGACGCTGAAGGAAGCGGAAGCGTTCTTCGCGGCCGGCGTCGACGACATCCTGTACGCCGTCAGCATGGTTCCGTCGAAGCTGCCGCGCGCGCTCGCGCTGCGCCGCCAGGGCTGCGAACTGAAGCTCGTGGTCGACAATCCGACCGCCGCCACGGCGATCGCCGCGTTCGGCGACCAGCACGGCGAAACGTTCGAGGTCTGGATCGAGGTCGATACAGACGGACATCGCTCGGGCATCCAGCCCGAACAGCAGACGCTGCTCGACGTCGGGCGGATTCTGCACGAGAACGGCGTGAAGGTCGGCGGCGTGATGACCCATGCGGGTTCGAGCTACGAGTTGAATACGCCTGAGGCGCTCGCCGCGCTCGCGGAGCAGGAGCGCGCGGGCTGCGTGCGCGCCGCCGAACGGTTGCGCGAGGCGGGCATCGCGTGTCCGGCCGTCAGCGTCGGTTCGACGCCGACCGCGCTCGCCGCGCGGCATCTCGAAGGCGTCACCGAGGTGCGGGCCGGCGTCTACGTGCTGTTCGATCTGGTCATGCACAACGTGGGCGTTTGCACGCTCGACGACATCGCGCTTAGCGTACTCACGACCGTGATCGGTCATCAGGAAGACAAAGGCTGGGCGATTCTCGACGCGGGCTGGATGGCGTTAAGCCGTGATCGCGGTACGTCGCGGCAGTCGCACGATTTCGGCTATGGGCAGCCGTGTTTGCTCAATGGCACGTTGCTGCCGGACTATGTCGTGAGCGGCGCCAATCAGGAGCATGGGATTCTTGCGGCGGTTCCGGCCGATGCGCGAGCCGATGCACGGACCGAAGACATCGCGCAGCGCTTTCCGATCGGTATGAAACTGCGCATCCTGCCGAACCACGCTTGTGCGACCGGCGCGCAGTTCCCCGAGTATCACGCGGTTGCGCCGGACGGCAGCAGCGTCGAATGGCAGCGATTTTACGGCTGGTAGGTCGGCGGCTTCAAAACATGCCCGGCGCACTCGGCACACTCAAGGAGAACCAACGCCTTCTGCCAGAATCATCCATCGCCCATAGACGGACGTGAATCCCGCCGTTAGCGTGGAATCTCCACAGGAATACAGAGGATTCTTGCATGTCCGAGTTGAATGAACCAGACGGCGTTCGCGTCGTGCTGAGCGCCCCGCAACTGGCGGCGGTGCTGACCCGCCAGTCGATCAGTCAGACCGAAATGCTTTCTAACCGGCTATGGGGCGGGTTGCAACTCGTCGGCGGTTTGCTGGAAATGGTCGGTGCTGGGGCATTGTGTGTCATGCCAGAACCGACCATGGCGAGCAAGGCCGGGTGTATTGTGTTCGGCGCACATGGGTCTGATACGACGTCGGCGGGTTTGCGTCAAATCTGGACGGCCCGGGATACGGCCACGCTGACACAGCTGGGCACGACGAAGCTGGCCGAGACAATGAGGGCGGGTCCTGACGCGGCGAACAACATCGGCCTCTTTCTTGATCTAGCAGTCTCGGTGAGCGTGGCGGGATCGATCAAGGCAGTACGGGCGTCCGAGATCACGATGGGCCGGTTCAGGCTGATGCAGCATGAAGCAAAGCCTGGCAGCCGCTTTGGCGGGCATACATTCGAAAAGCATGTGGCACGGACTGAAGCACAGTTGCGTGAGCGACTGGCGCGCGAACCAAAGCGCCGGGTTGTTTCATCGTTCACTGATCTACAAACGGCAGAGTGGGCGATTTCCAAGGTCATACAGGACAACGCGGCCCGGATAACGACGTGGGCGCAATCTCATACCGGTTCCATACGCCTGGAACTGACGGGCGATGCAGGTAGGCAGGTAGGGTACGGGGTCATTCGCAAGACGGGGGAGATGGTGAATCTGAGCAAGGTTCACATGTTCTTGATCCGGAAGGAATATAACGGCATGCCATACTACGTCCTGACCGCCTACCTGATGCCATGAGCTTACTGTGAAAGACGAATCACCTTACCCGAATCTGGATTTTCTGATTCATGGCTATTTCAATGAAGATTTCGATTTATGGGGCAACAACGTACAGGAAATTGTCACGTGCTTCAAAAAAGAGAGCGACGAGACCCTTCATAAGTTAGTCGTGGATGAAATCGATCGTTTTGCAAGCGACCATTCCGCCAACCTGGACGGATATTTTGAGGAAATCTATGGCCTCTACGTTGATCCCGAACCGTGGGGTCACACGACCGCCTCATTTCTCGATGAAGTGAAGCGTCTCCTGAGAGAGTAGATAGCCCCAAACCTGCCGCGAAACGTCGGTCACTCATCCACTTCCGACAACCCCGCCAACAGATCGTCGACCGCGCGATACACGCGCTCGACGATCTCCGGTCCCACCTTGCGCTCGAGCTCGCGATAGTGCGCCTCGAGATCCTTCGAAATCACGCGCACCAGTTCGACGCTCGTATCGGTCAGCGACACGAGCACGCGCCGCTGATCCTCCGCGAAACGTTCTTTCGTCACGAGTTCCATGCTCTCCATGCGCGCGAGCACGCCGGCCATGCTCGGGCTCGAAATCGTGCAGATGTCGGAGATGTGGCGCGGCTCCATCGGGCCGTGCTCGTTGAGCGCGCGAATCACGCGCCATTGCTGCTCGGTGAGTCCATGCGCGGTGATCAACGGACGAAAACGCTCCATCATTTTTTCGCGGGCGCGTAACAACAGCATTGGCAAATTGCGGTGCAAAACTCGGGTGGACGCAGCGGACATGGCGGCAAGGAATCAGAAAAAAACAGCTGTCGAAGCTTACGGGAAAACCCGCGATCAACCGGCAGCCTATTGACCGTCGATGATATCAAGCGGGATACTACTAACATCTTAGTGTTTTCGCAAAACTTTCGCCACGAGGCTGCGCATTTATGTTTGCCCTTGCCGATCATCTGCTGCATCCCGAAGGCGACGCGCTGCCTCGCGACGTGGACGCGCACACCGCGGCCGCGTTGCTGGCACGCGGCGTTGCGTGTCGCGCGCCGGTCAGCGGCGTCGTGTACGGCGCCCTGCTGAACGATCGCGCCGCCTTGAACGCGCTGGGCGACGCACTGCATGCGGCACCGTACAAGGCACCGCCGAAAGCGCCGATTCTGTATCTGAAGCCGCGCAACACGCTGGCCGGGCATCGGGCGCGCGTGGTCGTGCCGGATAACACGCTCGGCGTCGAGGTGGGCGCGTCGCTCGGCATCGTGATCGGCCGTACCGCGACGCGCGTCGGCGTCGAGCGCGCGGCGGACTACATCGCCGGCTATACGCTGGTCGGCGATCTGAGCGTGCCGCATACCAACGTGTATCGCCCGAACGTGCGACTGCGCGCATGCGACGGCTTCTGCGTGATCGGACCGGCGCTCGTCGCCGCGCGCCACGTCGCGGCGCCGGATCGGCTCGACATCGCCGTCTCGCTGAACCGCGCCGAACCGTTCACGGCAAGCACCGCAACCTCGGTGCGCAACGTCGCGCAATTGCTCGCCGACGTCACCGATTTCATGACGCTGAACGCGGGCGACGTGCTCACGCTCGGCGTCCGGCACGGCTCGCCGGTCGCACATGTCGGCGATACGGCCACGCTGTCGATCGGCACGCTGCCGCCCTTGACCATATCGTTCATCGGCATGGATCAACACAACGGAGAACCATCATGATGCGCGGCCGCGTCGCCTATGCGGGAGCGATTCACGAAGCGTATCCGCACGAGCAGGGTGTCCGCCTCGCCGACGGCCGCGTGCGTCGCGAGGACGAAGTGGTCTGGCTTGCGCCGATCGAAGTCGGCACGATCTTCGCGCTCGGCCTGAACTACGCCGAGCACGCGAAGGAATTGCAGTTCAGCAAACAGGAAGAACCGCTGGTGTTTCTGAAGGGGCCCGGCACGGTGCTCGGCCATCGCGGCGTCACGCGTCGCCCCGCCGACGTCACGTTCATGCACTACGAGTGCGAGCTCGCGGTCGTGATCGGGCGAACCGCGCAAAACGTCGCGCGTGAAGACGCCATGCAGCACGTGGCGGGCTACATGATCGCGAACGACTACGCGATTCGCGACTACCTCGAAAACTACTATCGCCCGAATCTGCGCGTGAAGAATCGCGACGGCGGCACGGTGCTCGGCCCCTGGTTCGTCGACGCCGCCGACATCGCCGACGTCACGCAGCTCGAGCTGCGCACGTTCGTCAACGGCACGCGTCAGCAATGCGGCAATACGCGCGATCTCGTCACGGACATCCGCGCACTGATCGAATACTTGAGCGGCTTCATGACGCTCGCGCCCGGCGACGTGATCCTGACCGGCACGCCCGAAGGCATCGTCAACGTCAACACGGGCGACGAAGTCGTCTGCGAAATCGACGGCCTCGGCCGTCTCGTCAACACGATCGCCTCGGACGCGGACTTCGGCCGCACCTGATCGACAGCAAAAACCCACCGAACAGCGAAAGGACAAGGCAATGCCGATCGACCATCTGATCAACGGCGAGGCGTGCACCTCGAGCGACTATTTCGAAACCGTCAATCCGGCCACCCAGGAAGTGCTCGCCGAGGTCGCACGCGGCGGCGCGAAGGAGATCGATGCGGCCGTGCAAGCGGCCAAAGGCGCCTTCCCCGCCTGGGCCGCGAAACCCGCCGCGGAACGCGCGAAGCTGATTCGCAAACTCGGCGAGCTGATCACGAAGCACGTGCCGGAAATCTCGGAGACCGAAACGAAGGACACCGGCCAGACGATCTCGCAGACGCGCAAGCAACTGGTGCCGCGCGCGGCCGACAACTTCAGCTATTTCGCCGAGATGTGCACGCGCGTAGACGGCCACACGTACCCGACCGACTCGCATCTGAACTACACGCTGTTTCATCCGGTCGGCGTGTGCGCGCTAATCTCGCCGTGGAACGTGCCGTTCATGACGGCCACCTGGAAGGTGGCGCCCTGCCTCGCGTTCGGCAACACCGCTGTGCTGAAGATGAGCGAGCTGTCGCCGCTGAGCGCCTCGATGCTCGGCAAGCTCGCGCTCGAAGCGGGCATCCCGGCGGGCGTGCTGAACGTCGTGCACGGCTATGGCAAGGAAGCGGGCGAGCCACTCGTTGCGCATCGCGACGTGCGCGCGGTGTCGTTCACCGGGTCGACCGCGACCGGCAATCGCATCGTGCAGACCGCGGGCCTGAAGAAGTTCTCGATGGAGCTTGGCGGCAAGTCGCCGTTCGTGATCTTCGACGACGCCGACTTCGAACGCGCGCTCGATGCCGCTGTGTTCATGATCTTCTCGAACAATGGCGAGCGCTGCACCGCGGGCTCGCGCATTCTCGTGCAGCGCTCCATTTACGCGCGGTTTGCCGAGCGCTTCGTCGAGCGCGCGAAGCGTCTGACGGTTGGCGATCCGCTCGCGGACAGTACGATCGTCGGCCCGATGATCAGCCAGGGGCATCTCGCCAAAGTGCGCAGCTATATCGAGCTCGGCCCGAAGGAAGGTGCCACGCTTGCGTGCGGCGGGCTCGATACGCCCGAGTTGCCCGACGCCTTGCGTCACGGCAATTTCGTCGCGCCGACCGTGTTCCTCGACGTCGACAACCGTATGCGCATCGCGCAGGAAGAGATCTTCGGACCGGTCGCGTGCCTGATTCCGTTCGACGATGAAGCCGAGGCGATCCGTCTCGCCAACGATATTTCGTATGGTCTGTCGAGCTATATCTGGACCGAGAACACGGGCCGCGCGCTGCGCGTGGCGGCCGCCGTCGAAGCCGGCATGTGCTTCGTGAACAGCCAGAACGTGCGCGATCTGCGCCAGCCGTTCGGCGGCACGAAGGCGTCGGGTGTGGGCCGTGAAGGCGGGACGTGGAGTTATGAAGTGTTCCTCGAACCGAAGAACGTCTGCGTGTCGCTCGGCTCGCATCATATTCCGCGCTGGGGCATTTGATCGCGACGTCAAACGAAATTGCTAAAGCATGGGACCGGAGTAAGAGCTGACGCTCTAACTCCGCTCGACACTGGAGACCGCGATGGGCAAACTCGCGTTGGCAGCAAAAGTTACACATGTGCCGTCGTTGTATTTATCCGAGCTCGACGGTCCGCACAAGGGTTGCCGTCAGGCCGCGATCGACGGACACCATGAAATCGGCCGACGCTGCCGCGAACTTGGCGTCGATACGATCGTCGTGTTCGACGTGCACTGGCTAGTGAATAGCGAATACCACATCAATTGCGCGCCGAAGTTCGAAGGCGTGTACACGAGCAACGAGCTGCCGCATTTCATCAGGAACATGCCGTACGCGTATCCGGGCAATGTCGGGCTTGGTCAGCTGATCGCGGACATCGCCAACGAAATGGGCGTGAAAAGCCGCGCGCACAGCGAGACCACGCTCGAGCTCGAATACGGCACGCTGGTGCCGATGCGCTATATGAACGGCGATCAGCACTTCAAGGCGGTGTCGGTGGCGGGCTGGTGCATGTGGCACGACCTCGCGACCAGCGCGCGTTTCGGCCTCGCGGTACGCAAGGCCATCGAAGAACGCTACGACGGTACGGTGGCCATTCTCGCGAGCGGCTCGCTGTCGCATCACTTCGCGAACAACGGCACCGCCGAGCAGTTCATGCACAAAGTCTGGAGCCCGTTCCTCGAACAGATGGATTGCAGCGTGGTGCGCATGTGGGAAGCCGGCGACTGGAAGACCTTCTGCGACATGCTGCCGCTCTACAACGAGAAATGTTGGGGCGAAGGCGGCATGCACGATACCGCGATGCTGCTCGGTGCGCTCGGCTGGGATCGTTACGACGGCAAGGTCGAAGTCGTCACGCCTTATTTCGGCAGTTCGGGCACCGGCCAGATCAACGCGATCTTCCCGGTCACGCCGCTACCCGTCTGACACTCGCGAAGGAATCGCCATGCCTCACTTGACACTCGAATACAGCGCCAACCTCGCGGACGCGCAACGCCTCGGCGAACTATGCAAAGACCTCGCGCAGTGCCTCGACGCGCAGCGCGATAACGGCGAGCGCGTCTATCCGCTCGGCGGCATCCGCGTGCGCGCGCTGCGCTGCGACCAGTACTGCATCGCCGATGGGCGGCCCGACGCCGCGTTCCTGCACGCGAATCTGAAGATCGGCGCGGGCCGCCCGGAGGCCGTCAAGAAGGCGACCGGCGAGGCGCTGTTCGCGCTGATCAAGCAGCGCTTCGCCACTGAGTTCGAACGGCAGGGGCTCGCGTTGTCGCTCGAAATCAACGAGTTCAGCGAAGCGGGCACCTGGAAGCACAACAATCTGCACGCGCGGTTCAAGGGCTGACATCAACATGCTAGACGAACAAACCATTCGCGACCTCGCCGCGCAACTCGATCACGCGGAAAAGACCCGCACGCAGCTGCGCCATTTTTCCGCGCAGTATCCAGAGATGACCGTACAGGACGGCTACGCGATACAACGCGAGTGGGTCAAGCTGAAACTCGCCGAAGGCCACGTAATCAAGGGCAGGAAGATCGGCCTGACGTCGCGCGCGATGCAGCGCTCGTCGCAGATCGACGAACCGGACTATGCGCCCCTGCTCGACAGCATGTTCATCGAAAGTGGCCAGGACATTCGCGTGGATCGCTTCATCGCGCCGCGCGTCGAAGTGGAACTCGCGTTCGTGCTGAACAAACCGCTGAAGGGCCCCGGCGTCACACTGTTCGCTGTGCTCGACGCGACCGCGTACGTGAGCCCGGCCGTCGAAATCATCGACGCGCGCATCGAGCAGTTCGATCGCGAAACACGCGCGCCGCGCAGGGTCCATGACACGATCTCCGACTTCGCCGCGAACGCGGGCGTCGTGCTCGGCGGCCGGCCGGTGCGTCCGCTCGACGTCGACCTGCGCTGGGTCGGCGCGCTGCTGTACAAGAACGGCGCGGTCGAGGAAAGCGGGCTCGCGGCGGCGGTGCTCAACCATCCGGCCACCGGCGTCGCGTGGCTCGCCAACAAAATTGCTCCGCATGACGAATCGTTGAATGCGGGCGACGTGATCCTGAGCGGCTCGTTCACGAGCCCGGTTCCCGCCCGCGCGGGCGACACGTTCCACATCGACTATGGCCCGCTCGGCGGCATCGGTTTGAATTTCATCTGAACGCATCAATATGTCCTTGCCGAACAACCCCTTCAAGCGCGCGCTCGCCGAAGGCAGACCGCAGTTCGGCCTGTGGGCCGCGCTCGCCGACGCCTACGTGACCGAGCTGCTCGCCACCGCCGGCTTCGACTGGCTACTGATCGACAACGAGCACGCACCGAACGACGTACGCAGCACGCTGTCGCAATTGCAGGCGGTCGCCGCGTATCCGTCGCATCCGGTCGTGCGGCCGGTACGCAGCGACGCCGCGCTGATCAAGCAGTTGCTCGACATCGGCGCGCAAACGCTGCTGCTGCCAATGATCGACACGGCCGCGCAAGCGCTCGATGCGGTCGCGGCCACGCGTTATCCGCCACAAGGCATTCGCGGCGTCGGCAGCGCGCTCGCGCGTGCGTCGCGCTGGAATCGCGTGCCCGACTATCTGGACACCGCCGCCGACGAACTGTGCGTGATCGTGCAGGCGGAGACCGTGCAGAGCCTCGACAATCTCGTGGAGATCGCGCATGTGGATGGCGTCGATGGCGTGTTTTTCGGGCCGTCGGATCTGAGCGCGTCGATGGGATTGCTCGGCAAGCCGGGCGACGCGCGCGTGCGCGACGCGATTCGCCACGGCATCGACACCGTGCGCACCGCTGGCAAGGCTGCGGGCGTGCTCGCCCCTGATCCCGCGCTGGCGGCCGAATATCTGGCGGCGGGCGCGACCTTCGTCGCGGTCGGCACGGACACCGGCTTGCTGAGCCGCGCGGCCGCGGACCTCGCCGCGTCGTACAAGAACCTGGCGGCGAGCGCGCCGCAGGTCAAAGGCGGGTATTGAAGCGAAAGCCTTTCACTTCCCCTACTCGCCCGCCGGCCAAGGCAAGCCTCGCGCCGACCAATCCAGCTCGACCCCCATCACACAGCGCCCGCTCGCCAGCTGCACGGCAAGTGTCACTGCGATGCACGGCCGCCCGCTCGCGAGCGACAGATAAGGATTACTGGTGACCGCCTCGCCGGGCAGCAGCACCGCATTGCGGAAGTACGGCCGATGATCCCAGCGCGCATCGCGCGGATTCGCGACCGGCTGCAGCGACGCCGCGTCCTCGCACCACGCCGGCCCGCGCACCTCGTGACCGATCTGGCGGCCGGTGTCGTCGAGGATGAAACAGCTGATGCAACGCTTGAAGGTGGCGAGCAGCGCGAACGCGTCGTCCATCATGGCGCCGGCGCGCAAGCCGTCGGCCGCGCGCCGCAGTTCGAGCCGGTACGGCTCCATTTCGGATTCGAACAACGCATGCTGATGCGCACGGCCCTGCGCGATCACGTCGAACGCATCGTCGATCTGGCGATGCACCGAGTCGGGCGGCGCGATCTCTGCCGCGGGCCGCCCTAGCAGATAGCCCTGCGCGAAATCGACATTCGACTCGACCGCGAGAATCAGCTCGTCGGCCGTCTCGACGCCTTCGACGACCACCAGCATCCCCGCCTGGTGCAGCAGCGACACGAGTTTCGGCAGGATCGGCTGCTGCGTGCCGTACGTGGTCGCGCGGATCAGCTCGCCGTCGAGCTTGACGAGGTCCGGCCGGATCCGCAGCAGCCGGTCGAGATTCGACTGGCCCGCGCCGAAGTCGTCGACTGCGATCAGGAAGCCGTGCTGGCGATAGCGCGCCGCCGCGCGCGACATCTCATCGACGCTGCCGCCATGCGATTCGAGAATCTCCAGAATCACGCGCTCGGGTTCGAGCCCTGCGGCGCGCACGATCTTCGTCAACTGGTCGGCGTAGCCTTCGGCGACGAAGGTGGACGGCAGGATGTTCAGGAACAGCCACGCGTCGCCGGGCAGCGCGCGACGCGCGTTGCCGAGATGCACCGCGTGGCTCGCGCGGTCGAGCGCGCCTTCGTCGCTCGACGGCTTCGGCGCGAACATCACGACCGGCGGCACCAGCGTGCCGTCGTCATGCTCTCCGCGCAGCAGCGCCTCGAAGCCGACCTGCTTCTGATGCGATAGGCTGTAGAGCGGCTGAAAGTGCGAGATCAGATAGAAGTCTTCCCAGCGGTAGCGCGCCGGGTCGGCGCTCGGATCGCCGAACGATGACTGCAGCGCGTCGAACGGCAGCGCGCGCTCCGCGCAGACACGGTTGCGCCCCGTCTGCTTCGCGCGCAATAACGCTTCGTCCGCGCGATCGAGCAGCATCATGAAGCTTTCGCCGCGCCGATGCTCGGCGACGCCGAAGCTCGCGGTCAGATGGCCGTCCGGCCGTTCGATCGCGGCGATGTCGAGACGCAGCCGCTCGGCGATCTGCAGCGCGCCGGTGAGATCATCGTCGAGCAGCAGCGCGAATTCCTCGCCGCCGACGCGGCTCACGCTTGGGTAGAGCGCAACCGCGTCCTTCAGCACCTGCGCGACCTGGAACAGCGCATGGTCGCCGACCGCATGACCGAAGCGGTCGTTGAGCGACTTGAAGCTGTCGATGTCGAGAAAGATCGCGCAGATCTGCGCCCCTGGCGCCAGCGTCTCGAGGCGTCCCTCCGCGTGCTTGACGAACGAGCGACGATTTTGCAGGCCGGTCAGCGGATCGGTCGCCGCGAGTTGCGCGAGCTGGCTCTCGAGCAGAAAGTGATTGCGCCGGAAACGGTAGAAGCCGAAATGGAATACCACCGCCGTCGGCGCACCGATCGCGATGACCCACGTCCACACGGCCGCGTCGACCTCGGGCGCATGAGCTTTGCCGCGCAGCAGCGCGATGGCCGCCGCGTAGAAGACCACGCTGCCGGTGACGAAATGCGCGGGCGTAAGCCATAGCGGCGCCGCGCAGATCGGTATCACCACGAATGCGGGCAATAGCCACGGCAACGGATGCGCGAGGCCCTTCGCATTCAGCACGAGCCCGGCGATCAGCACCAGTTCGTACGCGACGCCGATCGCGCCGAACAGCGCCGTCGACTTCGCGCGCGGGATCGCCAGCACCAGCAGCGCGAGCAGGAGCGCGCATAGCAGCCGGTACGCGAGCGGCCCGGCCGGTGCGCCGACCAGTTCGCGCGCCGTTACCATGCACAGGAACGCAACCACCGTGAAGCCCATCGTCACGAGGGAAAGCGGCCGCTGATGGTCGAGCGAGCGCCGGTGAAAGCGCTCACGCATGCTTGGCTCGGGCAGGTGCTGCGTCGGGATGGCAGACATAGATGGTTGATCAGGGTTTCCGGTCACTCCGCCAATAGTTATCGGCAAACGTTCGATAAACATTTATGGCTAACGTAACACGACGTATAAATTCGGCGCCTGCGTGCCGAACGACGCCGCGCCGATCTTTCGCGCGACTCACCATCCGCCGAATGCATGATTAAAAGACTAAAGCTCAAAGCAGGCCGGATTGCCGGCTAATACACCTATGGTTCCGCAAGCCTTTTCGCACGCCAGGCGAAGATTAACCTTTCAATTTCTTTTAAGCAGCAAAAATTACGCAATTCATGTGGCTCGATTGCGCGCTTATTACCGTATAAGCCGAGCAATGGAAAGTGGCTAAAAGCCTGTGTCTTAAGTAGACTGCTTGCAATGTGTGCCGGGCACCCTAGACAACCCGGTAGAAATGACGTAATCGGCGCCCGATTGCCGACGACTCCGATGCTCAATGGCTGTCACGTCCGCAATGTGCAACGGGCCGCGACCACTTCCGGAAAACATGGTCCCAATCCTCAACTATCTGCTCGAACGCCAAATCTCGCCGCAATGGCGCGGCATGCTGAGCGCGCTGGCGAGCGAGTTCGAAGCGCAAATCGGACACGACGAGCTGCGCCAGCTGATGCATCGCGTCGGCAGCCGTTTCGCGCTCGCGTATCCGCTGCCCGCCTGCGCATCGACGGCCGAGCTCGAGCAGGTGTTGAATTCTTACTGGCATCAGATGGATTGGGGTTACGTCGCGCTCGCCGATGAGGCGGAGTCGCTGCGCATCATTCACTATTGCGCGCCGCTGCCCGCCTTCGGCGAATCGGCGCTCGCCTGGACGCCGGCATTTCTCGAAGGCGCCTATCAGACGTGGTTGAGCGCGTTGGGCGCGCAGGGTTTGTCGGTCGTGCAGACGAGCGCGTTCGGCGAGGACAGCTCGCTCGAATTCCGCCTCGGCCGTCACCCCGCCTGAGCACCAGCGGGTGCTGCACGCGTACGTGCGAACGAGCGTGCGACGGCGATACAGCCGCCACGCAGGATCAGGGAAGGCAGTTCAAATAAACAGCACCCCGAGCAGTCGGTTTGGGGCCATGCACGGTATGTAACAGACGACGGCATCATGAGTTCATCGAGCGACATCGAAAAACTGTTCGAGCAATTTGGCGGCGACGCCAACGCGTACCAGGAGATCGGCCGCGAGAACGACGCGCGCACCGCGCGCACTCGTTGGCCGCTGCTCGTGACGCTCGATCTGACGCAACCGGCCATTCCGGCAATCGGCCAGCTGCGCGACGCGAAACCACAGCCGCCGATAACCGTGGCGCCACGGGCCGCCGTCCACGAGGACACGACACCGAAGGACATGGCATCCGTGACGCGCGCGAAGGCACCGCTGTTCACGCGCTCGCACCGGCGTGACATTCCACCGGTACCTGTGGCCGCAGCCCAGCCCGCGGCGCCCAGCGGCGCGTCACGCTTTCGCACGGCCGACGAACTCGACGAGGCGGCCGCGCAAACGATTGCGCCTGTCGCGCGAGGCAGGACAGGCCCCGCCGCGCCCGCTCATGGCAGCGCGAGCACGGCACCGGCATCGTCGATGCCACCGCCACCAGCGCCGCAACCGACCTATACGGCCCAACCCGCGCAACCGGCCCCGCCGCCGTCGATCCTCGGCAAGATGTTTGCAGCGCAAACCCCGAGCGCGCCGCCGCAAGCGACCGCGGCCGCGTCGCTGAACTCGGTGTTCGACCGTCTGCGCGGCACGTCCGCCCAAGGCACGCAAGCACCCGCCGGCACCGCGCGCGGCGGCTTCGCCTCGTGGCTCACCAACGGTCCGCGTCGCTCATGAAAGTCATTGCCGTGGTGTCCGCCAAAGGGGGGGTCGGCAAGACCACCCTCGCCGCCAATCTCGCCTCCGTGCTCGCCAACAGCGGCCGACGTGTGATTGCACTCGATCTCGATCCTCAGAACGCCCTGCGGCTGCACTTCGGCGTGCCGCTCGACAGC
This sequence comes from Paraburkholderia sp. HC6.4b, assembly GCF_014200875.1. Lineage (NCBI taxonomy): Bacteria > Pseudomonadati > Pseudomonadota > Betaproteobacteria > Burkholderiales > Burkholderiaceae > Paraburkholderia > Paraburkholderia sp. HC6.4b. The sequence continues at coordinate 67,521 of NZ_JACHDC010000022.1, forward strand.
ATCGACGGCCTGTCGCGCGCGACTCTCTCGGGCAACCCGTGGCAAACGGTGATGTTCGACGGTATCGACGGCGTGACCGTGCTGCCGTACGGCGCGCTGCTGGAGGACGACCGCCGCCGCCTCGAGGCGCAGATCGACCAGCATCCGCAATGGCTCGCGCAGTCGCTGCAGCACCTGCGGCTCGATGCGTCCGACATCGTGATCGTCGATACGCCGCCCGGCTCGTCGACCTACGTGCGAACCGCGCTGAGCGCGGCCACCTTCGCGTTGAACATCGTGCTCGCCGACGCCGCGTCGTACGCGGCGATCCCGCAGATGGAGCGGCTGATCGAAACCTACGCGGCGCCGCGCGCGGACTTCGGCGGCGTCGGCTACGTGATCAACCAGATCGACCAATCCCGCCAGTTGACCAAGGACGTGCTGAAGGTGCTGCGTCAGATGCTCGCCGGCAAGGTGTTCCCCGGCGTGATCCATCTCGACGAAGGCGTCAGCGAAGCGCTCGCCTGCGACACCACGCTGATCCATTACGATCCGCTGAGCCAGGCCGCCGCCGATTTCCGCGCATGCGCCGCCTGGCTCATGGCGGCGCTCGACGCGATCGCCGCCCGGCCAAGGAACGTCGCATGAGCAGTCCGGCCTCCTCGCGCGAGCCCGAGGGCGGCGAGCCGTCGCGCTTCCAACGCTTCATCGACGCAAGCTTCTGGAACAGCCGCATCGTCACCGGGCTCGTCACGATGCTCGCGCTGTACATGCTGTACTTCGTGTTCACGGTGCCGCTCGAGTTCTATCAGCAGCTGACCTTCGCGACCCTGTGCTTCGTGCTCGCGCTGCTGTTTCGCCGTCGTCCCGGCCGCTACGCGACGATGGTGATGATCATGCTGTCGATCGTCGCGTCGGGCCGCTACATGTACTGGCGGCTGACCGAAACGACCTACTGGGAGCATCCGCTCGACGCCGCCTGGGGTCTGCTGCTCGTGTCCGCCGAACTCTACGCGACGATCGTGCTGATGCTCGGCTACTTCCAGACCGCGTGGCCGCTCAAGCGCAAACCAATGCCGCTGCCCGCCAATCGCGACGAATGGCCGACCGTCGACGTGTTCATTCCGACCTACAACGAGCCGCTCGCCGTCGTGAAGCCGACCATCTACGCGGCGCTCGCGCTCGACTACCCGGCCGACAAGATGTCGATCCACGTGCTCGACGACGGCCGCCGCGCCGAGTTCAAGGCGTTCTGCGAGGAAGTCGGCGTGAACTGGACGATCCGCACGCACAATCGCCACGCGAAGGCCGGCAACATCAACGAGGCGCTGAAGATCACGAGCGGCGAGTACCTCGCGATCTTCGACTGCGATCACATCCCGACCCGCTCGTTCCTGCAGATCGGCCTCGGCTGGTTCCTGCGCGACAAGCTGCTGTCGATGCTGCAAACGCCGCACCACTTCTTCTCCGCCGACCCGTTCGAGCGCAACCTCGGCACTTTCCGCAAGGTGCCGAACGAAGGCGAGCTGTTCTACGGCCTCGTGCAGGACGGCAACGATCTGTGGAACGCGACGTTCTTCTGCGGCTCGTGCGCGCTGCTGCGCCGGAGCATGGTCGACGAGATCGGCGGCATCGCGGTGGAGACCGTCACCGAGGACGCGCACACCGCGCTGAAGCTGCACCGCCTCGGCTACACGACCGCGTATCTGGCGATTCCGCAGGCCGCCGGCCTCGCGACCGAAAGCCTGTCGGGCCACATCGGCCAGCGCATCCGCTGGGCGCGCGGCATGACGCAGATCTTCCGCATCGACAATCCGCTCACCGGCAAGGGGCTGAAGATCGGCCAGCGGCTGTGTTACCTGAACGCGATGATGCACTTCTTCTACGGCGTGCCGCGTCTCGTGTTCCTGACCGCGCCGCTGTCGTATCTGTTCTTCGGCGCGCATGTGATCGAGGCGGCGGCCAGCACGATCGCGATCTACGCGCTGCCGCACATGATGCACGCGAGCATCACGAACTCGCGGATGCAGCGCATGTTCCGCCATTCGTTCTGGGCCGAGGTGTACGAGTCGGTGCTGGCGTCGTACATCACCGCGCCGACGCTGCTCGCGCTGATCAACCCGAAGCTCGGCAAGTTCAACGTGACGGCCAAGGGCGGCGTGATCGAGAAGAGCTACTTCGACTGGTCGATCTCGCGACCGTATCTGTTCCTGCTGCTGCTGAACCTGCTCGGTTTCCTCGCGGGTCTGGTGCACATCTACATGAACTGGCACGTGCGCAGCATCGTCGAGACCACACTGCTCAATCTCGCGTGGACCAGCTACAACATGCTGATCCTCGGCGCGAGCGTGGCCGCCGCGAGCGAGCGCCGCCAGATCCGCGCGGTGCCGCGCGTCGCGATGAAGATGCCCGTGATGCTGAAGTTCTCGACCGGCCGCACGCTCGCGTGCGAAACGATCGACTACTCGGAAGGCGGCGTCGGCGTCGCGCTGCCCAGCACCATCGAAGTGCCGACGCAGGAGCGCGTGACCGTGTCGCTGTTCCGCGGCGACGAGGAGTACGCGTTCCCCGCCACCGTCAGTTTTACCGAGCCGGGCCGCGTGGGGCTGCGCTTTTCGTCGATGTCGCGCGAACAGGAGTACGAGTTCGTCAAAACCACCTTCGCCCGCGCGGACGCGTGGACCGGCTGGGCCGAGGGACGCGAGACGGACGCACCGCTGCGCGGTCTGTCGCACGTGCTGAAGGTCGGCGTGCGCGGCATCGCGGGGCTGTTCGAACATCTGTACGACGACTTGCGCAGTTCGATCAAAAGCCGTCCCGCGGACGTCAAGAAGCTAAAAGCGAAAGACTGATCTATGGGCTACCGGATGGCCACGGACAATATCGAACGCCCGGCACACGGGCGCAACAGCATTGGACCCCAATCGCGCCTGTTTGCTTGTCACGGCTTGCGACACTCGCGGCGAATCATGCGCGGCGTCGCCTGCTGGCTCGCGCTGCAGACCGCGCTGGCGTCGTTCATGCCGCTCGCTGAAGCGGCCACTCCTGCCGCCGCCGCGGCCAAACCGGCGTCGGACACGGCGGCACCCGCCGGCGCGCCGCAAACCCCGCAAGTCGCGACCGGTGTCGGCAACGTGCCCGCGCCGAGCGCGGCGGTGCCGTTCGATCCGAACGCGATCGCCCAGGGCCAGCTCGCCACGCCGACGCCCGCGCTCGCGGCGGCGTCGGTGAAGGCGCTCGGCATGCACACGCCGACCACCGCCGAGCCCGGCACGCTGGTGCCCGGAGGCCGCCGCCAGACGCTGACGTTCGCCGACTTCGGCGCGCTCGACCCGCTGCAATTGCGCGGCGTCGACGGACAGAACGGCATCGCGTTCTCGGTGCGCGGCGACGAGGTCGTGACCGGCGCGACGCTGCATCTGATCTACAGTTATTCGCCCGCGCTGTTGGCGAACCTGTCGCAGCTGAAGGTGCTGGTCAACGGCGAAGTCGCGGCGACGCTGCCGCTGCCGCACGAGCAGGCCGGCATGCTGGTCGCGCGCGAGATCACGATCGATCCGCGCTTCATCACCGACTTCAACCACCTGAACCTGCAGCTGATCGGCCACTACACGACGGCCTGCGAAGACCCCGCCAACTCGTCGCTGTGGGCGACGATCAGCAACGCGAGCTCGCTCGACCTGACCTACTCGTCGCTCGCGACGAAGGCGGAGCTGGCCGCGCTGCCGCAGCCGTTCTTCGACCGCCGCGACGTGCGCCGCCTCGAGCTGCCGTTCGTGCTCGCGCAGAAGCCGGGCAACGGCACGCTCGAAGCCGCCGGCATCGTCGCGTCGTGGTTCGGCTCGCTCGCCGGCTACCGCGGCGCGGTGTTTCCCACCCAGCTCGACAACGCGCCGCTGTCGGGCAACGCGGTCGTGTTCGCGACCAGCGACCAGCATCCGGCCGGCGTGACGATTCCCGAGATCACCGGGCCGACCATCGCGGTGGTCGAGCGCGACGCGAACGCGCGCGGCAAGCTGCTGCTCGTGCTCGGCCGCAACGAGGCCGAGCTGAAGACCGCCGCGAAGTCGCTCGGGATCGGCCATAGCGCGCTGTCCGGCGCGAGCGCCACGATCACGTCGCTGAACGAAATTACGCCGCGCGTGCCGTACGACGCGCCGAACTGGCTGCCGACCGACCGCGCGGTGCGCTTCGGCGAGCTCGCCGATCCGAAAGACCTGACCGTGTTCGGCTACGACGCCGACGCGGTGCGCATCAACATGCGGGTGCCGCCCGATCTGTTCATGTGGCACACGCGCGGCGTGCCGATCGATCTGCGCTACCGCTACACGGTGCGGCCGGCGCGCGACCGCTCGTCGCTGAACATCAGCGTGAACAACGGCTTCGTGCAGGCGCTGCCGATTCCGGCGCGCCCTGCGTCGGTGTTCGACATGAGCCGCTACTTCAACCTCATCATGCCCGACGGCACCGCCGACGCGCGCCGCAACATCCGCATCCCGCCGCTGCTGATGACGCCGCGCATACAGCTGCGGCTGCACTTCTACTACGACATCCCGAACACCGGCGAATGCGCGGGCCGCCTGCTGCAGAACGTGGTCGGCGCGATCGATCCGAACTCGACGATCGACCTGTCGTCGTTCCCGCACTACATGGCGCTGCCCGATCTGGCCGCGTTCGCCAACAGCGGCTTTCCGTTCACGCGGATGGCGGACCTCTCCGAGACCGCCGTCGTGCTGCCGGACGACCCGGACGCGAGCGACTACAGCCTGTATCTGCTGACGATGGGCCGGATGGGCGAATCGACCGGCTATCCGGTCTCCGGCGTGACCGTCACCCATGCGGCCGACGTCGAGCGCCTCGCCGACAAGGACCTGCTGGTGTTCGGCGCGCCTGGCAAGCAGCCGCTGTTGCAGCGCTGGTCGAAGTCGATGCCGTTCTCCAGCGACGGCGCCGCGCACACGTTCCAGCTCACCGACCTGGTGTTCAAGCTGCGGGACTGGTGGCACGGCGAGCGCGGCGTCGAGCGCACGCCCGCGCGTGCCGATCTGACGATGGTCAGCTCGAACGGCGCGGCGCTGCTTACCGGCTTCGAGTCGCCGCTGCAGCGAGGCCGCAGCGCGGTTGCGCTGATCAGCGCGGCCGGCCCGTCGGATGCCGATCTGTCCGCCGCGCTGCTCGACGCCGACGTGCTGCCGAAGATTCAAGGCGCGATGGCCGTGATCCATGGCCGCGCCGTCACCATCACGTCGAACGGCACCGCATACTACGTGGGCCGTCTGTCGCCGCAGGAGTATCTGCGCTGGGCACTGTCGTCGCATCCGCTGCTGCTGTTGCTCGGCGGCGTGCTCGCCGCGCTGATCATCGCGGCCTTGTGCTACCGGACGCTTCGCGCGATCGCCGCGCGTCGACTGAAGGACTGATGGATATGACTCGAATGCGGTTTCGGATCAGCAGAAGAACCTCTTTTGCGCTCGCGCTCGGTATCGGCATGACGGCGTCGGCCAGTCTGGCGGGTTTGAGCGGCGCCGCTCAGGCCGCGCAGAACGGCGCTGCATGCGGCGACTGGGGCGCCTGGCAAAGCTTCGTGCAACGCTTCGTCCAGGCCGACGGCCGCGTGATCGATTACTCGACGCCGGCCCAGCAGACCACCTCGGAAGGCCAGTCCTACGCGCTCTTTTTCGCGCTGGTCGCCAACGACCGCGCGACCTTCGACAAGCTGCTCGGCTGGACCCGCGCGAATCTCGCGGGCAACCAGTTCGACGCCCAGAACCTGCGGCTGCCCGCATGGCAATGGGGCAAGAAGCCGGACGGCTCGTACGGCGTGCTCGATCCGAATTCGGCGTCGGATTCCGACCTCTGGATCGCCTACGATCTGCTGCAGGCCGGCCGCCTGTGGCACAACCCCGCCTACACGCAACTGGGCCAGGCACTCGCCGAGCGCATCGCGCACGACGAAGTCGCGAATCTATCTGGCCTCGGGCCGATGCTGCTGCCGGGGGCGCAGGGCTTCAGGAACGGCAACGTCACGCGTCTGAATCCGAGCTATCTGCCGCTGCCGGTGTTGCGCGCGCTCGCGCACGAGGTGCCGGACGGCCCGTGGGCCAAGCTCGCCGACAACGCTTATCAGTTCGTCAAAACCGTGTCGCCGCAAGGCTTCGCGCCTGACTGGGCGGCGTGGCAGAACGGTCGGTTCGTCGTCGATCCGAAGAACGGCGACGTCGGCAGCTACGATGCGATCCGCGTCTATCTGTGGGCCGGCCTCGCTTCGCCCGCCGATCCGCTCGCGAAGCCGTGGCTCGGCGCGCTCGGCGGCATGCGCGCGAAGGTCGCGCAGAACGGCTTCCCGCCGGAGAAGGTGTCGTCGACCACCGGCGCGGCGAGCGGCGAAGGCCCGCTCAGCTATTGGGGCGCGCTCGCGCCATACTTCAAGACACTGGGCGACGAGCACGGACTCGGCCTCGCGCGCACGCGGCTCGCCGCGCTCGACGCGAACGTTCCGGGCCGTGAACCGGTGTACTACGATCGTGTGTTGGGTCTGTTCGGCACGGGGTTCATCGATGGCCGCTATCGCTTCGATGAAGCCGGCGGTCTCGTGCCCGCCTGGAGGACCGCATGCGATTGAACGCCCTCGCCGGGTCGCTGCATATCGCGCTGTCCGTCGGCGCGCTCTTGTGCGCGGCCGCGGCCGCGCCCGATGCGCTCGCGCAGGCGAGCAAGGATCCGCTGACCGTGCTGATCGATCAGGGCAAGTACTGGCAGTCGCATCAGCGCGGCGACCTCGCCGAGCAGGCCTGGCAGAAGGTGCTCAGCATCGATCCGAAGCAGCCCGACGCCCTGTTCGGCATGGGCATGGTGCTGGCCGACCGCAAGGACGGCGCCGGCGCTCAGCAATACCTCGCGCGGCTGAAGGCGGCCGCGCCGAACTATCCGAATCTCGATGAGCTCGGCCGCCGCCTTGGCGAAACGAGCCCGCGCGACCAGACCATCAGCGAGGCGCGCCGGCTCGCGCAAGCCGGTCAGAGCGCGAGCGCGGCGCAGGAGTATCAGCGCGCGCTGGCCGGCAAGCCCGCCACGCCCCAGTTGCAGCTCGAGTATTACCAGGCGCTGTCGGCGACGCCGCAGGGCTGGGACGAAGCACGCCGCGGCCTCGAACAGCTCGCGCACGACAACCCCAACGACCCGCGTTTCGCACTCGCGTACGCGCAGCATCTGACCTATCGCGACGTCACGCGGCGCGACGGTATCGCGCGGCTGCAAAAGCTCGCGGGCGACACCTCGGTCGGCGCGGCGGCGAAAAAGAGCTGGCGCCAGGCGCTGCTGTGGCTCGACGCGCGGCCGTCGGACGCCGCGCTGTACGAATCGTACTTCCAGACCGCCGGTGAAGATGCCGCCGTGAAGGCGCGCTTCGAATCGATGGTGCAGCAGGACAGCGCGGCGCGCGCCCGCGCGCAGGAAAACGCCGCCGCCGACGCGCGCGGCCGCGTGATCGCCGACGGCTTCGCCGCGCTCGACCGCGACGACATCGTGAGCGCGCGCGCCAGGTTCTCGTCGGTACTCGCGAACAGTCCTAACGATACCGACGCGCTCGGCGGCATGGGCATCGCCGCGCTGAAGCAGGAGCGTTTCGCCGAGGCGCGCAACTACCTCGAGCGTGCCTCGCGCGGACCGAATCCGGCGCGCTGGAAAACCGCCCTCGACAGCGCGATCTACTGGACCTACACGAGCGAAGCGATCGGCGCGCGCAGCAATGGCGAGTTCGCGAAGGCGAAGGCACTGTTCGAGCGCGCGATCGCGCTGAATCCGTCCGACGTGACTGCCCAGGTGCAGCTCGGTGAAATGCTGCTCACGACCGGCGACCCGGCCGGCGCCGAGCAGGCATACCGGATGGCACTGCGCCGCCAGGCCGACAACCCGGACGCGATTCGCGGCCTCGTCGGTGCGCTCGCCGCGCAGGGCCGTGCCGACGAGGCGCTGCAGTTCGCCAATCAGCTGAACGCGCAGCAACAGGCGAAGGTCGGCGGCATCGACCGTTTGCGCGGCGACGCGCAGGCAGCGCAGGCGCGCGCGGCCGAAGCGCGCGGCGATCTCGGCAGCGCGCGCAGCCTGTTCGAAGACGCGCTGCTGAACAAGCCCGACGATCCGTGGCTGCGGCTCGACCTCGCGCGCATCTACGTGCGCCAGGGCGCGGTCGCGAATGCGCGCAGCATGATGGACGGTCTGCTCGCCGCGCATCCGGACATGACCGATGCGCTGTACGCGAGCGCGCTGCTGTCGGCGGAAACGCAGGACTGGTCGACCGGTCTCGCGCAGCTCGACCGTATTGCGCCCGCGCAGCGCACCGATGCGATGACGACGTTGCAGCATCGGCTGTGGGTGCATCGGCAGGCCGACCTCGCGACGCGCATGGCGAAGAACGGCCAGACGCAGCAGGCCATCGCGACCTTGCGCGCCGCCGAGCCGGTGGCCGGCAACAACCCCGAGCTGATCGGCGTGATCGCCGGCGCGTACCAGCAGGCCGGCGACCCGACCCGCGCGCTCGCACTCGTGCGCGGCGCGATGAGCGCGGCGCCCGGCAACACCGATCTGCTGCTGCAATACGCGAGCATTCTGTCCACGGCCAACCAGCAGGCCGAGCTCGGCGCCGTGATGCGCCAGTTGCAAGGCATGCAACTGACGCCGCAACAGCGGATTGACTTCAACAACCTGAATCTCGGCATCGTCATCCGACAAGCCGACGCGGTACGCCTGCGCGGCGATCTCGCGAGCGCCTACGAGGTGATCGCGCCGTGGCTCGCCGCGATGCCCGACAACCCCGACCTGCAGGCCGCGCTCGGCCGCATGTATGCGAGCGCGGGCGACGACCGCAACGCGCTCACGAGCTTCCGTGTCGCGCTGCAGCGCCGCCCCGACGATCTGAATCTGCTGCAGGCGGCGATCTCGGCTGCGGCCGGCGCGAAGCAGTTCAGCTACGCCGAAACGCTCGCGAACCAGGCGCTCGCCCTCGCGCCCAACGACCCGGGCGTGCTCGCGACCGTGGGGCGCATGTATCGCGCCCAGGGCAAGCTGTCGCTCGCGTCGACCTATCTGCAACGCTCGCTGGTCGCGGCCAATACGCCGCTGGCGGCGAACGCGCCCCGCAACGCAGGCACCAACGTGCCGCGCGGCTGGGAAGCGGCGATGGGCCAGATCGGCGCGACGCCGCTGCCGGGCACCAATCCATTCGAAGGCAAAACGGCGATCGTCCCTTCGGGCGACGCCGGCAATGCCGCGCGTCCCGCGCTTCCGTTCCTGAATACGCAGTCTTCCTCGCCGACGCAGACCGTGCCGAACTATCCGCCGCCCCTTCAGCCCGCGCCGTATGTCGCGCCCTATACGGCGCCCGCCGCGACGCCTTATAACGCGCCTGCCGCACAGCCCGCGCCGGTCGCCGCACCGTACGGAGCGCCCCGCTCCGCCGCCGAGGTCGGCGGCTACGGACAGGAATCCAACGGATCGAGCCAGTCGGGTGCGCAGTTGCAGCCTTATCCGGGGCAAGGTCAGGCGCCCGGGCAGCCGATGCCGCGGCAGCAGTACGACGCGGGCTATGCGCAGCAGCAAGCGTATCCGCAGCCACAGCCTTACCCGCAGCAGCAAGCGTATCCGCAGCAACCGGCATACGGGCAACCGGCGTACGGGCAACCGGCATACGGGCAACCGGCGTACGGGCAGCAGCCCTACGGCGCGCAGGACGGCTATGCGGCCACACCGTGGCCTATGTCGCCAGCCGCGCGCCAAGCGCAGGCCAACGCCGCGTCGACGACGGCGCTGCCGTACGGATCGACACGCACGAGCACGCAGAAGAGCGCCAAGAAGAGCACGGCGAAAACGAGCCAACCCGCGCCGGTCTACGCGCAGCCGCCGCCGCCGTATCCGCAGCAGCAGGGCTACGCGCAGCCGTATCAGCCGTACCCGCCGCAACAGCCCTCTCAACAGCAGCCTTACCCGAACCAGGGCTACTACGCGCAGCAGCCGTACATTCCGCAACCGCCGGCCGGCTACGCGCAGCCGTACTACCCGCCCGGCAGCAACGCGCAGAATAACCCGCAGTCGAACGTCGCGAACGCGCAGACGCTCGGCGTCGCCGAGGAGCTTGCGCAGGTCAATCGCGAGCAGTCGAGCACCGTGTCGGGCGGCCTGATCTTCCGCAATCGCGTCGGCGAGGACGGACTGTCGTCGCTCACCGACATCGAGGCGCCGATTCAGGGGCGTATCAAAGCGGGCAACGGTCACGTGGTCGTGACCGCGACCCCGGTCACGCTCGACGCAGGCACCGCGTCGAACAGCACGTCGACGCTCGCGCGCTTCGGCGCGGGGCTTTCGAGCGCGTCGTCGAAATCGGCGGCGCAGAACGGCACCAACAACTACGGCAGCCAGACCGCGAGCGGTGTGGGCCTGTCCGTCGGCTATGACAGTCGCAGCATCAGCGGCGATATCGGCGTGACGCCGATCGGCTTGCGCGAGACCAACATCGTCGGTGGCGCGCAATACAACGGCGGCATCACCGACAAGGTCTCGTACTCGATCGCGGTCGCGCGGCGCGCGGTGACGGACAGCCTGCTGTCGTACGCGGGCGCGCGCGATGCGGCCGCCGGCCTCGAATGGGGCGGCGTCACGTCGAACGGCGCGCTTGCCAGCCTCAGCTGGGACGACGGCACGAGCGGCCTGTACGTGAACGCGTCGTATCAGCACTACATGGGCACCAACGTGCCGAGCAACAACGCGATCAAGGGCGGCGGCGGCGTCTATACGCGTCTGCTGAAAGACGCCGACCAGACGCTGACGGTCGGCGTGAACACGACGATCATGGGCTACAACCGCAATCTGTCGTACTTCACTTATGGCCAGGGCGGCTACTTCAGTCCGCAGCAGTACGTGATCCTGAATCTGCCGGTCGAATGGTCGGGCCGCACGGGCCTGTTTACATATGACGTGAAGGGGTCGATCGGCGTGCAGCATTATCGCGAGGATGCGTCGAACTACTTCCCGCTGAACGACGGCTCGACGCGGCAAGGCGACGCGGCGGCCGCCGCGCAATCCCTCGGCAACGGTCTGACCGCCGTCTACCCGGGTCAGAGCAAGACCGGCGTGTCGTATTCGATCAGCGGCGTCGGTGAATATCAGCTCGCGCCGCAGCTCGCGGTCGGGGCGACCGCGTCGCTCGGCAATGCCTATGAATATCGCGAGTGGCTCGCGGCCGTGTACGTGCGCTACAGCTTCAACAAGCAGACCGGCTTGCAGCCGTTCCCGCCGGTGCCGTTGACGTCGCAGTATCTGTCGCTGTCCAACTGACGGACGCACTCGTTGGGTGAGGTCGCGGCTTGCATTCGATGAATCGCAAGCCTCGTCGCCCCCGCCCCTCACTTTCGTTCGCACTCCATTGCATAGCGCCGGCCATGCTCGAGATAGCCGGCCTCGTGGCTGCTCACGAGCTCGACGGCGGGTTTGGGGAGTGGATATCGTGTGATGTTTTCCTTCGCCATCGTACGGTGCGTTCCGTTGAAGTTCGAAGCTCGCGCAGGAATCGGGGACGGCAGCACGATTCGCACCTGACAGCGGGCACGACCACGCCCTACGCGAAGGTATCGAGCCACGCCGGAAATGCGGGCGCTTCTGCCGCTTTCGCCGCGCAGCAAACGGGCCTCGCGGTAAATGTCGCCCGCGCATCGAACGAGGTGCCAAATTGGTACGGTTTCGGACACGGGTGCTTACCCGGCAAAACCCCGAATAGCGTCTGCGATGCATCACCGATAAGGCGTTGTGCCCTACAATATTTGGGGTTCGCGAGGCTGCGCAACGCGCGCGAACCTTCGAAGCTTCGGTCAAGAGCCAATCATTTTCGACGTGATTTCACGTGGAGCGCTGCATGCCTTTTCCGGCACAAGACTGCGGCTGCGCTGGCTGGCGCGGCGAGATGGCGCGACGCATCAGCGAATTCGACTGGCGCGCCACCACCCTCGGCGCGATCGAAAACTGGCAGCGCAGTCTGACCTCGACGGTCCAGATGATGCTCGCCTCGCCGGTGCCGCTCGTGCTGTTGTGGGGCGAGCCCGGCTACATGATCTATAACGACGCCTATGCGGTCTTCGCGGGCGGGCGGCATCCGTATCTGCTCGGCCGTCCGGTCGAAGACGGCTGGCCCGAAGTCGCCGATTTCAACCATCACGTGATGGTCACCTGCCTCGCGGGCGGCTCGCTGTCGTATCGCGACAAGGCGCTCATGCTGCTGCGCGACGGCAAGCCGGAAGACGTGTGGATGGATCTGTACTACAGCCCGGTCGCGGGCGACGGCGGCGCGCCGGCCGGCGTGCTCGCGATGGTCGTCGAGACCACCGGGCGCGTGCTGACCGAGCGGATGCGCCAGCAAGCCGAAACCGAATTGCACGAGACCAACGAACGCCTGCAGCTCGCTCTGAACACCGGCGCGGTGCTCGGCACCTGGGTGCTCGACGTGCGCACCGGCGAGGTCACGGGCGACGAACGCTTCGCGCGGACCTTCCTGTTTGCGCGCGACAAAGCGTCGAAGGGCGTCGCGCGCGATGCCGTGACGCAGATGATCCACCCCGACGACCAGGCGCTCAACGACCGCCTGACCGCCGAAGCGATCCGCAGCGGCGAGCCGTTTCGCGCCGAGTACCGAATCCGGCGGCCTGACGGCGGCTATATGTGGGTACAGGCGAACGGCCGCTGCCAGTTCGATGAACACGGCGAACCGACGCGCTTTCCGGGCGTGCTGATCGACATTCACGATCGCAAGATCGCCGAACAGCAGCTTCTTCAGTTGACCGAAACGCTCGAGCAGCGCGTCGCCGATTCGATCGCGGCGCGCACGCTCGCCGAGGAACAACTGCGCCAGGCGCAGAAGATGGAAGCGATCGGCAGCCTGACGGGCGGCGTCGCGCACGACTTCAACAACGTACTGCAGGTGATCAACGGCAATCTGCAGATGCTCGCCGCCGACGCCAACGACGACCCGGTCGCGCAGCGGCGTCTATCCGCCGCGACCGATGCCGTCAAACGCGGCGCGAAGCTAGCCGCACATCTGCTCGCGTTCGCGCGGCGTCAGCCGCTGTCGCCGACCGTGCTGAATCCGCGCCGCCTGCTGACCGGCATGAGCGAGATGCTGCATCGCGCGCTCGGCGAAACGGTGCGGATCGACACGGTGCTCAGCGACGATCTGTGGAACGTGCAGGTCGACCGCAACCAACTCGAAAACGCGCTGCTCAATCTCGCGATCAATGCGCGCGACGCGATGCGCGCCGACGGCGTGCTGACCGTGCGCGCGACCAACCGCACGCTCGACGCCGCGTTCTGCCGCGGCAAGCCGGAGTTGTCGCCCGGCGAATACGTGGAGTTCTCGGTTGCCGACACCGGCTCGGGCATGCCGCCCGAAGTGCTGCAACGCGTGTTCGAGCCGTTCTTCACGACCAAACCCGACGGCCACGGCACCGGCCTTGGCCTGTCCATGGTGTTCGGCTTCGCGCGGCAAAGCGGCGGGCATGTGTCGATAGAAAGCGAAGTGGGACACGGCACCACGGTGTCGCTGTTCTTTCCGCGCTGCTGCGAGGCGGAGACGCCGGAGACCGTCGATGGCACCGCGGCACCGGTCGGCGGCGGCGAAACGATACTCGTCGTCGAGGACGATGCCGACGTGCGGCTGACCGCGGTCGAAATGCTCGCGCAGCTCGGCTACAAGGTGCTGACCGCGTCGAACGGCGACGCGGCGCTCGAATTCATCGACAGCGACATGCCGATCGATCTGCTGTTCACCGACGTCGTGATGCCCGGCAAGCTGAAGAGCGTCGAGCTCGCGCAACGCGCGGCCGCGCGCAAGCCACCGCTGCCTACGCTGTTCACGTCGGGCTATACGCGCGACGAAATCGTCCACCACGGCAAGCTCGACGCGGGTATCACGCTGCTGTCGAAGCCGTACCGGCGCGACGATCTTGCCCGTCTGGTGCGTAACGTTCTACGCGCGGGCGCCGCGCGCGCGGACCTCGCGGCCGGGATGCGCGAAGCGCGTATCGCCGCATGCGTGCCGCCCGCCGCGTACGAAAGCGCCAACACGTGCGCTACTGCGAAGGGCCCGCGGAAAGCGTCGAACAAAGAGCCGAAGAAAAAGCCGCACAAGCCGATCCAGCCGCGTGGGGCCCATGAAGCCGCGCGCGTGCTGTTCGTCGAGGACGACACCGAATCGCGCGAGGCGCTCGGCGAACTGCTCGGCGCGTTGGGCCTCGCTTGCACCGCGGTCGCGAGCGCGGAAGCAGCGTTGCCGCTCGCGAACACGCAACGCTACGACGTACTGTTGACCGACCTCACGCTGCCCGGCATGTCCGGCCACGAACTCGCGCGCGCGGTGCGGCAAGTGCAGCCGGAGATACGCGTGCTGCTGGTGTCGGGGTACGGTCGCAGCGCGGAGATCGGGGCGGCGATTCCGGGTGCACGGCTACTCGGCAAGCCGCTCGATATTGCGCAGTTGCGACACGAGTTCGCGCAATGGCTCGACCACACCGAAGCGGCGTCCTAGATGCTATGAGGGAGAGCAGCGTCAGCTCCTTCAACGTGGTCGCGGTAATCCCCGGCGCGTCGCAGATGAAGGTTTGAAAAGCAACGCTAGCATCATCGGACGCGAAGCAATCCGCGGTTCAGCGGACCAAACCCCGCGTAAATCCGGAATTAGAAGGAACCGCCCAAACCGTAAGATCGACATAAACCGGTCAGTCAGGTGTTCGCGGCATGCTAGATCTTCCTCTTTCCGATGACGCCTGGGCGCGCATCAGTCATCTGTTCAAGCAGGACCCGAAGAAACGTCTGGGCCGGCCCGCGCGTCCTCCGCGCGAGATCCTGGACGCGATTCTGTGGGTCGTCACGCGCAACGAGAAATGGCATCGGCTGCCCGGCACGTTTCCGCCGTCGCAGACGTGCTACATCAGGTGGCTGCAATGGCGCCGCACGGGCTTGATGAGCGCGATTCTCGACGAGCTCGGCCAGAGCGGTTGCGCGCTTGCATCGGCGTCTCGCGCGGATTCGGCGCCTCCGGCGGGGTCGACTGCCGACGCCTGAAATCGCGGCCTGGAATGGCATATATTGTTGGTAAGGATGAGTACCGCAACGGCGCAGCCCCGATCTGCATCAGCCGCGCGGGTGCGGGTATGATGCCGGGCGCGGTGCCCGCCGCACCCGCTTCCGATGCCGCATTTTTTGCCACGAGAACCATCATGCCTGCCCAACACGACGAAGCACCCGGCGCTCACGACACGACGGACAAGCCGAAACGCAAGACGCTGTCCATGTCCGTGCGCAATCTCCTGATGGTCGCCATTGGCGTCGTGATGTTCACGATCGTGTCGGGCGTCGTGCTGTACAACCCGATCATGTACGGCGACGAGATCCCGAACTTCGGCATCATCCTGATGCTGACGGTGCCGGTCATCGCGGGCGTCGCGTTTCGGGTCGGGCTCGACGCGTGGCTCGATCGCGAGTGAGCGGCAAGAACGCCACGTCCTCATCCCATCATGCCGCCTCGACCGGCAATACGACCCACACTTCGAGGCCGCCGCCGTCGCGCGGATGAAACTGCAGGCCGCCGCCGTGCAGCCGCGCGATCCGATCGACGATCGACAGCCCCAGTCCCGTGCCGCCGCTATGCGCACGCGCATTGCGGCCGCGCTGGAACGGCGCCTTCAGCTTCTCCAACTCCTCCGCCGTCAAACCTTTACCGCGATCGCCGACCGCAACCGTGACCGCGTCCTGCGTCGCCCACGTGCGCACCGCAAGCCCGCTGCCGCCGTAGACGATCGCGTTCTGCATCAGATTCATCAGCAGCCGCATCATGCTGATCGGCCGATATCGAACGGCCGGCAAGCTGCCCAGCGACAGGTCGAACTCGTGCCCGAGCCCCGCGAAGTCGCCCGCGAGCCGTTCGATCAGCGCATTCAGATCGCCGGGCTGCGCTTCCTCGCGCTCGCCGCTGCCCGCGTAATCCATGAACTGCTGCAGAATCGTCTCGATCTGATCGAGATACGATTCGGCGGCGATCACGAAACTGCTGTCGGCCCCCTGCGGCATCGCCATCGCCATCGACAGGCGCAGCTTCGTCAACGGCGTGCGGATGTCGTGCGAGATGCCCGCGAGCATCAACGCGCGCGTCGCTTCGGCGTCCTGTAACGCGCGCGTCATCTGATTGAAAGCGCTGCCCACGGCGGCGATTTCGGCGGGGCCGTCGGTGGGCAGCGGCGCGGGCAGGTCGCCGGCGCTGACGCGCCGCGCCGCTTGCGTGAGCTCGTGCAACGGTTCGTTCAGGTGCAGCTGGATCGCGTAGCCGGCGAGCGCGGCGAGCACGCCGAGACCCAACGACAGGAAGATCGCCGCTTCGAGGCCGCTGCCCTGCGCGTCCTCGGGAACCGGCAGCGCAATCCAGTATGGCGCGCTGGCCAACGAACCGGCCGCGTGGTCGGACCCGGCAGCCGGCGCATGCATGCGAATCCACAGCCGCTGCGCGCCCTCGGTCTGCCACCGCACGGGCATATCGGCGGGCAGATGCTTCTGCAGGCTGTCGATGAAAACGCCGCGCTGATAGGCGCTGTACACCCGCAACAGATCGTGCGGCGGTGTGTCGGTCGCTTCGGGCGGCAACTGCTCGCGCGCGTCGAGACGCGCGGTCAGCGCCGCGCGCGAGGCGGGCGGAGTGGCCGCGAGCAGGTTGTCGAGCGTCGTCACGTAGGTCGCGAACACGGCCGCCGCGCGTTCGACGCGTGGCCGCTGCACGTAATGCAGCAGCACGACGATCGAGCAGATCTGGCTCAGCATCACGAGCGCGATCAACAGCGCGATATTGCGCGCGAGCAGCGTGCGCGGCAGCAGTGCGCGCGACAGTGAGCGCATCATGATTCGACATCGGCGACGAGCATATAGCCGACGCCCCAGACGGTGCGAATGAAACGCGGCTTCGACGGATCGTCCTCGACGATCTGCCTCAGCCGCAGCACCTGTACGTCGATGCTGCGATCGAGCGCGTCATGGTCGCGCCCTCGCGCACGCGCGAGCAGGTTGTCGCGGCTCACCGCACGATTCGGCGACGATGCGAGCGCGACCAGCAGCAGCATCTGCGCGGAATGAATCTCGAGCGGCTCGCCCGCGCGCGACAGCTCCTGCTTGCCGATGTCGAGCGTGAAGTCGCCGAAACGCACGCGCTGCGACGTCAGCGTGAGGTCGCCCGCGGCCATCTTCTGGCGGCGCAGCAACGCATTGATTCGCGCCACCAGTTCGCGCGGCAGAAACGGTTTCGCGAGGTAGTCGTCGGCGCCGGTTTCGAGGCCGGTCACGCGATCGAGC
The DNA here is from genome assembly GCF_014200875.1 of Paraburkholderia sp. HC6.4b. Lineage (NCBI taxonomy): Bacteria > Pseudomonadati > Pseudomonadota > Betaproteobacteria > Burkholderiales > Burkholderiaceae > Paraburkholderia > Paraburkholderia sp. HC6.4b. The sequence goes on from NZ_JACHDC010000022.1 coordinate 84,870, forward strand.
GGATCGCCCTTCGCCGTCAACATCAGGATCGGCAAGGTCTGCCCTTGAGCGCGCAGCTTCGCGCAGATCTCGAGGCCGTCCTCTTCGCCGATCATCAGATCGAGTATCAGCAGGTCGAACGGCTCGCGCTCAAGGTAGCGATTCAGGCGCTTGCCGTCCTCGGCCGCGCGCACGTCGAAGCCATGACCGCGCAGAAAGCGCAGCAGCATGTTGCGCAACTCGGCTTCGTCGTCGAGCACGATGATCCTGGCGGGGCGTTCCATCCGAAAGCTCCTCGATAACCGAGCCGCTCAGTGTGCGGCCCCGCGTTCCTGCATGAATGCCTCGATCTGCGGGAGCGTGATGTAGCCGGCCTTCTGCGTGTCGATCTCGTCGAAATGACGCGCGAGCAGCGGCATGCCGGCCGCTGCCTGGTCGCGCGTCAGCTTGCCGTCGTGGGTGGTGTTCGCGCTTGAAAAACGCGTTTGCAACTGCTGCTCCATGCGCTCCATCCGCTGCTGGCTGATACCTTGCGGCGCGGCGGCCTGAGCGAACGCGACGGTGGACGCGCAGCACAGCAGCACGGTGGCGAGCAACTTCTTCATGACTGACTCCTTCGGTTCGAACATCGACCGTCGCCTGCCTGGGTGCCGCGAGCCGTTTCGATGACAGGCCGAATTGTTGGTCAGACGCCGCGCGATCGCAATTCGAGAATCATGTCGAATCATGTCACGGCACCGGGTGCCGCTGCAGCGTGACATCGAACGAAATGAGTTCGCGGTTTCGTTTTGCGGGCCTGCTGCGTATCGTTCCGTCTGCCGTTCGTCGGCATTCACGTATCAGGAGTCCCAAATGACTATCCGTCTCGCCTGCGCCTCGACTTTCACCGCCATCGGTCTCGCCTGTTCTTCCGCTGCCTACGCGAGAGTCGTGGTGTATCTGCCCGCCGCCGTGGTCTACGCGCCGCCGCCGCGGCCGGTCTACTACCCGGTGCCGGTCATTCCCGTGTACGTATCGGCACCGCCTGTCGCCGTGCCTGTGGCGGCCGCGACCATCGTCGCGGCGCCGCCCGCACTCAACTATGCGGTGGTGCCCGCGCCGACGGTCAGCTATGCGCAACCGCTCGTGATCGCGCCGCGTTGAAAGCGCGCGCCGGGCCGTCGCGCGGGCGGTTTCGATCGCCCCGACACCGGCCCACGCCGTTGACTCAGCATAGGACACGCGCCTCGCGGGCACGCCTGGTGAATTCCCGTTGTCCCGTTGAAAGGTGGAGCGCCGCGTAAAGCTTGCATGGAGTTTGCCGCTTCTTACCATCGCGCACCGCGCCAGGCGCGCGCCCGATGTGGCGCTCTGCGCCGGCACGGCTGATATTGACTACATATAGGCGGGATGGAACGGACCTTGCGATCCCTGTCGGGTACGCGCCCCTATCCCACCTTCTTTCCTGGACCTTTGTGATGAGCTACCAAGATATCGACAAAGAAATCGCCCACCTCGAAGTCGTTTTCAACGCGCTTTCTGGGCGCGACCGTTTTCCGTTGTCGTACTGGCATCGTCGGCTGCATGCGTTGAACCGTTCGTCGATGGTGCCCGCGCAACGCCAGCGCGTCGCCCACCTCGAAGCAAGGCTGCGCTCGGTCGGCGCGCGACTGGACCAACTCGCCGGCGCGACGCGCGTCGGTTCCTGCACCAGCCCGCTGATGGCGGGCGGGTCCGGCATCCGTTCAGCCAGTTAATATCCGCGCCCCAAGCGCCAGCACGAGCGCGGGCACCATCACCAGCGCGCCGACTTTCAGAAACTTCATGAAGCTGACGTCTTCGCCTTCGCGGCGAATCGCGTTGAGCCACAGGATCGTCGCGAGCGAGCCGGTGATCGACAGGTTCGGCCCGAGGTCGACGCCGATCAACAGCGCGTCGATCACGCGCTCGGGGCTATGCGCCTGCATCACGGTCGAACTCGCGATCAAGCCGGCCGGCAGGTTGTTGATCAGATTGCTGAGGAACGCGACGCTCGCGCCGGCCCACCCGGCCGCTTCCATTTCGTTGTGTTCGGTCGCGCGGCGCAACGCACCCGCGAACAGGTTGATCACACCGGTGTGATCGAGCATCTCGACCAGCACGAACAGCCCGGCGACGAGCGGCAACACGTTCCACGAAATTTCGCGCATCATCGGCAGCGGCGATCTGCGCTCCTTGATCAGCACGACGAGCGCGGTCAGCGTGCCGAGGATCGCGGTCGGCAGGCCGAGCTGGATGTCGTAGGCGGAGACCGTCAGCAGCGCGCCGGCCGTCACCGCGATGCCCGCGAGCGCGACGCGCCCGCTCGCCGAGAGCTCGACCGCGTCGAGATTTGCCTCGCAGACGCCAGCGAGCGCCTCGCGTTGCGTCCAGCGCAGCATCACGAAGGTCGCGGCGATCGACAGCACCGACGGCAGCGTGAAGCGCAGCATCCACGGTCCCAGCGGCGGCGTGTGATTGCCGTACAGCACGATGTTGGCCGGATTCGAAATCGGCAGCACGAAGCTCGCCGCATTGGCGACGAACGCGCAGACGAACAGCAGCGGCAGCGGCGGTGTCTTCGCTTTCTTCGCCGCCGCGAACACGGCGGGCGTCAGCACGACGGCGGTGGCGTCATTGGAAAGAAACGCGGTGATCACCACGCCGAACAGATACACGAGCACGAACAGCTTGCGCGGCGAACTGCGCGCATGATTGACAGCGAGCACCGCGACCCAGTCGAACAGCCCTTCGCGGCGGCCAACTTCGGATAGCAGCATCATGCCGAACAGGAACAGATAGACGTCGGTGCCCTTGCCGAGGGCTTCGACCGCGAGATGCAAGGGCAATAGGCCGAGGGCGACGAGCAGCACCGCGCCGGCGACGGCCCACACGGCTTCGGGCCATTTGAACGGCCGTGTGATCACGCCGGCGGTGGCGAGCGCGGCAATACTCCAGGAAAGAAAAACGGAATTCACGGCTTGACGCCCGGATAATGGGTTATGTCGGTGGCTGCGCAAAGCGCGCAACCTTGTTGTTCGGGGCAACAAATTACCACAGCGGTACCACGGCGAGCGCTCCATAGCAGTGAGCGTGCCTTCATGCGCGGACCTTTCAGCGCGCATACCTCTCGACACGATTAACATCACCGCAACAACGATCTGTTCCCGCCCACCCGCCTATTCAGTTTGAATGGGCATCCCTACTATCCGCATTCTCACGCGGTTGCTCGCGAGCAATGGATAGAACACGATGCAAACACACGCTTGCGCTCCCACGCGCTACCACGGCGCGGCGATCGCGCTGCACTGGCTGGTCGCCGCGCTGATGATCTGCGGCTTCTATATCGGCTGGATCATGACCGATATCCCCGGCCTCACGCCGACGAAGCTCAAGTACTTCTCGTGGCACAAATGGATTGGCGTGACCGTGTTCGCGCTGGCGCTGCTGCGGGTGCTGTGGCGCGCGACGCATCGCGCGCCCGCGCTCGATGCCGCGACGCCCGCGTGGGAGAAGGCCGCCGCGCATCTGGTGCACGGTCTGCTGTATCTGCTGATGCTCGCGATTCCGATGTCCGGCTACTTCTACAGCTCGGCGGCCGGCATTCAGGTCGTGTATCTGGGCATCGTGCCGCTGCCGACGATCATCGGTCCCGACCACGCGCTGAAGGCCGCGCTGCGCACGGTGCACGTGCTGCTCAATTACGCGCTGCTCGCGCTCGTGATCATGCACGTGCTTGCGGCGCTCAAGCATCAGTTCATCGATCGCGACGGATTGCTCGCGCGCATGGTGCCGTTTCTGAAGACCCGCGCATAACGATATGACGGCTTGAAGAAAGCCATAACTCCTGTCGATTGGTTACGACTGGTTGGCAATCAAATTCCTCGCGGTGTGCAATCAGGCCGCGAAGCTCGGATAGGATGCGTACCATCATGAAGACACCTTTTTATCTCTCCACTCGTCGCGCGACGCTCGCTTCTTTGGCGGTGCTTGCGCTGCTCGGCGCGAACCTCGCGCACGCCGACGTCGACCTCGCGAAAAGCAGCGTCATCGCCACGACCAAACAGATGAACGTGCCCGTCGACGGCAAGTTCAGGAAGTTCTCCGCGCAACTGAATTTCGATCCGGCGAAGCCGGCTGCGGGCAGCGCGAACGTGTCGATCGACACCGCGAGCTACGACCTCGGCGCCGACGACTACAACAAGCAGGCGCAAGGCAAGGAATGGTTCGACAGCGGCGCCTTCCCGAGCGCGACCTTCGTGTCGAGCTCGATCGCGCCGGCTGGCGGCAACCAGTACAAGGTGACCGGCAAGCTGACGATCAAAGGCAAATCGCAAACGGTCGTCGTGCCAGTCGTGATCGCGAGCCAGGGCGCCACGCAAACGTTCGACGGCTCGCTGCCGATCAAGCGCACGCAGTTCGACGTCGGCACCGGCGAATGGAAAGACACGTCGGTGGTCGCCGACGAAGTCGTCATCAAATTTCATCTGGTCGCGGCGAAGAAATAACCCACCACGCCGCAGCACCGCCTTACCCTTCGACCTCTGGAGTCCAACTTGAAGCAATCCTTCCTGCTCGCCGCCGGCGCGCTCGCCGCTGCATGCTCGTTCAACGCGATGGCCGCCGCCGAAACCTACCTGCTCGATCCGACGCACACGTCGCCGAGCTTCGAGACCGACCACTTCGGCGGCCTGTCGATCTGGCGCGGCAAGTTCCAGAAAAGCAGCGGCACCGTCGTGCTCGATCGCGCGGCGAAGACCGGCACGGTCGAGGCGACAATCGACTTGACCTCGGTCGGCATCGGCAACGACAAGCTCAACGAGGAACTGGTCGGCGACAAGTTCTTCGACACCGCGAAGTTCCCGACCGCGACCTACAAGGGCACGCAGATCCGCTTCGACGGCGACAAGCCGGTCGAAGTGATCGGCACGCTGACGCTGCACGGCGTCACGAAACCGGTCAACCTGAAGATCGAATCGTTCAAGTGCATCCAGCATCCGATGCTGAAGCGCGAAGTGTGCGGCACCGAATCGGTCGCGACGTTCAATCGCGACGATTTCGGCATCGATTTCGGCAAGGCGTACGGCTTCAACATGAAGACCACGCTGCATATCCAGGCCGAAGGCGTCAAGCAGTAAGCGCATCGCGCCCGGCACGGCCGGGCGCCGAACTACTGGATCGCGGGCTGCGCCGGCGCGTGCGACGCGCGGCGCGCCTCCAGCCACGCGACCAGCTCCTCGCGGCGCATGGCCTTCGCGAACAGCCAGCCCTGTCCGTACTGAACGCCTCGGCGCAGCAGATATTCGACCTGCTCGTCGCGCTCGATTCCCTCCGCCACGACTTCCACCCCCAATTCGTGCGCCATGTCGATGATATGCGGCGCAACGATGCTCGACGCTGCATCCCGGGCGATCGTGTCGACGAACGATTTGTCGATCTTCAGAGCGTCGATCATGAACGTCTGCAAATAGGCGAGGCTCGAATAGCCGGTGCCGAAATCGTCGATATAGACCGGGTGGCCGGCGCTTCGGAAGGCCGCGATCGTCTGCCGGGTCGCATCGGCGTTCAGGCAACTGCGCTCGGTCGCTTCGATCCTGATCTGCGCGGGACGCAGGCCGGTTCCGGCGAGCCTCGCGGTGATCAGGTTAAGAAAGCGCGGCGTGCGCAGATCCTCGCCGCTCACGTTGACCGACACGTAGAACCACGGCCGCGAACGCAATAGCTCTGTCAGGTCGTGGAGCGCTTTATCGAGCACGAGGTCGGTCAACGACTGGATCAGGCCATGCTGCTCGGCCAACCCAATGAAAATATGCGGCGAGATCTCGCGTCCGTTCAGATTCCATCTGGCCAGCGCTTCGACACCGACGCATTCGTTGGTCGCGAGACTCACGATCGGTTGATAGGCGACGTCGATGATTTTGCGCGAGATCGCCCATTCGAGCGATGCCCGGAACGACACCTGTCGCGAGATCCGTTTGAACGCGAACCAGCCGAACCCGGCGCCCATCGCGACGCCTATCGACAGCCACGTCGCCAGCAGGCCGGGCCAGTCTCTCAGCAGGCTGGTGCGCCGGCCCTTGACGACGACGCCAAGCGCGCGCGTCGCCGAACGTGCGACCGCGTAGTTCCATTCATCGCTATCGACGCGCCCCGCCCGCTTCCATGCATGGAGCATCTCGTCGGGGTCCGCGCCCGTCGACAGCGCGACGATCGAGTTCAGGCCGGTGTTGATCGTGGCGATGGGCCTTCCCGCCGGATCCATCACATCGACGTATGACTGCGGATCGATTGACACGTACTCGCCGTTGCGCCCGATCTGTATGTCCTCGCGCACGTCGCTGAGCGGATTCTTTTGCTGGAACCAGACCAGGTAGCCGTCGTTGCTTCGCCAGCGCGGCGGCGGCAGTTCGACATTCTGCGTCCGAACGTCGCCGAACAGCGGCGAGCAAAGATAGCGCCCGTCGCCGTACGCACCTGCGTCCCGGATGTAGCGGTAGTTGAAAATCACATGGGCGGCGCGCTCCAGGTATTGCGGCGAACACGGCGCGCCGTGCTCGGCCTGCAGGTCCGCGATCGCCGCAAAACCCTGATACGTGACGAGTTCCGTGCGCATCACGGCCTTTTCCGCGTATTGGCGCAAATCTCGCTGCTCGCGGCGTGTGACGTCTTCGTTCGCGATATAGATGCTGATCAGGACCGGCAGCACCGTTGCGGCGCAGCCGAGTGCGATATACGCCGAAATCAGCGACATGCGCTGGATCATCTGTCGAGCCCCGTGGTGAAGCGGTCGCGGCGAAACCCGCCGGGAGCGGCAGCGGCCCGGCATGGACCCCGTACGCAAGCGGCGGAGTTCAGTGTCAAGCATAGTTTCTGAACCCGCTTTTTCAACAACGCGTCGAACGACACGCGTGCGGCCGGCCGTGCCGGCCCTGACCGGCGGCGAGCGCGGCAAGGTACCATGACGGGCTGGCGGCGTCGCGACGCGCGCCGTCACCGCTTTCGTTTATTGCCATCGCCCGCTTCAACTCCCATGAATTCGCCAACCCGCCGCATCGCGCACCTCGACATGGACGCGTTTTACGCGTCCGTGGAACTGCTGCGCTATCCGGAGTTGCGCGGGCGCGCGGTGGTGATCGGCGGCGGGCGCAACAGCGCGCCGCAGGTGCTCGAAGACGGCAGCAGGCGCTTCGCGAAGCTGCGCGATTACGCGGGCCGCGGCGTCGTGACCACCTCGACCTACGAGGCGCGCGCGCTCGGCGTATTTTCGGCGATGGGCATGATGAAGGCCGCCGCGCTCGCGCCCGACGCGATCCTGCTGCCGACCGACTTCGATTCATACCGCCACTACTCGCGTCTTTTCAAGGCCGCCGTCAGGACGTTCACGGACCGCATCGAGGATCGCGGCATCGACGAGATCTATATCGACCTGACCGACCTGGCGGGCGAACCGGCCGACATCGGCCGGCGCATCAAGGACGCCGTTCATCAGGCCACCGGTCTCACGTGTTCGATCTGCGTCGCGCCGAACAAACTGCTCGCGAAGATCGGCTCCGAACTCGACAAGCCTGACGGCCTGACGATCCTCACGCCGGCCGATATACCGCTGCGCGTGTGGCCGCTGCAGGTGCGCAAGGTCAACGGCATCGGCCCGAAGGCCGCGCAGAAGCTGACCACACTCGGCCTCGCGACGGTCGGCGATCTGGCCGCCGCCGACGCCGGGTTGTTGCAGGACAACTTCGGGCGCAGCTATTCCGCCTGGCTGATGCAGGTCGCGCAGGGTCACGACGAGCGGCCCTTGGTGGTCGAATCGGAGCCGAAGTCGATCAGCCGCGAGACCACGTTCGAGCGCGATCTGCATCCGCGCCACGATCGACCGGCGTTATCGAGCGCGTTTACGGGGCTGTGCGTGCGTGTCGCCGACGATCTCGTGCGCAAGGGCTACGTGGGCCGCACGATCGGCATCAAGCTGCGCTACGACGACTTCCACACCGTCACGCGCGACCTGACGCTCGACGAACCGACCGCCGACGCGACCGAAATCCGCCGCGCGGCGACCGAATGTTTGCGACGCGTGGAGTTGAACCGCAAGCTGCGGCTATTGGGCGTGCGCATCAGCACGCTGACGTCGGCCAGCGAACAGGCGCTGAAGCCGCGCCTGCCGGTTCAGGCCGACTTGCCTTTCGCGAGCGACGAATAGGCGCTGTCGCCGGCGACGCCGGTCGCGTTCGCACGCATGGCCGGCACGTCGCCTGACGTGGACAGCGCCGACGCCGCCACCGAAAACGAGAACGTGTTGATGCCGTTGGCGCTGTGCGCGGACACGGTGCCGCGATGCATCTCCGCGATCGCCTTCACGATCGCGAGCCCGAGCCCGTGGTTTTCGCGGCTATTGGTGCGCGAGACTTCCGCGCGATAGAAACGGTCGAACAGATGTTCGAGGACGTCCGGCGCGATCGGCTCGCCAGGATTTGCCACGGCGACGCGCACCTGGTCGCGCATCGGTCCTTTCCCGCGCGCGATCGTCACGCTGATCGACGCGCCCGGCTCGCAATGCTGGATCGCGTTCATCAGCAGGTTCGTGCACGCGCGGCCGAATAGCGACCGGTTCACGCGCGCGAACGCATCGCCGTGCAACTGCGCATGCACGTGCGCCTCTTCGAGCGGAATCTCCAGAAACTCGAGCGTATGCGCGAGTTCCGCCGCGAGCGACACCTCGACGAGCCCCGTCGCGCGTTCGCCCTGATCGGCGCGCGCGAGGAACAGCATGTCGTTGATGATCGTGCGCATCCGCTCGAATTCTTCGAGATTCGATTGCAGCGTGTGGCGCAGATCGTCGACCGAGCGGTTGCGGGTCAGCGCGACCTCGGTCTGGCCGATCAGGATCGTGACCGGCGTGCGCAGTTCATGCGCGACGTCCGCGTTGAACGATTCGAGCCGGCCGTAGGCGCCGTCGAGCCGTTCGAGCGCGCCGTTGAACGAGTTCGCGAGGTCGTTCAGTTCGAGCGGCAGCGACGCCGTATTGAGCCGCTGCGAGCGGTTGTTCGGGCTGACCGCCGATGCGTCGCGCGTCAGACGCGTGAGCGGTGCGAGACCGATGCGCGTGACCGAGTAGCTGAGCAGCAGCACCGCGAGACTGCCGAGCGCGGACAGCGCCGCGAGCGCCGAGCCGAACACGCGCATCGTGCGCAGGTTCGGTGAATAGCTCGAGGCGACCTGCAACTGCACCGGCGGCCGCGCGGCGTTGGCGGGCAAGGTCACCGTCGAGGTCAGCATGTCGGGGCCGCCGCCCGCCGGCGCGATGCGCGCATAGCCGCCCGGCCAGCTCTTCGTGACAGTGCCCTGCACCGGCGTGCCGAAGTGATAGCTCGGGTCCGCGCTCGTCACCGAGTACACGGTGCTGCCGTCGTGCGGCGTCATGTCGGTGAGTTTTTCGCGGCACATCCGCCATTTTTCGGGCGTCACCGCGTGATAGACGATGATGCGCGCGATCTGCGTGCGATCGTCGAGCGACTCGCGCAGATGATGCTCGAGCTGCGTGCGCAGCACCAGAAAGAGCCCCGTGCCGACGAGCGTAAACACGAACAGCGCGACCAGCGCGAACATCGACGCGAGACGGCGGGCAATCGAACGGTTCATGATGTCTCGGCCTCTTCGCGCACTTCGAGCACGTAGCCCATGCCGCGCACCGTGTGCAGCAGCTTCGACGGGAACGGGCCGTCGAGCTTCGCGCGCAGCCGCTTGATCGCGGTTTCGACGACGTTCGTGTGGCTGTCGAAGTTGACGTCCCACACGAGTTCGGTGATCGCGGTCTTCGACAGAATGTCGCCCTGACGGCGCGCGAGCACGCTGAGCAGTTGAAACTCTTTGGCGGTCAGGTCGAGGCGTACGCCGTCGCGCGTCGCGCGGCGGCCGATCAGATCGACGAACAGATCGCCGACGGAAATCAACGTGGATTCCTGCGAACGCGTGCGGCGCGCGAGCGCATGCAGACGCTCGACCAGTTCGAGGAACGAGAACGGTTTGGTCAGGTAGTCGTCCGCGCCTTCGCGCAGGCCGCGCACGCGGTCGTTCACGTGATCGCGCGCGGTCAGCATGATGACCGGCGTCGACTTGCGCATGCGCAGCGCCTTCAGCACGCTGAAGCCGTCGCGCTTAGGCAGCATCACGTCGAGGACGATCACGTCGTAATCGAATTCGGTGGCCAGATGCATGCCTTCCTCGCCGTCGAGCGCGACATCGACGACCCAGCCCTGCTCTGTCAAACCGGAGCGCAGGTAGTCCACCACCTTGTGCTCGTCTTCAACGATCAGCAATTTCATCCGCGTCCCCATGCCACGTTTGGCGGTCAACTGTCCATTATACGAAACGCCCCTAACGCCTCGCGCCGATCCCACTCCCTCGGCATGGAAGCTCGGCCGGGGCGATTCAGTGTGCAGGAGCCGGCATCTCCTTCTGCTGCGCGCCGCCGGCTGGCGCTTGCTGCGGCGATGCCGTAGCACTGGCGACGTTCGCTGTCGCGTTAGTACGGGTAGCCTCGCTCCCGGCCATTGCGCCACCTTGCGCGCCGCCCTCCCAGCCGCCGCCGAGCGCCTTCACGAGCGCCACCGACAGCGTCAACTGCTGGCCGTGAATCTGCACGTCCGTGCGCTCGCTGGTCAGCAGCGACTCCTGCGCGTCGATCACGTTCAGATACGCGACGAGGCCGCCCGAATAGCGATCGTTCGCGAGCGACAGCAGCCGCTGCGCGTCCTCGACCGCCTCGCGCGACTGCTTCGCCGCGCCGTCGAGCACCGACAGTCCTGTGATGCCGTCCTGTACCTGCTGGAACGCGCTCAGCACGGTCTGCCGATAATTCGCCTCGGTCGCCTTGTAGCCCGCGCTCGCGTACTGGACGTTGGCCGCGCGCCGGCCGCCGTCGAAGATCACTTGACCGACCGTCGCGCCGAGCGTCCACATCAGCGTCGGCGCGCTCAGCAGATTGGCGAACTCGGTGCTCTCCCAGCCGATGCCCGGCGTCAGCGTGAGGCTCGGGAAGAACGCCGCCTTGGCCACGCCGATCTGCGCGTTGGCCGCCGCCATCGCACGTTCCGCCGAGGCGACGTCGGGACGCCTTTGCAGCACGTCGCTCGGCACGCCGAGCGGTACGGTCGGCGCCTTGATGTCGAGTACCTTCGGCTCGATCGCGAACTGCGGTGCCGGCACGCCGACCAGCGCGGCGATCGCATGCTCGAACTGCGCGCGCTGATTGAGCAGCAGTTGCGCCTGCACGCGCGTCGAATCGAGCTGCGATTTCTGCTGCAGCACGTCGAGGCCCGATACCGAACCGAGATCGTGCTCGGTGTTCACGTAGTCGAGCGCTTTCTGCTGCAGCTTCACCGACTGGTTCAGCACGTCGATCTCGCGGTCGAGCTCACGCAGCGAGAAGTAGTCGGTGGCGAGGTCGGTCGTCAGCACGAGGCGCGCGTTCGCGAGATCGTCCGCCGACTGTTCGGCCGACGCCTGCGCGCCCTCGACCTGACGACGGATGCGGCCGAACAGATCGGTGTCGTAGCTGATCGTCGGCCCGAGCTGGAGGTTGTTCTGCACCGTCGATTCGGTCGGCGTCGCGTAGTTCGTCAGCGGCCGGTCGTGCGAAATACGGAAGCGCGAGGCCTGTGCGTTGAAATCGACTTCCGGCACGCGCTGCGCGCTGGTGTTCGCGAGCGTCGCCTTCGCCTGCTCGTAGTGCGCGCTCGCCGCGGCGAGCGTCTGGTTCTGCGCGAGTGCCTGGGTTTCGAGCGTCGCGAGCGTCGGGTCGGCGAAGCCCGTCCACCAGTCCGGCGCGATCGGCGCATGCGACGGCGCGGCGACGCGCCAGAACGAATCGGTGTGCCATTCGGGCGGCACCTCGGCCTGCGGCCGCTGATAGTCCGGACCGACCGTGCACGCGGCGAGCAGCGCCGCGCCGGCGCACGCGCTCAGCGCGGTGAAGACAGTGCCACGCGTACGCGCCTGGCGTGAAGCCGCAAACGTCACGACGCCCCCTTGCCGTTCTTCTGCAGCGGCTGCACCTGCACGTGATCGCCATCGGCAATCGAATCGCTCGGGTTGACGATGATGCGATCGCTCGGCGAGATACCGCTTTCGATTTCGAGCTGCTGTCCGAGGTCCACCGCGATCACGACCTTGCGCAGGCTCACGTTGCCCTTTGCATCGACGACCGCGAGGCGCGGACCCTCCGCGCGAAACAGCAGCGCGTTGCCGGGCACCGTGAGACGCGCATGCGCGGCGGCCGGCACCGCGACCTGCACGTACGCGCCGGGGCGCAGCTTGTCGTCGGGATTCGGCAGCGTCACTTCGATCTGCAACGAGCGCGTGGGTACGTCGATCGCGCCAGATATATGCGTGATCTTGCCGTTGAACTGCTGGCCCGGCAGCTCGGCCTGCGTGACCACGACCTTCTGCCCGACCGCGACGTTCTGCGCGTAGGCCTGCGGCAACTGCACATAGACGCGCAACGGGTCCGATTGAGCAAGCGCGAACAACGCACGGCTCGTGCCGCTGCCCGCGTCGATCAGATCGCCGACGTCGACGTTGCGCTGCGTGACCACGCCGGTAAACGGCGCGACGATCCGCTTGAACGATTCGAGCTGCTGCAGACGCTTGACGTTCGCATCGGCGGCCGCGAGATTCGCGAGGTCCTGCGTGTAGGTGCTTTGCCGTTCATCGAGCTCCTGCTGCGACACCGCATCACGCTGGCGCAACTGCTGCCAACGGTCCAACGAGCTCTTCGCGAGCGCGAGGCTCGAATTGATCTGCTGACGCTGTGCCAGAGCCTGCGCGAGTTCCTGGTCGATTTCCGGCGTATCCAGCTCGGCGAGCAGTTGCCCCTGCTTCACGTGGGTGCCGATGTCGGCGTACCAGTGCAGCAGATAGCCGGTCGCGCGTGCATAGATCGGCGACTCGACATAGCCGCGCAGCGTGCCCGGCAGCAGCGTGTCGCCGCCGCCCTCGGTCTGGGTCGGCATGACGACGTTCACGTACTGCGTGGCATTCTGCTGCGCGATCGCCGCGACTTCGCGGTTTTGCAGCACGTTCGCGATCACGGTGCGAAGTGTGCCTACCACGAGCAGCACGAGCACGATCACGACGGCGATCTTCGCGCGCTTCCATTCGCGATGGCGCGGCGGCAGCCGGTGCTCTCCTTCTTCGGTTTCCCGCGCGGGGATCGCTAGCGATGCATGAGTTTTTTCGGTCATCTCAGTCAACCATCGTTTAACTTTTACGCGGGCGTCGCCGCACTGCTGGGTTCCGGTGCGGGGGTGTCACTATGGCCGCCACTGCCACTGCCACCGCCATCGTCGCCAGCGTCGCCACCGCCGTTGTCGTCGTCGCCGCCGTTCTTATGACGGCGCGCGAGCCACGAATGAATTCCCGCAAACACGAGCGGCACGAAAAACAGCGTCGATACGGTCGCGAACAGCAACCCGCCGATCACCGCGCGGCCAAGCGGCGCATTCTGCTCGGCGCCTTCGCCGAGACCGAGCGCCATCGGAATCATGCCGATGATCATCGCGAACGCGGTCATCAGCACCGGACGAATCCGGCTCGCGCCGGCTTCGAGCGCGGCCGTGAGCGGCGGTGCGCCGGCCGACAGCCGCTGGCGCGCGAACGCGACCATCAGAATACTGTTCGCGGTCGCGACGCCCATCGTCATGATCGCGCCGGTCAGCGCCGGCACGCTCAGATGGGTGCCGGTCAGGAACAGCATCCACATGATCCCCGCGAGCGCCGCCGGCAACGCGCTGACGATGATCAGCGGATCGACCCACGACTGGAAGTTCACGACGATCAGCAGATACACGAGCACGATCGCCATCGCGACGCCGATGCCGAGCCCAAAGAACGAACTGCGCATCGTCTGTACCTGGCCGCGCACGGTGATCGTGCTGCCGCGTGGCAGCGAGCCGCGCACCTCGTCGACGATCTTGTCGACCTGATTCGCCACGCTGCCGAGATCGCGCTTTTCAACGCTCACATACAGATCGATCACCGGACGGATGTTGTAATGCGTGACTTCCGCGAACTGGCTCTTCGGCGAGATCTGCACGAGGTTGCCGAGCAGTTGCGTCGGCCCGTTCATCGTGGCCGAGACCGGGGTGCGCAACAGTTCGTCGATCGAAGACACCTGGTACTGCGGCGTCTGCACCGCCACCTTGTATTCCACGCCGTTCCTGTTGTTGACCCAGAAGCCCGGCGACGTCTGCGAGCTGCCCGACAGCGAAACGAGCACGTTCTGCGCGACGTCGTTCGCGGTCAGGTTCAGTTGTTGCAGGCGGGTGCGGTCCATGTGCAGATCGATCACCGGTTCGTCGAGCTTCTGCTGGATATGCGTGTCGACGGTGCCGGGAATCAGTCGCACCTGCTTCAGCAGCTTGCGCGCGATGTCGAGGTTGCCCTGCTGATTCGCGCCCGAAATCTGCACGTCCACCGCGGCAGGCAGGCCGAAGTTCAGGATCTGCGTGACGATATCGGCCGGCTGAAAGAAGAACTCGACGCCCGGGAAACGCTGCGGCAGGATCGCGCGCAGCTTGTCCATGTAGATCTGCGACGGCTTGTGGCCTTCGTTCAACGCAATCTGGATCTCGCCGTCGAGCGTGCCCATCGTGCCCGCATTGCTATACGACAGGTTGATGCCGCTATACGGTACGCCGAGGTTGTCGAGAATCGTGCCCAACTCCCTGGGCGGCACGACTTCGCGGATCACCTTTTCGACCTCGTCGGCAAGCCGCGCGGTCTCCTCGATACGCGTGCCGGTCGGCGCGCGCATGTGCAAGCGGATATCGCCCGCGTCGACGCTCGGGAAAAAGTCTTCGCCGAGCGTGAAGAACAGGCCCATCGACAGCACGCAGAAACCGAGGAACAGCGCGCCGAACATCTTGCGACGCACGAGCAGGCTGCTCAGGATCATGATGTAAGTCGCACGCATGCGCTCGAAGCCTGCGTCGAAGCGGTGATACAGACGCATGAACAGATTCGGCTTCGTGCCCGCCTTCGGCTTGTGCGCGTGGCCCATCAGCAGCATCGCGAGCGTCGGCACGAGCGTACGCGACAGGATGTACGAAGCGAGCATCGCGAACACCACCGCTTCCGCGAGCGGCACGAATAGATAGCGCGCGACGCCGGTCAGGAAGAACATCGGCACGAACACGATACAGATACACAGTGTCGAGACGAGCGCCGGCACTGCGATTTCGCCGGCGCCTTCGAGAATCGCATCGTGCAGATTCGTGCCCAAGTGCAGGTGCCGCTCGATGTTCTCGATCGTCACGGTCGCGTCGTCCACCAATATGCCGACCGCGAGCGCGAGGCCGCCCAACGTCATGATGTTGATGGTCTGCCCGAGCGCGTGCAGCACGATCAGCGACGACAGAATGGACAGCGGAATCGAGATCGCGATGATGCAGGTGCTACGCCAGTTGCCGAGAAACAGCAGGATCATCGCGGCGGTCAGCGCGGCGGCGGCCAGCGCTTCGCGCACCACGCCCTGCACCGCCGCCTTCACGAACACCGACTGGTCGAACAGCGCGGTGATCTGCAGATCCGGCGGCAGCGCGGCGCGCGCGGCCGGCAAAATGGCTTTCAACGTATCGACGATCGACAGCGTCGACGCGTTGCCGTTCTTCAGCACCGAAATCAGCACGCCGCGATGACCGTTCTGCCGCACGATGTTGGTCTGCGGCGAGAAGCCGTCGCGCACATGCGCGACTTCACGCAGGTAGGTCGTCGCGCCGTTGACGGTGCGCACCGGAATGTCGTTGAGACCTTCCAACGTCGGCGGCGACCCGTTCATGTCGATCGTGTATTCCTTCGGCCCGATCTTGGCCGTGCCCGTGGGCAGAATCAGGTTTTGCGCGTTGAACGCGTTGACCACGTCGGCAGGTGTCAGGCCCTTGGCCAGCAGCGCGCGCGTGTCGAGGTCGACCGAGATCAGCCGCGATTTGCCGCCATACGGATACGGCACGGCCGCGCCCGGAATCGTCACCAGTTGCGGTCGCAGGAAGTTCAGCGCGGTGTCGTTGAGATCCTGCTCCGAGAGTTTCGGACTCGACAGGCCGAGCTGGATGACTGGAATGCTGGAAGCCGAGTAGCTGATGACCAACGGCGCGGTGGCGCCCGGCGGCATCTGCTTCAATTGCGCCTGCTCGATGGCGACCGTCTGCGCGATCGCCGTCTGGATGTTCGCGTTCGGCTGCAGAAACACCTTCAGGATCGCGATGCCGGGGAGCGATTGCGATTCGATATGTTCGATGTCGTTGACCGTCGTGGTCAGACTGCGCTCGTTGACCGACGTGATACGGGTGGCCATGTCTTCGGCCGACAGCCCCGTATACGTCCAGATGATGCTGACGACCGGAATGTTGATATCCGGCAGCACGTCGACGGGCATGGTGGACAGCACGAAGGGCGTCGCCAGCACGATCAGAATTGCCATCACGATGAACGTGTATGGCCGCTTAAGCGCTACGTTGACGATCCACATTGAAACGGGCCAGAGAAAATGCGGGTGGAGGGAGGGATTGAATCTGCGCCTATGCTAGATCGATGGTACCAACGCCTGCATGGCATGAAAATGGCGAAATCGTCAGGAAGCTTGTTGAAAGCAAAAGCGCCATTTTTGAAGACGAAGGGCTCTCGCCGAATTAGCTGCGAATTAGCCGCAAAGCAAACGTTTGTTGAATAAATTTACGCGCAGTTAATGAAACGTTTGCTGATACGCGGCACGTTTTTTGGCCGAAATGATATGAAACATGCTTTCAGATTGATTCGCAAGACGGGGCAAGTTTGCTCCGAGTGGCCATCCCCTTCAACGAAAATAGGCCGGTCAACCTGAATGGTCGACCGGCCCTCATTTGCAGTCATTCGTATCCTGGCGTCAACGCCCGCGACGCTTATTTGGCGAACAGCGACGACATATCGGCGAACGCCTTGAACTCGAGCGCATTACCCGACGGATCGAGGAAGAACATCGTCGCCTGCTCGCCGACCTCGCCCTTGAAGCGCACATGCGGCTCGATGATGAATTCGATGCCGGCCTTCTGCAGTTTGTCCGCGGCGGCCTGCCATTGCTCCATCGACAGCACCGCGCCGAAGTGGCGCACCGGCACCGCGTCGCCATCCACTGCGCTGGTATGACGGTGACCGACTTCGTCCGGCGCCAGATGCGCGACGATCTGATGACCGTAGAAATTGAAATCGACCCATGCGTCCGAACTGCGCCCTTCCGGGCAGCCGAGCAATTCGCCGTAGAACTCGCGCGCGGCGGCGAGGCTATGAACTGGAAACGCCAGGTGGAACGGCGGCAAAGCGGTTTCGGCAACGCTCATGATAGGAAGACTCGCTGGGGTGGGTGTGAGGATGAGTTACGACTGGCACGACTGGCAACCGGTTCAGTTGAAGCAAAGTTTAATCATGAATAAAAATGTTGAGAAACGATATATATTTGACCTGACCATCACCAAAATCGATTGATCGATCATGCTCAGCGAGTTGAAAACCTTCATCGCCGTCAGCCAGTACGGCACGTTCTCCGGCGCGGGCGCGCGCATCGGGCTCACGCAATCGGCCGTCAGCGCGCAGATGCAGCGGCTCGAACAGGAACTCGGCTTTCAGCTGTTCGACCGCACCGGCCGCTCTGCGACGCTCAACGAGGCGGGCCGCGAGACGCTCGCGCTCGCAGAGGAAATGATGACGCTCTATGCGCGGCTCTCCGAGCGCAGCGGCGGCGCCGCCGAGAGCGGCATGCTGCGGGTCGGCGCGATCGCGTCCGCGCAGGTGTCGCTGCTCGCCGACGCGCTCGCGCGCTTTCGCGACGACCGTCCCGGCTGGCGGATTCGCGTGGTGCCGGGCGTGTCGCTGGGGCTGCTCGGCCAGGTCGACTCGGGCGAGCTCGATCTGGCCGTCATCATCAAACCGCCGTTCGCGCTGCCGTCGGAACTCGAATGGCGCACGCTCGTCGCCGAACCGTTCGTGCTGCTCGCGCCGAAACAGCTTGCGCGCGGCGGCCGCTCGTGGCGCGAACTGCTGCGCAGCGAGCCGTTCATCCGCTACGACCGCGCGTCGTTCGGCGGACGGCTCGTCGACCGTTTTCTGCGGCGCGCGCGCCTTGGCGTGCGCGATGCGGTCGAGCTCGACGAATTGCAGGCGATCGTGCAACTGGTCGCGCGCGGCATGGGTGTCGCGCTGATTCCGAATACGGCCGGGCTCGGCAAATGGCCAGCGAGCGTCGTCCCACTCGAACTCGGCGATGCGAGCTTCGAGCGCGAGATCGGGCTCGTGCTGCGGCCGCGGCATAGCCGGCCGGTGGTCGCCGATGCGTTGGCGGAGTGTATTGCGAGCGCGGCGCACGGTTGAGCGCTTTGCACGCCGCATTCGATGCGAGTTCGCTTCGGGTTCGCATCGAGTGTGCTGCCATACGTACGCGCAACTGTATCTGTGAGTCGCGCGCGACGGCGCGCAGAATCGTTGCTTCATTCAACCGGCTGTGTGGCGCGTTGCATTGCATTGTCGAACACGCGCTCCGCCCTTACATTTGCCCGCCATGATCGCCAGCCCTCTGCTCACCGCCGATGTCCTGATCGCCTACAGCGCCTATTTCGTCGGCACCGCGAGCCCTGGGCCGAGCAATCTCGCGATCATGTCGCTCGCGATGAGCGCGGGCCGACGCGCGGCACTGGTGTTCGCGCTCGGCGTGGTGTCGGGCTCGTTCTCATGGGCGCTGCTCGCGTCGCTCGGCTTGTCGGCGGCGCTCGCCGCCTACTCGGAATGCCTCGTCGCGATCCGGATCGCGGGCGGCTTGTATCTGCTGTGGCTCGGCTTCAAGTCCGCACGCTCGGCGTGGAGCGCCGGCAAGCCGGCCGCGAGCGCGGCGCGCGTCGACGAACCGCTCGGGCGACTCTATCTGCGTGGCCTTTTGCTGCATCTCACGAATCCGAAAGCGGTGCTGGTGTGGCTGTCGATCGTGTCGCTCGCGATGTCGCCGGTACACGGCGCCGCGCACGTGACGCCGGTCGTGCTGGGCTGCATGGTGATCGGCGCGACGGTATTCAGCAGCTACGCGGTGCTGTTTTCGACGGCGTCCGCACGCCGCGTCTATACGGCGATCCGGCGCTGGCTCGATGGCTCGCTCGCGGTGATGTTCGGCATTGCGGGGGTCAAATTGTTGACGTCGAAGCGTTGAGGTGGGTCGGGCGCGTCTGGGTCGCCCGAGGCCGCGCTCTGCGATACTGGCGGTTCGGCTCCATCAACGACGGCACCCACCTACGCAACGATGAACGGCAACGACCACGACGCACCTTCTTCCAACCAACGCTCGCCGCTGCAAAAGCGGCTCTATCTCACCGGCGCGGCGATCCTGGTCGTCAGCCTGATCGCCGCGGTGCTCATCTACGTGAGCGTGCCGCCGCCCGATAGCGCGGTCGCGATGTACGGCATGATCGATCCGCGCTATCAGATCGAGCTACAGCAGATCGGCGGCAACGCGGCGGTACTGATGGCGCAGTTGCATCAATGGTTCGATAGCTTGTGGCATGGTGCCAGGCTCGCTTATACGGTCGCGGCGCTGGGCGCTGCGCTCGCGGCTGGCTGCATTTTCATCGGCCATTTTTTCGCGGACGATTGAGTCGCGAGGCGCTCGCATCGAGGCGCTCTAGTACCAAGACCGAGTCACCGCCTGCGTTGTTCTTCTAGATATCGAAGTACAGATAAAACTCCCATGGATGCGGACGCAATTTGATGGTGTCGATCTCGCGGCTGCGCTTGTAGTCGATCCAGGTCTGGATCACGTCGTCGGTAAAGACATCGCCTTTGCGCAGGAACGTGTTATCGGTTTCGAGCGCGGCCAGCGCCGCGTCGAGGGAGCCCGGCACCTGCCGTATATTGCGGGCTTCTTCGGGCGGCAGATCGTAGATGTTGCGGTCGAGCGGTTCGCCGGGATCGGTCTTGTTTTCAATGCCGTCGAGGCCGGCCATCAGCATCGCGGCGAAAGCAAGATATGCGTTGGCCGACGGGTCCGGACAGCGAAATTCGACGCGCCGCGCGTTCGCCGAATCCGAATACATCGGAATGCGCGCCGCGGCCGACCGGTTGCGCTGCGACATCGCCAGATTGACGGGCGCCTCATATCCGGGTACCAGGCGTTTGTATGAATTCGTCGTCGGCGCGCAGAAGGCCATCAGCGCGGGTGCGTGCTGGAGCAATCCGCCGATGTACCAGCGGCACAGGTCCGAAGTCAGCGCCCAGCCGCCCGCGTCGTAAAAGAGGTTCTGTTCGTCTTTCCACAGGCTCTGATGACAATGCATGCCGCTCGCATTGTCGGCGAACAGCGGCTTCGGCATGAAGGTTGCGACCTTGCCGTGCCGACGCGCGACGTTCTTGCAGATGTACTTGTAGATCATCACGTTGTCGGCCATCCGGGTCAGCGTCGCAAAGCGCATGTCGATCTCGTTCTGTCCCGCGGTCGCAACTTCGTGGTGATGCACTTCGATCTGTACGCCCGCCTGCTGGAGCGTCAGCGCGATTTCCGAGCGGATCTCCTGCAGCGTGTCATGAGGCGGCACCGGGAAATAGCCCTCCTTGTAGCGCTGCTTGTAGCCGAGGTTGCCACCGCCGTATGCGCCTTCGTCGCGACCGGTGGTCCAGTCGCCCTCGCCCGACTCGACGTAGTAGTAGCCGCAGTGCTGATCCTGGCCGAAGCGGATGGAGTCGAAGATGAAGAATTCGAGCTCGGGCCCGAAATAACACGTCGTCGCGATGCCCGTCTGGCGCAGATAGTTCTCCGCCTTTTTCGCCACGTAGCGCGGATCGCGCGAATACGGCTGCCGCAGCACGGGATCGACGACGTCGCAAATGATCGACAGCGTCGGTGTGCCGCAAGCCGGGTCGACGAAGGCCGTTGCCGGGTCAGGCCGCAGCAGCATGTCGGACTCGTGGATCTCCTGAAAGCCGCGGATCGATGAACCATCGAAACCGATGCCGGCGCTGAACAGGTCGTCGTGAACCTCGGGAAGCGTGATCGAAAAATGCTGCCAGAGTCCGGGCAAGTCGGTGAATTTCAGATCGACGATCTGAATATCGCGCGCTTGCAGCAGGCCGATCACATCGCTTGCGCTTTGTGGTCGCGTGACGCGATAGCTGCCCGCTTCGACGGACACCGCAAACGGCGATCCGGTTGTTCCTTGCGTACTGGCCATGAACTTTGCCCTCTTCCGCCCCATTACCACCCGTGTACTTATAGTCCAACGTTAGTACGTCCACGCGCGAAAACAAGGCGGCAGTGCGTGGACCTAGCGGTCTTGCTCCAGTGCCTTCAAATGAGCCTCGCCGGCATCTCTGGCAGCGGCGGAGGTCGCATACGTCTCGTCCGAAACGAGCGAGCGTTTGACCTCACGGGCCGCGAAGTCGACCAGCGTGATGACCCAGACATGCTCGCCACCCTGCTCGGCCGTTTGCACGAAAGCGCGCACGTCGCCCTTGTCCTCTGATTTCATCGTGACCTCCTTGTGGAAAAGTCGCGCGGAAAAAGGGGGCGCGACAATAAAGCCGTTCGCGAGCCGCGGTGCTTTCCTCACGGAGCGCGTAGCTTGATCTTAGGCAATGGAATCGATCCAATGACAGTTTTCTCGCTTCCGATGCCGAGCACAGCCGATGGGTTCGGCGGTGAAAACGGCTTGCCCGCAATCATCTAAAGCCCTCATCGAGACCTTGTCGGGAGGCGCGGTTGCGCCGGTCGAGTAACGCGGACGGGCGTTCGAATGGGGAGCAGCCGTCTCCCCCGGGGACCTCAGTCGCGGAAATCGAGCTCATTCAGCTTGCGGCGTGGAACGGCGTTGGCCAGTCCGTCTTGCGAACGAGATGAGCGCCGCCCGAGGTAACTCTTCGACTGAAAGCGCCCACAGCGAATACGCAACGCTGCGCTGGAACAACAAGCCGACAGCAGCCCGAAGCTGCCCCTTGCCCAGCGCGTACACCGAGTCGGTCACGGCGACGGCACCGTGCATCAGAATGCTGGCATGCCGGTAGCATCCCATCATGCAGTCATTGCAGGGTTGCCGTTGATCGGGCAGGCGGTCGAGGTCGAAGACGGAGCCCATCGGCTCAGGCCACGCCTCGCAACGCCAAACATCGAGGTTCCAGTCGATATAAAAGTACTTGCTGCCACCGATGCATGGAACCAGTTGCTGTTCGCCGCGCACGAAACGCGCGACCTCGGCCAGCGCAGCGCTCGGGTCCATGACACGGAAATGCTTCTTGAGGCGCGCGATTGCGCTCAACGCTTCGAGTAGTTCGTCGGTGTTCAGGTCGACGAGTTTCGATTCTTCGTCGTAAACAAGCGATGTAGATCCAAACGCCTCGCGCCGTGGATAGGAAAAAACGACGGCATCGAAGCCGAGCCGGTTGAGCGTCTCGGGAAGCAACTCGTAACGGACCAGTCGGCTCACCGTAATCGATGCGCAGACCTCGATGCCGAAGCTATGGGCCTGAGTGATGCCCTCGCGGATGCGGGCCTCGAGACCGCGCAGACCGCGATTGCGCTCATGCTCGCGCATGTCCGCGCTATCGATGGAAATCAGCAGACGCCTGAGGCCGGCCGCCGCCAGTGGCTTGATGTAGCGGGGAAGAAACCAGCCGTTCGTGATCACGCCGCACTGCATGCCGGCCTTGGTGGCCGAAGCCACGAGCGATGCGATCTCGGGATGAACCAGCGGCTCACCTCCCTGCAGCGTCATGTAACGAATCCGGCGTCTGCGCAGGATCGGCAGTGCGCGCGCGAACTCATCAGGGTCGAGATAGCGACGTGGCCCCGCCAGATCTTTCTCGCGAGAGAACCCGCAGAAGTCGCATGCGGCGTTGCAAACGTTCGTCACCGATACGTCGCACACCGCGGGCAGCGGATTGTGCGGTTCGCTGCCGACACCGTCTGCATGCCGCTGATCGCGCCACTTGATGATCCGCTCTGTCGTATCCATGGGACCCTCACGGCCTACCGACGAATTCGGCAAGAAGCTTCATAGAATACGCTCGACGCGCTGCGCGTGATCCATTCTTACGCCAGCCTACGCCCCGACCCGTGACGGTCAGCGGATGGAAACTACGCACCGTTGAAGTTAAACAACCGCATAACGGCAACCACGCGCAAATGACGTTGCCTATCATGCGTACCGCGCCGTCAATCTGGCAGCAGGCACTGCCTATTTCCAGATTTGCACGCTCCCATCGAGATACCCAATCTCCTTCGTCTTGCTGCCCGTAAGCAGGCACGAGCTTGAAACGGCCCGAGTCTGGAGCGCAAGTCGGCTCACGTCTCGCAGATGTGCATAGGATTTCAAACGAGTCGGCGTTTTTGGTGTGACATCCCGTTTCAGGCTCCTGATAAACACGCGCCGCACAGTCGGTAACCGCCTTACGCCATCCCACAAGGCGACGGGAGGATCTGCGAGCGTAGATCCGCCGGCAGGGCTGAACCGACGCACGAATGTCCGCGCGAAAGCATGGGCAACGGCTGCAAAGGCCCGGATTTTGCCGTCGCCCGGTCAGACAGGTTTCAGCTCTTTCTGGAGGTTTTCGGCACAAATGGCGTGGGTGTGTGCAGAACCTTCTCGCTTCCGCACTTTGGGCAAGCCGGATGAGCGTTTTCATGTTCAGCAAGATGCTCGGCGTGTTCGAACATCTCACCGCACTTCTCACACCTGTACCGGTAAGTCGGCATGGCATTCCTCCAACGAGAATCCCGCACGTCGGGCTGACCAGATACGTCTACGACGTCGGCAATAACCCATTCTAGTCCAGGAAAGTGCGAGAAACGCCTGCGTGCACCTCGCGCGCAGCGCTCATCGTATGGGGCGAATGTCAGTTTGCCCATCGCTTACCAGCCGAAATACCTGCACGGCATCTTCCAATGTGGACGCCTGTTCTTGCATGCTGGCTGCCGCGGCTGCCACCTGCTCCACCAGGGCAACGTTCTGCTGGGTCATCTCGTCCATCTGCCCGATCGCGCGGTTGACTTCGCCGATGCCGGTACTTTGCTCGTTGCTCGCGTGGGTAATCTCACCCATCAAAGTGACCACACTATCGACAGCCGTGACGATTTCGGTCATGTCCCGGCCAGCCTGGTCGACCAGTTCGCCGCCTGCATTGACGTTGCCGACCGAGTCGGTGATCAGCGCCTTGATTTCCTTGGCGGCCATGGCGCTGCGTTGGGCCAGGCTGCGCACCTCGGCGGCGACGACCGCAAAGCCGCGTCCCTGGTCGCCGGCGCGTGCTGCCTCGACGGCCGCGTTCAAAGCCAGGATATTGGTCTGAAAGGCAATTGAGTCGATCATGCTAATGATGTCGACGATCTTGTGGGAACTGCCGCGGATCAACGACATGGTGGTCACCACATGCCCCACCACGGTGCCGCCTTTGACCGCGAGATCGGAGGCCGAGGCGATGTGTTGGTTGGCGTGCGAAGCGCGTTCGGCATTGGCGCGGACCATCGCCGTCAACTGTTCCATCGTCGACGCGGTTTCCTCGAGCGAGCCAGCCTGCGCCTCGGTGCGGGACGAAAGCTCCGCGTTGCCGGCCGCAATTTCGCGCGCGCCCAGCGCGATCATATCGGAGGCACGTCGGACGTTGCCGACTACCGAGGCCAAACCGACACTGATGCCGTTCATTGCCTGCATCAACTGGCCCAGTTCGTCGCGCCGGCTGACATGAACTTGCGCGGTCAAATCGCCGGCCGCGAGTTTTTCGGCGGCGGCCTTCGCTTCGAGCAGTTGCATGCCGAGACCGCGCCGGGTCGTCACGAAGACCAGCGCGCTGACCAGCAGCGCGCCGAGTAGCCCGAAGCCGATCACCCCGGTTTGCAGGAAAGCGGGCAATGCCGCTCCCGGGCTCGATCGGTCGGGGGGGATCACGGCCTCCAGCAGCCGACCATAGCCCAGCAGAAGTACGGTATTGGCGGCCAGCGTAAGCAGCGCGAGTCTGGCTCCGATCGACAGGTTCCACACCTCACTGACGTCGAGGCCGACATACAGCGCGCCGATTATCTCGCCAGAACTGTCCCGGATCGGCTCGTACCGTGTCATGTATTGCTTGCCGAATAGCGTCGCGTAACCGGTGTAGGGTCGCCCGCCGCGCAGCATCCGATAGCCGGGATGCGAGCGGTCGAGTACCGTGCCCACGGCCCGCTCGCCGGTTTGCCTTTTGACCGAAGTGGCGACGCGCACGAAGTCGTCGCCAATTGCGACGAATAAGGTGCCCGTCGCGCGGGTCTTGCCGGTGAAGTGGTCCACTTCGCCGTAGTTGAGGTTCAGCAGGGTGTTCCCGTTCAGCAGCCCGGGGGTCATGACACCGAGGATGTCGACACTGCTTGATTCGTCGCGTGAAAATGGAGCTGGAAAATACCTGGCGAGCGTTCGCGCGTGACGGCGCACCTGGGCCTTGAGCGGCAGCAGAGAGTACATGAAGTGAACCCCGTCGACTAAGTCAGCGAGCCGAATAAATCGGCCGTTTTATTCTGAATTCATTAGACAGAATATTGCATGAGATGGCAATAGAGTGTGCTCGTTAATCTCAGCTCACTGAAAGGCGGCGCCAGGGCGAACCTCAAGAATATCGGCATGCGCCGTGGCGCTCCGCGCGGGTCATAGATGTTTGAACACGCCGAACGCCAGAGCACGCAGTTCTTCGAACTGCGTGACGAGTTCGACACACAAACTGAAGGCCAGCATTGCAGTCGCGAAATGACCGAAGTGTATGCTGGACAGATATGTTTCGATGGTCGAATCGAAGCCGTTCATGTTCTTGTAATCGATATCTGCCAGTCGAAGCGGAACGTCAGAATAATTGAGGCAAGCGACAACAAATGAGGCGCAGACAACGTTTGCTAGCAATTTGCCCGTCCGAGGCGGTGTTCGCGGCATGCGCCGCCTCAGTGCGAAGCCAGGGCGGCCCGTTATGGCGCCCCCTTAACCCGCTCATGCGGATTCTCCACTCCCGCCATGCTCAGCGCCTCATGCAGCGTGCCGAAAATACAGCGCTCCTCGACGATCGGCGTGATTCCATGCCGATCCATATCCGAGCGCAAATAGCGATTCACCCGCGCAAAGACCACCTCGATCCCATTGCGCTTGAGCGCCGAGCACAACTCGCCCACCGAGCGCGCCGCCGAATAATCGACATCCGTAATCGCGCTCGCATCGACGACGAACCAGCGCACGGCGTTCGGTGCGTGATCGATCAGGCGGCGCGTATCGTCGACGAAAAAATGATCGTTCGCGTAGAACAGATCGGCGCCGAAACGATAGACGATCAACCCAGGCGCGGTCTCCACGCCGGGCACCGCCGGCACCGGCACCCACATGCCGTCGCCGTTGGGCGCGAGCATCATCGTGTGGGGGCGGTAGCTGTGTCGCACGTGACGCAGCAACGACAACGCGACGGCGACCAGAATGCCGTGCTCGACGCCGATCAGCACGACCGCCGCCGCCGTGAACAAAGCCAGCGCGAATTCGCCGGGACTTTCGCGGCGAATCGAAAAGAGCGACTGCAGATTGACCAGGCCGACCGCGATCGTAAACACGATGCTCGCGAGAATGCAGTGCGGCAGATACTGCAGATAGCGGCTGAAAAACAGCAGCACGACCACCACGACCGCCGCGAACACGAACTGCGCGAACTGGCTGCGCGTGCCGGCGCGATCGGCCATCGCGGTCTGCGTCAGGCTGCCGTTGACGACGAACGCGCCGGAAAACGCCGCCGCCGCGTTGGCGGCCGCGATGCCGAGCAGGTCTGCGTTGATATCGACCGGCTCGTGATAGCGGTCGGCGAACACCCGGCTCGCCGCGGCGCTTTGCGCGACGATCATCACGAAGCACGACGCCGCGACCGGCACGAGATCGAGCATCTGCTGCCACGTCACCGACGGAATCCGCAGCGGCGGCAATCCGCCCTCCACCGGTCCGAGGATGGAGATGCCGTGCGCGGCGAATCCGAACACATCGCTCGCGGCAATGCCCGCGACGACCGCGACCAACGGCACCGGCAGGCGCGGCCAGAAACGTTTGCAGACGAGAATCGCGGTCACCACGAGCAGCGAGATCGCCAGTGTCGGCCGATTGATCTGCGCGGCGTCGCTCACGACGAGCAGCAGTTGTTTCACGCTGCTCGCCGCATGTCCGGGCACGCCGAGCATGTCGCCGAGCATCGCGATGCCGACCTGCACGCCGACGCCCGCAAGAAAGCCGACCAGCACCGTACGCGACAGGAAATCGGCGAGAAAGCCGAGCTTGAAGATGCGCGCGACGAGCAGCAACGCGGCCGTCAGCAATGCGACCATCGCCGCGAGCGCCGCATACTCGGCGCTCGACGCGGGCGCCATCGTCGAAAGACGACTCGCGAAGATCGTCGCGGTGGCCGAATCGGCGGCGACGACCAGATGCCGCGAGGCACCGAAGAACGCGAACGCGACGAGCGGCAGGAACACCGTGTAGAGCCCGGTGACGGCCGGCATGCCGGCAATGCGCGCATAGCCGAGGACCTGCGGAATATCCATCGACGCAAGCTGCACACCGGCCAGCGCATCGCGCGCCGCCGCAATCCGGCTCAAAGGAAGAACGCCCTTCAGCACGCTGGCACGCGCCGCCATTTTTTGCAGAGAATCTTGCATACGCGATGCTGACCTAAAACGAAAGTAATCGCGCATCGTGCCGCGAACCGGCGCGCCAAGGCAAGACTTATGGAAGGGAGAACGGGCTATTGACGAAAACGAGAAAGCAAACCGAAAGAACGCAAACGATTGCTCCTTTCAAGCGCACAACAAACTAACGGACGTTAATCGCAAAGCGAAAATCTCCACGGCGCAGCCGCGGAAAAAAACGCGCGAAGAAGATCTACCGTTTGAATTGCCCTGTCTGCGGGTCCACATGGCGCGCGAAACCGAACAGCGCAGCGATGCAGATCGGACAGGCGATCAGAAAGATGGCCAACATCACACTCACCCCGTAACAACTTGTTACCGGGAAGTGTAAAGAAATTTGAAGTAAGTTTAATGAGGGAAAACCGCAAAGCACTATTGCGAAGGATTACGGGAGCCTTAAAGAGATCGTCGATACGCAAGTGAAAACGCGAATAGGCCGCCACGGCGCGCGTGCGCGCGCCAGGCATCACAGCGCCACGATTAGGCAAACCCTTCTACCGCTTTGCGCCGCGCGTATTTTTCTTCGGCATCGGCGCTGGCCCGACCGATTCGCGCATCGTCACGCTGAGCGGAAACTCGCGCACGATCTCCCAGGTGGTGCCGTAACACTGGTTGATGAGCCAGCGCACCGCGTTTTGCGTAAGTTCCCCGGTTGGAATATGCACCGACGTGAGCCCGGGCGCCGCGTAGGCGGCCGAGTAGTCGTCGTCGTAGCTGATCACGGAGATGTCGTGCGGCACCGAAATGCCCGCCTGGTGAAAGCGCGCGAGCACGCTGACCGCCATCGTGTCGTTCGCGCAGAACAGGCCGGTCACGCGCCGCTGCGTCTCGAGCAGCTTCTGCGCGGCCGCGTAGCCGCCTTCGGGCGAAAAGTCGGATTCGATCAGCGTGACGTCGTCGCGCGCAATGCCGGCTCGCGCGAGCTCGGCGAAAAAGCCGTCGATCCGCATCACGTTGTCCGACGCGGTAGCGGGCCCGGAAATCACCGCGATGTCGCGATGCCCGTGATCGAGCAGCGTGCGCGCCGCGAGTTCGCCGCCGCGCCGATGATCCGCGCTGAACGACGCCTCGGGCAACTGCTCGAACGCGCGATTCAGGAACACCATCTTCGGATGCATGCCATGCAGCATGATCAGGTCTTCGTCGTGCAGATCGTGGCTGATCACGACCACGCCATCGCAATCGCGGCCGATCAAAAAGCGCACTGCCTCGATCGCCTGCTCGCGCGGCGACACCTCGCCGCAACCGGTCGCGACCACGACATGGCGCCCCACCGCGCGCAGCTCGGTGTCGGTCTGCTTCAGGATCGTGCCGTAGTAGGAACCAAAGAAGGTCGGCACGAAGATGCCGATGATGCCGAGCTGCTGCGTCGCCATCGCCCGGCCGATCGACGACGGGCGGAAATTCAGCGCCTCGATCGCCGCCTTCACGCGCGCCGCGGCATCGGCGGAAATCGGTCCCTTGCCGGAAATGGCTCGTGAGGCGGTCGACATGCCCACGCCGGCCAGTTCCGCGACGTCCTTGAGTGTTGCCACGCGGTTCTCCATCAAGCCTGTCTCGACGAGCCGCTTCGCGCGTGACGCGCCGCGGCGTTATAAGCGCGCGCCGCTCGCTTCGTCGAATAGCGAGACATGCGCGGCGTCGAACGAGAACGCCACGGTGTCATCCTCCGCAATCGGCGCTTTGGTCTGATCGATCGACGCGATCTGTTCGCCATGATAGTCGAGCCAGATCACGCGGTGGTTGCCCATCGGCTCCATTAGCGAAACTTTCGCGCGCTCGCTGGCGCCTTCCGTGATATGCACGTCTTCGGCACGCACGCCGAGCACGCAGCGCACGCCCTGCGCGGGCGCCCCCTTGAACGCGTACGCCGACACGTCGATCCGCACCTGCCCAGTGCAAAAGTGAAGCGCGCCGTCGCGCGTCTCGAGCGTGCCCCTCAGCAGATTCATCGCCGGCGAGCCGAGGAAGGTCGCCACGAACAGATTGTTCGGCCGCGCATAGACCTCGGCCGGCGTGCCGAACTGCTGGATCACGCCGCCGCGCATCACGGCCATGCGCGTCGCGAGCGTCATCGCCTCGACCTGGTCGTGCGTCACGTAGATCATCGTCGCGCCCAGGCTGTGATGCAGCTGCTTCAGTTCGCGGCGCAGTTCGGTGCGCAGCTTCGCGTCGAGGTTCGACAGCGGCTCGTCGAACAGGAACACGTCGGCCTCTCGCACGATCGCGCGGCCGATCGCGACGCGCTGCCGCTGTCCGCCCGACAACTGCGACGGCTTGCGCTTGAGCAGCGGCCCCAGTTGCAGCATCTCCGACGCGCGGGCGACACGCCGCGCGATTTCCGCCTTCGGCGTGCCGTTGATGCGCAGCGCGAACGACAGGTTGCGCTCGACGCTCATGGTCGGATACAACGCGTACGACTGGAACACCAGCGCGATGCGGCGATCCTTCGGATCGGCCCACGTCATGTCTTCGCCGGCGATCTCGATGCTGCCGTCGCTGACGTCGATCAATCCCGCGATGCTGTGCAACAGCGTGGACTTGCCGCAACCCGACGGTCCCAGCAGCACGACGAACTCACCGGCGAGCACGTCGAGATCGAGGTTCTCGATCACCGTGTTCGAACCGAGGCGAATCGTCAGATTGCGGACCGCCACATTGGCGGGATGCGTGAGCGCCGCGGCGTCGGAGTCAACGTCAGCGCTTGCACCCCGCACGCCGGCCGCATCGATCGTATTAGCCATGTTTGCCATGCCCTACCCCTTGACGGCGCCCGACGCAATGCCGCGCACGAACCAGCGGCCCGAAATGAAATAAACCGCGAGCGGCACCAGCGACGTCAGGATCGTCGCCGCCATATTGACGTTGTAGAGCCGCTCGCCGGTCGTCGTGTTGATGATGTTGTTCAACTGCACCGTCATCGGCAGATTCTTCGTGCCAGCGAACACGAGGCCCAAAATGAAGTCGTTCCAGATGTTCGTGACCTGCATGATCAGCGCGACGACGATGATCGGCGTCGACATCGGCAGCATCAGTTGAAAGAAGATGCGCCAGAAGCTGCCGCCGTCGATGCGCGCGGCCTTGAACAGCTCCTGCGGAATCGACGCGTAGTAGTTGCGGAACAGCAGCGTCATCACCGGCATGCCGAACATCGTATGGATCAGCACGATGCCCGGCAGCGAGCTGAACAGATGCACGCTCGCGAGCACGCGCACGAGCGGATAGATCATTACCTGCACTGGAATGAACGCGCCGACGAGCAGCACGCCGAACAGCAGACCCGCGCCGCGCGGCCGCCAGAACGACAGCGCGTAGCCGTTCACCGCGCCGACCATGATCGACAGCACTGTGCTTGGCACGACGATACGCACCGAGTTCCAGAAGCCGACGCGAATGCCGTTGCAATCGAGCCCGGTGCAGGCCGACTGCCATGCGGCGCTCCACGCGTCGAGCGTGAAATGCATCGGCAAGCCGAGCAGATTGCCGAGGCGGATCTCGCTCATCGGTTTGACCGACGTGACCAGCATCACGTAGAGCGGCAGCAGAAAGAACACCGCCGCGGTGAGCAGAAACGCGTAGATGCCGAGCCGCGCCGGCGAGAACGCCGAGCGGCGGGGCCGCGTGCGCGCGCGATGCGGCATGCCGCCTTTGAGCGTGGAATCGAGCGTGTTCATCCTCTCTCCCCGCGCAGCGCCGCACGGCTGCGTGCATAGAAGAACGGCGCGAGAACCGCCAGCACCGTCGCGAGCAGCACGATCGATGCGGCCGACGCAAGGCCGATGTTCGCGCGCCCGAACAGATAGTCCATGATGAATTTGGCCGGCACTTCGCTCGCAGTGCCGGGGCCGCCCTGCGTCATCGCGACGACCGCGTCGTACAGCTTCACGACCATCACGAACAGCAGCACGAACGCGGTCGAGATCGACGGTCCGAGCATCGGCACCACGATGCTCGCGTACACGCGCCAGCGTGGAATGCCGTCGACGCGCGCGGCTTTCCACAACTCTTCGTCGATGCCGCGCAGGCCCGCGAGCAACAGCGCCATCACGAGGCCCGAAGCCTGCCACACTGTCGCGATCACGATCGTGTAGATGACCCAGTCCTGATCGACGATCCAGTCAAAGCGCGCATGCGCGAAGCCGAGATTGCGCAGCACCTGCTGCGCACCGAGCGCGGGATTCAGGATCCATTGCCACACGAGCCCGGTCGCGACGAACGACATCGCGTACGGATACAGAAACACCGTGCGCAACGCGCCTTCCGCGACCACGCGCTGATCGATAAAGATCGCCAGCAGCAAGCCGATCACCATGCACGCGATGATGAAACACGCGCCATAGATCACGATGTTCTGCAGCGACGTCAACCAGCGGTCGTTGTGAAAGAGCCGCACGTACTGCGTGAAGCCCACGAAGTCGTTCGACGGAAACGTGTGCGAATTGCTGAGCGACACGCGCGCGGTCCAGACCATCGTGCCCAGGTACGTGAACACGACGGTCAGGAGCATTGGCAGCAAGGCCAGCCAGACCGCGATCGAAAACCGCCGGCTCAGCGGCTTGTTTCGCGGTTTGGGGTGCGACTTGCCCTGTGGTTTCGGACCCCCGGCTGGCAGCTTGAGCGCGTGCACGGCGAGGCCTAGCCCTTCAACGCGCTGGCGAACGCTTTCTGCGCGTCGTCGACGGACTCGTTCTTGTTCCAGAAGTTCGTCACGACGTCAGTCAGCGCACCCTGCATATCGGGCGACAGCAGCATTTCCGGATTCGGCAACTGGCGCGACTTGTCCTTCATGATCGCGATGCCCTCCTTGGCGCAGACGTCGAGGCTGCTTTCGTCGACGTCAGACCGGATCGGAATCGAGCCCTTCTTCGCGCTGAACGCGACCTGCGCGGACGGCGAGGTCATCACCGTGGCGAGCAGATTCTGCGCCTTGATCGCCGACGCGCTGTCGGTCTTCGGGAACACGAAGACGTCGCCCGCGACCAGATACGGCGAACGCGGACCGAAGCCCGGGAAGCAGCCGAAGTCCTTGCCCGCCGTTTGATTCGCCGCGACGAACTCGCCCTTCGCCCAGTCGCCCATGATCTGAACGCCGGCCTTGCCCGAAGTCACGAGCGCGGTCGCGTCGTTCCAGTTGCGGCCAGGCGAGCCCGGATCGACGAAATCGTGCAGCCGCTTGAACGACACGAGCACCTTCTTGAACGCATCGGAGTTCACCGCGTTCTGATCGTGATCGCGATAGACCTTCATATACAGGTCCGGGCCGCCCACATCGGCGAGCACCGCGTCGAAGGTGATCTTCTCCTGCCACGGCTGGCCGCCGAACGCGAGCGGAATCACGCCCGCGCTCTTCAGCTTGCCGAGATCGGCGATGAATTCGTCGTAGCTTTTGGGCTCGCTCGCGATGCCCGCTTTCTGGAACACCGGCTTCGAGTAGAAGAACCACGCGGGCATATGAATGTCGACCGGCGCCGCGTAGAAATGGCCCTTCACGCGGATACTGTCGAGAATCGACTGCGGGAAAATGCCGTTCCAGTTTTCTTTCGCGGCGACGTCGTCGACGTTATTCAGGAGTCCCTGGTCGATCAGATCGTGAAACTGCTTCGACGTATTGAACTGGGCGGCGGTGGGTGGATCACCGCCGACGATCCGGTTGATCGCGGTGGCGCGCGCCTGATCTCCGCCGGCGACTGCGTTGTCGACCCATTGGCCGCCGGCCTTGTCGTACGCGACGGCAAACTGCCGAATCGCGGCCGACTCGCCGCCCGAGGTCCACCAGTGAATCACGTTAGCCTTGAGCGGTTCCGCATGCGCGACGACGCCATACAGCGCCAGTGCCGCAACTACGCCTCTCAAGACCATTCTGTTGCTGTTCATCCCGTCTCCTCCAGGCTCAGTGCCCGTGTGTCAAGTCGAAATACCAATCAGCTCCACCCGGCTTTACATCGTTGCTGCGTCGTTTTAATTGTGTTTATTGCGCTTGCGCGTTGCGATCTTGGAGGAATTTCGACACCAGCTCCGCGCTGCGCTTGACGGTACGCTTCTGAGTTCGGTAGTCGACGTGCACGATGCCGAAGCGCCGCTCATAGCCGAAAGCCCACTCGAAGTTGTCCATCAGCGACCACAGGAAATAGCCGCGCACGTCGACGCCCGCCTTGATCGCCTGATCGACCGCGGCGAGATGGCGCCTCAGGAACGAGATGCGCTGCGTGTCCTCGACGCGGCCGTCGATCACCTTGTCGTCCGATGCCATGCCGTTCTCGGTGATGTAGATCGGCGGCAGATTGGCATAGGTATCCCTGAAACCGGTCAACAGATCGCGAAGACCGTCAGGGTAAACCTCCCAGCCCATCTGCGTGCGCTCGACACCCTCGAGCGGCACCTCCTTGAAACCGTGCCCACCATCGCTCGCCACGTTGGTGCGGAAATAATAGTTGATGCCGAGAAAATCGAGCGGCGTATTGATCGTCTGCATGTCGCCTTCGAGCACGAGCGGCTCGCTGCCAGGCCACAACTCGAACAGGTCTTGCGGATACTCGCCCTTGAACAGCGGATCGAGAATCCACGCGTTGTGCTGAACTTCGAACAGCTCGGCCGCGCGACGGTCGGCGGCGCTGTCGCTATTCGGCGTGCCGCGCCCGACATTCGCGACGATGCCCTTGTGCGAGCGCGGATCGTTCGCGCGCAGCACCGGAATCGCGAGACCGTGCGCGAGCAGCAGATGATGCATGGCCTGCGCGGCGAAACGCAGGTTCGAGAGTCCCGGCGCGTGATGGCCGTTGCCGTAGCCGAGGTACGCCGAACACCACGGCTCGTTGAGCGTCGCCCACGCATCGACGAGGCCGTGCAGCTCGCGGCTCATCAGATCCGCGTAATCGACGAAACGGTACGCGGTTTCGCGATTGAGCCAGCCGCCGCGATCCTCGAGATGCTGAGGCAGGTCCCAGTGATAAAGCGTGACGAAAGTCGTGATGTTCTTCTCTTTGAGCCGTCCGAGCAGGCGCTTGTAGAAGTCGAGCCCCTTGCGGTTCGGCGTGCCGTTTTCGTCCATCACACGCGGCCATGCGGTCGACAGCCGGTACGCTTCGAGGCCGAGGCCCGCGAGCAGGTCGACGTCCTGTTCCCAGCGATGATAGTGATCGCACGCGACGGCGCCGGTGTCGCCGGCCAACACCTTGCCCGGTGTGGCCGAGAACGTGTCCCAGATCGACGGCAGGCGGCCGTCTTCGTTGACCGCGCCTTCGATCTGATACGACGCGGTGGCCGCGCCGAGCAGGAAATCCTGGCGCCACAGCGACGAATCGGCGGGCGGTGTGAATTGATCGGAATGCGGTTCGCCGTGAGCGGTTGGACGGGCGGCGTCGATGACTGCGGATGCGTCGTTGACCACGGATTCTCTCCTGCCAATGAGGTCGTTGAACCGGGTGTGGTGGAACTCGAGGCGCTGGCGTTCGAACTTGCTGTGAACGCTTAAGTGGAAGCGCTTCCACACTGTCCAGCGAACGATAGCAGCGGAGAAATCGGCGCAGCAATCCGGGTTTGTCTGGAGGGTTTCTGGCATGCGTGCGTGGGTGATGCGGCGCGCATCGGGGGTGTTCACTGCAACGGATAGTTACGGCTTCCGACGAAAATCCCTGGCAGCCGTGCAACGCAAAGTCTCGGATCGCCGACAATCGGCTTATCCACTGAAGCATGGAAGACGATTGCGATGAGCGAATTCAATCTGTCGGAACTCTACCGCGGCTATATCGCCTGCCTGAACACGCAGGACTGGTCAAAGCTGCGAGACTTCGTTGGCGAAGACGTGAAGTACAACGGCCAACGAATCGGTTTGTCGGGCTATCGCGAGATGCTGGAAAGAGACTTCCGCGAAATTCCCGACCTGCACTTCGAGATTCAGATCCTGGTTTGCGAGCCGCCACATATCGCAAGCCGATTGCATTTTGACTGCACACCCGTCGGCATGTTACTTGGGCTTCCCGTGCAAGGAAAACGGGTGGAGTTTTCCGAGAACGTCTTCTACGAGTTTGGTGACGGCAAGATCCAGCAAGTCTGGTCGGTCATCGATAAAGCCGCGATCGAGAGTCAGTTGTAGCGGCTCAGCGACACGCGTGTCGCTCGCGTGCATCTTTTTGTGCGCGCGGAGACGCCCCGTCAGCGAGGCTGTCACGGAGCGCATCGCTCCGGCAAACCTCCGTCTCCGTTGAAGTCGCTATGCGCGGCACTCATGGCAAAACCGAACTCGCGCGGCAATTCTGCCATGTGGGAACTGCCGCGGTTATCAGAAACGCCCGCATTTCACTTCGATTCTTTTTTTATCGGGCGAATGCGCTCGTCTATGGCTTGTCGTCCTCGCTATCGGGGTCGATGTCGGGATCGAGCGGCGGCTCATCCGGGTCCTGCGATGGACCGAGGTCGGGCAGATCCGTCTGCACGACGTCGGACTGATCCGGGCGGATCGGGTTTTCGTCCTTGTTCGGTGTGGTTGCCATGGCCGGTCCTCCTTAGGTCGTTGCCATGCTGAAGCGGCAGCAAGTTCCGCTCCCGATCCAGACGCGGCCATGCCCGTTCCAGTCACAAGTCGAAGCCCATTTGCGCACGGCCAAGCTCGGTGAGATCGTCTGGCGTCGCGCGGCCGACGAAATCGACTTCGAAATGATCGGCCGGAAAATCCGGCGGGCTCCTGCCTTCGAGAAAGCCTGGCAGTTGCCGCTTCAGATACGCATCGTTCTTCGCGCAGCCCGGCAGCGAAGCGATATACATCACGTTGCTATAGCCGTTGCCGCGATGCGCGTCCTCGACCGCGTGAATGACGTCGCTATGCCAGAACACGGTGTCGCCCGCCTGCATCAGCGGAATCGACGACAGCGCATGAAACAGCGGCGCGTGATAGTCGGACTTGATCGACAGCGCGCGCCCCGGCAGCGCTCCGCACAGATCGTCTTCGGCGACATCATCCTGAAGCGCGCGCAACAGGATGTAGACCATCGAGTTCGCCATTGGCACCAACTGCAGCGTGCCGTCGCCGGGACCCTGCGGCGTCAGCGCGGTCCAGCCTTGAAACGTGCGGAACATCGAGCAGACGGCCGGCGATGCGATCTCCTCGACTTCGGTTCGCCACGCGGCGTCGAACGGATCGTAGTCGCGCCAGTGGCCCGAGAACACATGGCGATAGACCTTGCGGAAGTTCGGCTCGATCCAGCGCTCCACCGAACCGCCGTCGCAATGCGCCGACAACCCGAGCGATTCCGATCCGGGCGGCCGACGGCGCAGGCGGTCCGCATACACCGGCACATGGTTCGGATCGAAATGCACGCGCCCTTCGCTTTCGGTGCGCCACAGCCGGTTCAGGAACACGCGGGCCTGCGTGAGCTCGGTCGATTGCCGCGCGAGCACCTGCGGTTTCGACCAGTACACACCGTAGATTTGCGGCTTGCTCGAGGCGAGCTGCCCAAAGTACTTGTCTTCCGCGCGATTCTGCAGCTTTGCGTCGAGGTCGTTGCGCTCGACGTAGTCGGCGATGTCCTGATCCCATTGCTCGACGAGCGACCGGTCGAACACCTTGCGGATCACACAGGCGCCGTGAGCTTTGACGAGCGCGATCTGCTCGTCGGTGACGCGGTTCGTCACGATGTCGGCGAACTGGATTTCCGGAATGACCGGCTCGCCGCGCTCACGCAGCGTCGCGATTCGCTCCGCCTCCTTCGTCATCGCCGCTTCGACGTCGGCGAACACGTCGCGGTAGTTCGGCAGCATCGCGCGCAGTTCGCGCTTCGCTTGACGGATCGCTGCCGGCAGGTCGTCGATTTGCAAGGCCATGGCATCGTCTCCATATGGTTTCTGATGCTTGAAGCGTACGCGAACGATCGCCGCCTGCGTGATACTATCCGGTCAAAGATTTGACGATTTCGGACATGAAAGCCGCTTTTGAACATGTGGATTTTGGCCGGGACTGTTCGGTCAGGGTTTACCACCGCCGGCTGCCCCGCATCCCTTTCGAATGGCACCACCATCCCGAGTACGAGCTGACGCTGACGATGAACAGTCAGGGCAAGCGGTACATCGGAGACTCCGTCGCGACCTACGGCGCGGACGATCTGGTGCTGGTGCCCCCGAATCTGCCGCACACTTGGGCCTCGAACCGTTCGATCGACGCGGCGCACCCGCAGGTCGCGATCGTCGTATGGTTCGACGGCGCGTGGGTGCGGCGACTCGCCGATGTCTGCCCCGAATACAACGGACTTTGCGACCTGTTGCGCAGAGCGGCCTGCGGCCTCGCGTTCGAAGACGGTGCCGGCACACGCATGCGCGAACACCTCGACCGCCTGCTGTCCGACAAACCGCGCGAACGCTTGCAGGCGGCGCTCGATGTACTGGATCTGCTGTCGGCGCTCCCCGCCACGCCGCTCGCGTCCCCAAGCGCATTCGACGCGCGAACCGGAACGCC
Source organism: Paraburkholderia sp. HC6.4b (assembly GCF_014200875.1). NCBI lineage: Bacteria > Pseudomonadati > Pseudomonadota > Betaproteobacteria > Burkholderiales > Burkholderiaceae > Paraburkholderia > Paraburkholderia sp. HC6.4b. The sequence continues at coordinate 123,008 of NZ_JACHDC010000022.1, forward strand.
GACTGGCCACGAATCCGATCAGATCAATCGCGTGCTCGCGTTGATCGAAACACAGTTCGCGCATCCGCTTCGGCTTTCCGCGCTGGCCAAGGCGTCGGGGCTTTCCGAGCGCTCGTTGACGCGGCATTTCACGCAGCATCTTGGCGAGAGCGTCGGGCGCTACGTGACGCGCGTACGAATCGGCCACGCATGCCGGATGTTGACCGATACGCAAGCGCCGATTTCCGTCATTGCGACGCGCTCCGGATTCGCGAACGTCGCGAATTTCAACCGGCAATTCAAAGCCGCCAAGGACATGACGCCGGTTGAATTCAGGCAGCAGTTCGCGGGCGCGCGGCGGGCGGAGCAACAGATGTCGCCAATGCTCACCGAGCGCTCGCCTTCTCTGCAGAGACTCCGCAACAAAGGAGACGGCAAACGGATGTCCGGGCCCTCGCGCGCAGGCCGGCAGTCCGAATGACCGGACTACTCGGCGAGCAATCCCTGCAGGCGCCAGACATTTTTTGCACGTCAGGGGGAGTACTTGCAGCAAGGGTGGGGCCAGGGATTTTATGGCGCACACTATGCGCTGGCGGCGAAATTTCAACGCGACGGCAACGCGCGGCTGGTCGACTGCAATACCCGACTCTGGAGGCACTCCATGAACGAACAAGCGATACGTGAAGCCTTGAACGCACACTGGCGAGCGTCGGCGGACGGCGATCTCGACGCCGAACACGCTATCTACGCCGACGATGCGATCTGCGACTATCCCCAATCAGGCGAGCGAATCCACGGACGAACCAATTTGCAGGCTCTGCGCGGCCATCATCCCGGCAAGCCATCGGGTTTCGCGATCAGGCGAATTCAAGGCGAAGGCAATCTGTGGATCACCGAGTACACGATCAACTATCAGGGGCGCATCGCTTACACGGTCAGCGTGATGGAGTTCCGCGAAGGCAAGGTCGTCCGCGAGACGCAGTATTTTGCTGATCCGTTCGAGGCCCCGGATTGGCGGAGTCAATGGGTTGAGCGGACCGCGTGAAAAAACGCGCCGCGGCCGTGTAGGACCAAGGTCCGATTGATGACAAACGCGCGCATGCGACTATGCTTCGAGGGGGCTGAAGCCCGAACTTGACGAGGTTCGCTATGCGGCAGGCCAAGATCGTTATCGTCGGCGCGGGGCTGGTCGGGGGATCGGCAGCCCTGTTCGTGGCGTTGGCCATTCCGAGTGCGAAAGTCGTCATCATCGATGTCGCGCGGGTGCGCGCTGAGGGACAGGTTCTCGATCTCGCCCACGCCGCGGCATTCTGGGGGCACAGCCGTTTTCGCGCAGGGGACTACGAAGACGCGCGTGACGCCGACATCGTCGTGATCACGGCCGGCGCCGGCGTCAAACCCGGCGAGACTCGCCTGCACCTTGCCAGAACCAATGCGGACATCGCGACCGAAATCGTCGGGCGGATCGCGCCGCTCGCGCCCGACGCCATCTATCTGATCGCGACCAACCCATGCGACGTGCTGACCGGCGCCGTTTACGACCAATTGCGTTGCGAGCGCGAGCGCGTCATCAGCACGGGAACCTCGCTCGATACCGGGCGGCTGCGCTCCCTGCTGTCCGAGCGGCTCGGCGTGGTGGCCTCCGCGATTCACGCCTATGTGCTCGGCGAGCACGGCGAATCGGCCGTGATCCAGTGGTCCGCCGCAACGGTCTGCGGCATGCCCCTCGAAACCTTCCTGACGCGCAACGGCAAGGAGCTGGGCCCCGCCAGCAGGGATCTGATCCTGCGCTCCGTCCACGAGGCGGCGAAGCTCATCAAGGAAGGCAAAGGCGCCACCCATTACGGCATCGCCAGCGCGATAGGAAGGATCTGCGAGGCCATCGTGCACGATACCGATCTGATTCTCACGGTTGGCATCGTCCAGCCCGAAGTGGAAGGCATACCGGACGTGTGCGTGTCGCTGCCAATGGTCGTCAATGGCGCGGGCGCGCGGTTGATCGCCTATCCGGAACTCGACCCTATCGAGCGCGAGACCTTGCTCGGTAGCGCGCGCATCGTCAAGGACGCGACGGAAAGCGTGCTCCACGTGCGGTGACACCTTCCCGCGCACTCCGAAAAAACCCAACCACGCCGGCACGAGGTCCATCATGGCTCCTACACCTGCCAAGGTTTCACGGCCCACCAGCTCGCCTCCCGCCACGCCGAAGCCCTCGGTCGGACTGCCGGCCGGCGTGTGGAAATATCTGGTACCGATCGCGGTCGGCGTCGCGCTGTGGTTTCTGCCCGCGCCCGCCGGACTCCAGCCGAAGGCGTGGCATATGTTCGCCGTGTTCGTCGCGACCATTGCCGGCATCATGACCGCCCCGCTGCCGATGTCGGTGGTTGCCATCATCGGCTCGACCATTGGCGTGCTCGTCGGCGTTCTGTCGTTTGCCGACGTCACCAAATCCACCGGCACCGACCTCGTATGGCTCGTGATGCTCGCGTTTTTCATTTCACGCGGCGTGATCAAGACCGGCCTTGGCCGCCGGATCGCGCTTCTGTTCATGCGATTGCTGGGAAAGCGAACGACGGGGCTCGGCTACGGGCTCGTGTTGACCGAACTCGTGATCTCCCCCGCGATGCCGAGCATCACCGCGCGCGCGGGCGGCGTGATGTTGCCGATCACACGAGCCATTTCCGAAGTGCTGGGCAGTCACGCCGACGATCCGGAATCACGCGTGAAGGTGGGACGCTACCTGATTCTCTGCGCCTTCCACGCGAACATCATCACGGCGGGCATGTTCATCACGGCAATGGCGGGCAATCCGCTGGCGGTCAGGCTGGCCGCGGACCAGGGCGTGTCGATCAGCTGGCTCGACTGGGCGGTGGCGGCGTCGATCCCCGGTCTGCTGTGCCTCGCCGTGATTCCGATCGCCATGCTGTGGATCGCCCCGCCGCAGGTCAGACGCACCCCCGATGCCACCGACCTCGCGCAACGAGAGCTCACGACGATGGGGCCCATCTCGGTCAAAGAAATCATCATGGCGTGCATCTTCGTCGGCTTGCTGGTGCTGTGGGTGTTCGGCGACGATCTCGGCGTCGGCGCAACGCTCGCGGCGGCGATCGGCGTTTCGTTGCTGTTCATCAGCGGCGTGCTGACCTGGCAGGACGCGCTGAACGAGAAGTCCGCCTGGGACACGATGATCTGGATCGGCCTGCTCATCATGCTGGCCTCCAAGCTCAACGAATATGGCATGGTGAGCTGGTTCGGCAAGGAATTCGGCGCGCATCTCGCGGGCTTTCCGATGCTGGCGGTCTATATGATGGTGGCGGCGATCTACGTTTACATTCACTACTTTTTCGCCAGCGCCACCGCGCATATCAGCGCGCTGTTTCCGCTCTCCATGGCACTGATGGTCGCCGCCGGCGTCCCACCCTTCGTCGCCGCAGTCTCGCTCGGCATTCTGAGCAATGTGAATGGCTGCCTGACGCAATATGGCATCGGCTCCGGTCCCGTCATGTTCGGCGCGGGCTACGTGACCCAGGGCGAATGGTGGAAGGCGGGATTTTTGATGAGCCTGTTTTACATGGTGGCCTGGCTGGTCGTTGGGCCGCTTTGGTGGAAGGTGCTGGGGCATGTATGAGACAACGCGACTTTCGCCGCGCGGCTCGTACGGCCCGCGCACACGTGATCCTGCTCCGCTTCCCGCTTCGTCAATCGCGAGCGGTCATGACCCGCGCAACTTCCCCGGTCGTCATCGATCGCCGCCGATCACCGCGACGCCGTCCGCAGCCCTGACGCCCGCGCCGGCCCTCCAATGCAACGCTTCAGTTGCCCGTGCCGCTCGTCTCGAAGGTTCCCCGATCATAAGCTTCGCAATAAGCCTTCCAGTCTGCCGCGACCTGCGCCTCACACTGCGTCGCAAGATCGATCAACGGCAGTTGCCAATCGCGCCGACTGCCAAACGCGATCAGATCGTCCGCGATCGCCGACTTCTGCCGCCCTCCGCTGCGCAGATGCGCCCACGCGCTCAACTCGGCCATGCTGTTGATCACTTCCTCGAGCCGCGGCAGCTTGCCGTCCCAGTCGGCAAGCGCGACGCGATCTTCCGATGGCTGCAAACTCCGCAGCACATAGGAGCGCTGGTTGAATTCCACCGCGTGCAAAAAGGCCTGCGAGACCGCCTGATTGCGCCGCTGCACTTCGACGACACGCTGCGCCTCGGTCTGCCACTTCGGCTGCGTCGCCGTCACGTGCGCACTCACTGATGACGGCAGCGCCTCTTTCAAATCGATCAGGTAGTTGCCATCGGGCGAGCCCTTGCCCTCGACCAGAATCACATAGCGATCGACACCGAGGCTGCCCGTCCCCGCAATGCGGCGCGCGACATCGAGCGTGCGGTAGAACTCGGGATTCGGCTCCGTCACCGCGAACTGCTGCATGAACTGCGCGACCGCGGCACGCCGTTCATCGCTGACGGGCAGCGCTTTCTTGCCGTCGACCTTCAGCATGCGCGTTTTGCCCTTGAGCACCGTGCGCCGGTCCAGATGCGCGGCGCGCGTGCGGCTCACGAGCGCGACGAACAGATCGCGCACCATGCCGGTCGCGGTCTCCGCTTCGATCCAGCGCGACTTGCCGTACGCGAGCGCGGCGCCGTAGGCATCGAGCGCGGTGTGGCACAGCGCGAGCGCTTCAGCGCGGCTCAGCTTCAGGTTGGCCGCGCCGACCAGCACGCTCGTCAACAGACGCACCAGCTCGTACGGAACCGGCGCGAGACAGGCTTCGTCGAAGTCGTTGTTGTCGAAGTAGACGAGGCGATTGTCGCCCTTGTAGCTGCCGAAATTTTCGAGGTGCATGTCGCCGCAGATCCACACGTGCGGCGCGTCGTCGAGTACGTTCGCGCGCGGCAGACGCGCATAGAACAGATGGCAGGTGCCGCGCAGAAATACGAACGGCGAGCCGCGCATGGCTTTGTATTTCATCGCGAGTCGTTCGGGGTCCCGCCCGGCGTTGAAGTTGGCGATGATCTTTGCGATATCGGACATAGCGGGTTCCGTTGAATGGGCAAGCTCGACGTGAGCTCCATGCCTGCTGCTGTGACCTCGGAGCGTGCCGCGAATTCAATGCGGGTTCAACCCGGATGCAGTGACGTGGCTGTCGTTGCTTGTCGCGGCAGTGGCGATCGGTGGGCTGCTTGCCTACGCGTATCGCCAGTGGGCGCGCTCGACAGGCTCGAACTTCGAGTTCTATGCGTCGTTGTTGGCGTTCAACGCGACCGCGCTCCTGTTGCTGACGAACGAGCTATGGTGGTTCGAATACATGTCCAATGTCATCAATGTGTCGCATCCATTGTGCTTACGACCTGCTGGACTCACCCCTCCCCACCGAACCTGCGCCGATACGCCCCCGGACTCGTCAACGCGATCCGGCGAAAATGCCGCCGCAACGACTCCTCCGACCCGAACCCCGCCGGCTCGGCGACGCGCGCCATCGGCAGCGGCGTCGCGGCTTCGAGCAACTCTCGCGCAAGCGCGACGCGCTCCCTGACGAGCCATTCATAAGGCGCCATGCCGGTCGCGTCGCGGAACTGCCGTTGCAGCGTGCGCGGGCTCATCGCCGCGCGCCCGGCGAGCGAGAGCAGCGTATGCGGCTCGGCCGCATGGCTGCGCACCCAGTCCATCAGCTTCGCGATACGTCCGCTTTCGTCGGGCGGCATCGGGCGCGGCACGAACTGCGCCTGGCCACCCTCGCGATGCGGCGGCACCACGAGCCGTTGCGCGACGCGATTCGCGACCGCGCCGCCATGATCGCGCCGCACCAGATGCAGCAGCATGTCGAGCCCGGCCGCCGATCCCGCCGAGGTGATCACCTGCCCTTCATCGACATACAGCGCGTCGGGCTGCACACGCAGTTGCGGATAGCGCTGCTGCAACTTGTCCGCGTAGCGCCAGTGGGTCGTCACGGTCTTGCCGTCGAGCACGCCGGCCGCCGCGAGCACAAACACGCCCGAGCAGATCGAGCAGAGCCGCGCGCCGCGCTCGTAAGCCGCGCGAAGCCTGCGCAGCAGCGCGGCCGGCGGCACCTCGTCGGCATCGCGCCAACCCGGAATCACGATCGTGTCGGCGCTCGCGAGCAGCTTCAGCGTGTAGGGCGCGGCCAGCGTGATGCCGCCCGCCGCGCGGATCGGACCGGGCTCGCTCGCGCAGACCGCGAAGCGATACCACGGCACGCCGAGCTCGGGACGCTCGAGCGCGAACAGTTCGGTCACGCAGCCGAATTCGAAGGTGCAAAGCCGGTCGTAGGCCAGCGCGACGACGAGATGATTGTGCATGGCGTAATGTTACCGAAGATTGACGATCACGCCACTTACCGGGCGACCCGCCGCTCGTCACAATCGACCGTGCCTGAAAAGCGCGCGTCCCACCACCTAATCAACTCACCCCTGCTGCCATGACTCACGACAACCTCACCACCGTCCCGAACGCCGTCACCGCGATCCCCGCCGCCGACAGCGCCGCCGCGCTCGCGCACTTCCAGGCGTCGCTGCGCTTCGAAACCGATTGCACCGACGTCCACGCCGCGCTCGCGAGCGGCGCGCCCGGCTTCGTGCTGCTCGACGTGCGCAGTCCCGCGCTGTTCGCGCAGGGCCACGTGCCGGGCGCGCTGAATCTGCCGCACGGCAAGATCGTCACGTCGAAGCTCGCGGCTTTTGCGCCGGACACGCTGTTCGTCACCTACTGCGCGGGCCCGCACTGCAACGGCGCGGCGCGCGGCGCACTGCTGCTCGCGCAGTTGGGGCGGCCCGTCAAGCTGATGGCGGGCGGCGTCACCGGCTGGCTGGACGAAGGCTTCCCGCTGAGCCGCGAGGACGCCGATCCGCCGTCCGATCCACGCTCCGATGCATAGCGTGACTCGCAATCCGACACGCGTTCCAGCGCGGCATCCGCCGCCGTCCGCGCGTCGGCTTTGCCCCCTGTTCGCAAATCGCAAATAAGTTAAACAAAAGTTCGAAAGGTGCCGATAACATGTCCAGCCGGACTCTTCCCGGCGGACCCAATATGCAGAGTTCATATAATTTCTGGCTCGTCGCGATTTCGTTCGCGGTCGCGACCCTCGCGTCGTACACCGCGCTCGATCTGACGGGCCGCATCTTCCTGCTCGGCTCGACGCGCCGGCGGCACGCATGGCGGCTCGGCGGCGCGTTCGCGCTCGGTGTCGGCATCTGGTCGATGCACTTCGTCGCGATGCTCGCGTTCTCGCTGCCTATCCCGCTCGGCTACGACCCGGCGACGACCGCCTGCTCGCTGGCCCTCGCGATCGGCGCTTCGTATCTGGCGCTCTCGCTGACGACCCAGCAGCGCCTGACGCCGGTCCGGCTGCTGATGGGCGGCGTGGCGATGGGGATCGCTATCGCCGGCATGCATTACACCGGGATGGCGGCGATGCGCATGGCGCCCGCGATCCACTACCAGCCGGCATGGTTCGCGGCCTCGATCGCGATCGCGATCGGTGCGTCGAGCGCCGCGCTGTGGATGGCGCGCGCGCTCAGCAACGAACACGAGCGCCATATCGCGCGCAAACGTCTCGCCGCGGCGCTGGTGATGGGCGTCGCGATCAGCGGCATGCACTACACTGGCATGGCCGCCGCCGACTTCGCGCCGGGCGCGATCTGCGGCGCGGCCAACGACATGAACGCGCGATGGCTCGCCACCTCGGTGATCCTGCTCACGTTCGCGGTGCTGATCGTCACGCTGATGCTGTCGCGCTTCGACGTGCGCACCACCTTCCTGCTCGGCGCGGTGTCGCGGCTGAACGGCCAGATCGTGCGGCTCGCGACGCTCGACGCGCTGACGGGCCTGCCGAACCGCGCGACGCTGACCGAGCGGATCGAACGCGCGATCAGCGGCGCGCGTCGCCAGCGTACGTCGTTCGCGGTGCTGTTCATGGATCTCGACGGCTTCAAGACGATCAACGATTCGCTCGGTCACTCGGCTGGCGACGCGGTGCTGTCCGCATTCGCGCAACGCCTGCAGCAATGCGTGCGTTCGAGCGACACCGTCGCGCGGCTCGGCGGCGACGAGTTCGTCGTGCTCACGGAACATCTTACGTGCGGCGACGACGCGGCCGCGCTCGCCGACGGCGTGCTTCACCGGATGCGCCAGGGCACGTGGAGCGACGAACAACCGCTGCAGGTGATGCCGAGCATCGGCATTGCGCTCTATCCGCGCGATGGCGACAGCGTCGAGACGCTGCTCCAGCACGCGGACGCCGCGATGTACGAAGCGAAGCGCGCCGGCCGCGGCACCTACCGATTCTTCGAGCGCAGCATGAACGAGGCCGCCACGCGCACGCTGCGGATCCAGCAAGTGCTGCACGACGCCTTCGCGAATGATCGTTTCTCGCTGCTGTTCCAGCCGAAGTTTGAGCGCGGCGGCGACGCGCTCGCGGGCGCCGAGGCGCTGATCCGCCTGCACGATCCGGAGATGGGCGCGCTGATGCCGGCCGAGTTCATCCCGGTCGCCGAGCGCTCCGGGCAGATCGTGCAGATCGGCTACTGGGTCGTGCGTGAAACCTGCCGGCGCATTCGCGGCTGGATCGAACAGGGCCTGCCGGCGATGAAAGTGGCGATCAACCTGTCGCCGCGTCAGCTGTTGCAACCGGACCTCGTCGAGACGATCCTCGACATCGTCAGGAGCGAGGGCGTCGCGTGCGAGCAGATCATGTTCGAGATCACCGAGACCGTAGCGATGCAGGATGCCGCGCGCACCGTCGAAGTAATCCGCGCGTTTCAGGCGAGCGGCTTCGACATCTCGATCGACGACTTCGGCACCGGCTATTCGAGCCTGGCGTATCTGCAGCGCTTCCAGGTGAAGCAGTTGAAGATCGATCGCTTCTTCATCAACGGTCTCGACGCGAACGGCGCCGCGGGCAGCGCAATCGTGTCGGCGATCATCGCGCTCGCGCACTCGCTCGAAATGGACGTGGTCGCCGAGGGCGTCGAAACCCAATCGCAACTCGACAAGCTGTGCTCGATGATGTGCGACGAAGTGCAGGGCTACCTGCTCGGCAAGCCGATCAACGCCGACGACTTCGGCGCAATGCTCCGCGGCAAAACGATGGCCGCAAGCGGCGTCTCTATCTGAGCAGCGTCTCCCCTGACGCCGCGAGCCGTTCGGTCAACGCCTCGCTCGCACGCGTCATCGGCAAACGCAATTCGTTGCGCACCCATCCCCTCGCCGCGAGCAGCGCCTTCACCGGCGCGGGATTCGGTTCCGCGAACGCGAGTTGGATCTGCGGCACGAGCGCGTGAAAAATGCGTCGTCCTTCGTCGAGCTTCCCCTGCGTCAACGCGCGATAAAGCGCGATGAAACGCTCGGGCCGCCAATGCGCCGACGCCGCGATCGCCCCGCTTCCACCCGCGCACACCGTCGAGAAGAGCTCGAGGTCGTTGCCCGCGAGCACTTGCAGACGGCCGTCGCGAATCAGCGCGAGCGTCGTGTCGAGCGAACCGGCGCAATCCTTGATCGCCTGAATTCGCGGATGCACGGCGAGCGTCAGCAGCGTGTCGAGGTCGAGCCGCACGCCGGTGCGTTGCGGAATATCGTAGAGCACGACGGAATGCACGCTCGCGTCCGCGAGCGCGCTGAAATGCGCGACGATGCCGTCCTGCGAGGGCCGTGTGTAATACGGCGCGGCGATCAGCACGCCGGCAATCGGCAACGGATTCAACTGCTCGATCCGCGCGCGCATGCTCGCCGTGTGATTGCCCGAGACGCCAACCAGCACCGGCAACGCGCGCCGCTGCGGCGACGCGCTGACGGCTTGCGCCGCGTCGAGAATCGTCGCGAGCACGGCGTCCTGTTCGGCGGCGTCGAGCGTGGCGGGCTCGCCGGTCGTGCCGAGCGCGACGAGCCCGGCCACGCCGGCCTCCGCATAGCGACGCACCAGCGCACGCAACGCGGCGTGATCGACGGCGCCGTCGGCGAACGGCGTGATCAGCGGAATCCAGATACCCGAGAAATCAGACATGTTTTCTACCTCGATGACGACCGTATCGATTCCGGGTCAGCGGTGCGAGGGAGAACAGAGGAGAAAGCCGCAGGCGGGCGGTCGACCGGTCGTTCCGTCGCACATCTGACGACGGAACAGCGTGCTCCGGTCAGATGAGCGGCTGTTTTTTGGCTTTGGCGCCGACGTTGCGCGAAACACCGATCGCGCGTGCGACCGCCGCGCTCGCCAGAGCGACGCGGGCGAAGGTCGAAGAACGGAGCGGGAACGTGGGGCCGGAGTGCATGGACCGCAGTGTAACCGCGAAACCCGCGTCGCAGGGTCTTCGGCGCCTCGCGAACCAGCTCGCGAAGGAAAACGCTTGACTTCTACGCGCCGGAAACTAATATACGCACCGCGTACATCAACGCGTTTTGCTGCCTTACTCCCGCCGACCCCACTTTTGCGACAGGTGCCCTCATGAGCGTTCCGCAACAAGCCTTCCTACGCGATGCGATGCGTCGCCTGAACATGACGCGCGATACGTTCGCTAACCGCATCGGCGTGTCGCGCCGGGCGCTGGATACGTGGCTGCTGCCGGACGACTCGCAGGAATCGCGGGCGATGCCGGAAATCGTCGAGCGTTTCGTGTCGGAGATCGTCGCGAACACGGAGCCGGGCGAAGGATATACGCAAAGCGTAGACTCGCAATCGCTCGCAAGCCAGATTCTGTTCGAGGGCAAGCCGCAGCTGCTGTCGGTCGATCAGTTTTCGCGCGACTCGGTCGAGGCGCTCTTTCGCGTCGCCGACATCATGCAGCCGATCGCCCGGCGCCGCAAAATCTCGCGCGTGCTCGAAGGCGCGGTGCTCGGCAATCTGTTCTTCGAGGCGAGCACGCGTACCCGTGTGAGCTTCGGCGCGGCGTTCTGCCGGCTCGGCGGCTCGGTGTGCGACACGACCGGCTTCACGTTTTCGTCGATGGCGAAGGGAGAATCGATCTACGACACGAGCCGGGTGATGAGCGGCTATGTCGACGCGCTGGTGATCCGCCACCCGGAGCAAGGCTCGGTGGCCGAATTCGCGCGCGCGACCAACGTGCCGGTGATCAACGGCGGCGACGGTCCCGGCGAGCATCCGAGCCAGGCGCTGCTCGATCTCTACACGATCCAGCGCGAGTTCTCGCGGCTCGGCAAGATCGTCGACGGCGCGCACATCGCGCTGGTCGGCGACCTCAAGTACGGACGTACCGTGCATTCGCTCGTGAAGCTGCTGGCGCTCTATCGCGGCATCAAGTTCACGCTGATTTCGCCGCCGATGCTCGAATTGCCGGGCTATATCATCGAGCAGATTTCGCGCAACGCTCACGTGATCGAACAGACGCATGACCTGCGCACTGGCTTGCGCGGCGCCGACGTCGTATACGCGACGCGCATCCAGAAGGAGCGCTTCACTGACGAATCGTTCGAAGGCTACACGCCCGACTTCCAGATCAACCAGGCGCTCGTCGATAGCGTGTGCGGCGCCGACACGCTGATCATGCACCCGCTGCCGCGCGACAGCCGGCCCGGCGCGAACGATTTGAGCACCGACCTCAATCACGATTCGCGGCTTGCGATTTTCCGGCAGACCGACAACGGCATTCCGGTGCGGATGGCGATTTTCGCGGTGCTGCTCGGTGTCGACAAACAGGTCCAGCATTCGATGCGCGATGCCGCGTGGCGCCCGCCGGTCTACCTGGGACCGGACGACGCGGTGTTTCACGGAATCGATTGACGCGGATAGCCGTCTGCCGTCAGGCCGCGGCCGCGGCCCGCGCGTCACGCATTTCGCGCACCGCCTGCCTGAACGTGCCGGCAAAGAACAGCACCTGATATTTGACCGCGTTCGACCAGTACTTCCACGTATGGCCGCCGGGCCGCTCGGCGTAATCGTGCGGCACGCCGAGTTCGACGAGCCGCTCGTGCAGCAGCCGGTTCGACTGCACGAGCGAGTCGTTCACGCCGCAATCGATCGTCAGCGCGATATGGTCGCGGCCGAAATCCTCCGCACTCGCGACGATCGCCTTGCTGTTCCAGAAGTCCGCATATTGCATCGGGTCGCCGAACACCCGCTCGATGCCGGGCTCGTCCTCGCTCCCGCGCGGGTCCACCGCACCGCTGATGCTGCCCGCCGCGCCGAACGCGTCGGGCCGGTCGAGCGCAATGCGTAGCGCGCCGAAGCCGCCCATGCTCAAGCCCGTGATAGCGCGCGCCTGCTTCGTCGCGATCGTGCGGAAATGGCTGTCGATATAGGCCACCACTTCCGTACCCACGTAGGTTTCGTAGCGGCTGCGCGGATCGACGGGGCTATCGATGTACCAGCTGTCGCGGCCGCCGTCGGGCATCACGAGGATCACGTGATAGCGGTCGGCGAGCTTGCCGATATGCGAATTCGCGGTCCAGTCCGTGTAATCGCCGCCCGAGCCATGTAGCACGTAGACGACCGGAAAGCGCGCGGCCTGGTTGCCACGCGCGTATCGATCGGGCAGTACGATGGTTGCGTCGAACGTACGATGCATCGCCGCGCTCGGAATCGTGACGACGCGCGACTGGAACGCCCACGCCGGCGATGCGATCAGCATCAGAATGAGCCAGAACGTATGGACTGGATTCATGGTGAGTCGCCCCTTGCGCTTGCTTCCGGCTGCTTACGTTCGTCAGGCGTCCGAAGAAGAGCGCCCCGGCATGCCTCGGCCTATGTCCGCGAACGACTGTAGCAATGGCGACTTACAACCAAATTTCAGGGAAACATACGATCCAGTCAGGCTTCGGTCGCTTCATCGGCTTCAGTTGCCGTCTCTGCGCCCGCATCTTCAACGTGCGCGGCAAACCCCACCCGCCCCGGCGCCAGATCGTCCCGCAATGTGAGCGCCGGAATCTCATACGCGCCGCCGTTCTGCGGCAGGAACGCGATCGGCGCGGCCGTCCACAGCGTGTCGAGCCGTCGCCCGGGCACCTCGCTGACCTCGGCATACTTCGCCTCGTCGACGCGGCTCGTGCGATAGACGACGAACGGCGGCAATACCTCGAAGCCGGGGTAAAACAGCGCACCGTGCTGGATCGGGAACAGCACGTCGTCGATCGGACCGTTGATGCCGCGTGCGCTGTAGTGCGACTCCCAGCCGCCCGTCGTGACGATCAGCATCGCGCGCTTGCCCGCGAAACGGCCCTCGCCATAACGCTCGCCCCAGCGCGCATCGGAATGCTCGCCGACGCCATACGCGAGACCGTACGCATAGACACGCTCCACCCAGCCCTTCATGATCGCCGGCATCGAGAACCACCACAGCGGAAACTGCAGGATCACCGCATCGGCCCACTTCAGCTTGTGCTGCTCACGCGCGATGTCCTCGCTCTGCAGACCGTTCTCGAACGCATGCTTCGATTCGAGCGACGCGAAGAAGCGCTCGCCGCTGTGACGCTCGCTGGTGTCGTGCGCGTCTAGCGACGCTTTCCAGTTCATCGCGTACAGATCGGACACCTGCACCGTATGGCCGGCGCGTTCGAGATGGCGGACAGTGAAGTCCTTCAGCGAACCGTTCAACGATTTCGGTTCGGGATGCGCATAGATGATGAGAACGTTCATGATGGGACCTTCGTGGCTGAAAACAGTCACGATAGGCATCGCCGAGGTATATTGGAAATGAATTCCCAATATGTCAGGTATTGCCGTGGTTAATCTCAGAAGACTCGACCTGAACCTGCTGGTCACGCTCGTGTTTGCCCACAAAAAAAAGAAAAAAGAAAACAATAAAGATGAAAAAACCGTTGCCGACGCGACTCAATAAAGAACGAAAAATGCAAGCAAAACGAAAGATGTAGAGCCTCCGATTTACGGGCACAACCCAGCCAAAGGCGTTATCGGGAGGTGGATGTCAGTGCGGCAACCCGCTCCGAATGCTCGAATTGCGCCTCTCCCGGCATACCCCCCCGCCGACCGAAGGACCAAATCCGATCCACCGTTGCGGGTCGCGCGCCGACTGATCCGGTCGCCACGTCGGCCAAAGCTGACGCTCGCCCGTTTGACGGCGAAGGCTGCAGGTCACTTCGCTGCCGTTCGCAGGCAGATGTTGGCGAGCGGACACTTCTCGCGTTCAGCAAATGACAGTCCCAAACCCGCCTTTAGTCGCCCGCAATTACGCCGACAGACGTCTCTTCCTTTAACACGGTGCTGAAGAAAACGGCTACTACTGGATCATTGACGACACCGGCTTTCCAAAGAAGGGACGTCATTCGGTCGGGGTGGCACGTCAGTACTGTGGGCAACTCGAAAAGCAGGACAACTGCCAGGTTGCAGTGAGCCTGTCGATCGCGACGCAACGCGGCAGCCTGCCGATTGCCTGGCAGCTGTATGTCCCCAAGGAAGGGCACCAGGTACGGCGCCGCTTCCGCCCAAGCCCTGGAGCGGGCGCGGCAAGCCCCCGACATTGTTGCGCCGTGCGCCCGGCCACGAGCCGATCGCCGTGAAGGAACTGGCCATGCAATTACCCGTAAGCGCCAGGCAATCCGTAACCTGGCGCGAAGGCAGCAACGCAGCACTTTCCTCGCGCTTTGCCGCCGTACGGGTTCGTCCCGCACATCGCGACTATTGGCGAAGCACCGTTCGCGACGAAGAGTGGCTGCTTATTGAATGGCCTGATGGCGATCCGGAGCCGCTCAAATACTTTCTTACTACCGCCCCTGACGAAGCGAGACTTGAGAAGTTTGTGTTCGTGACCAGAATGCGCTGGCGCATCGAGCGCGACTATCAGGACCTGAAACAGGAGTTCGGGCCCGGTCATTATGAAGGGCGAGGCTGGCGTGGCTTTCACCACCACGCCACACTGAGTATCGCTGCGTATAGGTTTCTGATGGCTCAGCGACTCCGAATGCAATCAGATGGACGCGATAAAAAAACTTCCTTGAACGCGCGCTGTCTGCCCTTCCCCCGGATTACATCCCCCGGGGCAGTCCAGCGCGCTCAACGCCACGTTCCTGATTCCACTACTACGTTGCGCATCCTGCTTGGGCTAAGGCTCATGCAACGATGGCTCTCTTCCTGTATGGCAATAAAGCGCTCAACTAATTATCTGACACAGTAAGATTGGGGAATCGTCATAGCGCCGTCGCAGTTATGACCATGGTTGCACCCTTCGCTATGTCATTGATCCGGTCTTGAGCATCGGCAATACGTTGATCTGCGTAGTCGTAGTCATTGGATTCGCCTCTTGCTGGTTCAACCGGCCGCAATCATGCGTCCCGTAGCGCCACGATCAACAACGACGCGCGAATCATTCCAGGCGCCGCAGCGTGTCGTGCCGGGTCAGGCGCGCTCCAGCGCAGCGAGCTTCTTCCGACCACGGCATGCAGACCCGGAAAGACGCGGGCTTCCAACCGGGAATCTTCCGGTTTCCTCCATCCTCACCCGTGCATGGCATTACCGGAAGTCACCAGATCCAACGAGATAATCACCGCTCCCGGAACGCTTCACGAGCCTTGAAAATCGGCTTCAGAATGTAGTCAAGAATGGTTTTCTCACCGGTACGGATGTCGACCGTCGCGACCATCCCGGGCAGAATCGGTAAGCTTTTTCCGCCTGCATGCAACTCACTGGAGTCTGTCAGCACAAGCACGCGGTAATACGTCGCATCGGGCCGGCCCGCGGCGGCCTTCTGGTCGTCCTTGAGCGTGTCGGGGCTGATGTGCTGAACCGTGCCTTTCAAGCCTCCATAAATTCCGTAGTCGTAAGCCGTAATCTTCACGGTGGACGGTTGATTAGGATGCAGGAATGCGACGTCCGAAGGCTTGATGCGTGCCTCGACGAGCAATTGATCTTCCAGCGGGACAATTTCCATGATGTGCTCGCCCGGCTGGATGACCCCGCCAATCGTATTGAAGCGTATATTCTTCACCGTGCCGTACACCGGTGCAATCACAGTCGTACGCTGTAGAACATCCGCACGACCCACTACGGTTTCGCTGGTTTGCGCCAGTTCGAGTTCCAGCTTCGTGAGTTCCGAGTTTGCGTCGGCCTGAAATCTGTTGCGACGCTCGACGATCTGTGAGCGCAGGTCGTTTGCCTGCCGGCGCATGCGGAGCAGTTCGACTTCAGAAACAAGACCTTTGGCCGCCAGCGGCTCGGCCAGGCCAATTTCCTTGCTCGACAGCGAGTAGCTCTTTTCCAACGCGGCCACGCTATCGTTCAGTGCACGACGTCGCGCGTTGTAAGCAAGCGTCTCCTGCTTCACGACCGTAGGCACGGCTTTCACGTCGTCAGGAAACGTCAGCGGCTGCTCGTACGCCTCGGCACGCAAACGCGCAATCGTCGCCTTCAGTCCTACTGACTTGGACCACGCTTCGCGATAGCTCGTCTCGGCTCGCGTCGGATCGATCTTTGCCAGCACTTGTCCCTTCTTGACAATGTCGCCTTCACGTACGTCCAGTTGTTCGAGAATGCCGCCCTCAAGACTCTGGATGACCTGTTCGCGGCTCTTCGAAATGATGGTCCCCTCGCCGTGCGTTATCTCCTCCACGCGCGCAAAGTACGCCCAGGTCAGACCGCCGGCCAGGACCGTGAGAATGACGTAAAGCATGATCATTGAGCCCGGCGTCGACTGCGTCAGCAGCGATTCCCGGATGTCGCTCATGAAAGCAGCGTCGCCTTTGGCGAGCTTAGCCTTTTTCTTGCCTCGTTTGAAAATATTGAAGTTCATTGCGATTGCTCCTTGTTCGGTGCGCCTGCCTGCGTATTGCCCGCTTGCGCAGCGGCTGCCGGTACCGTCTCTTTGGCGCTCATGATCCTGATCTGCGCGGCAACGGCCTGAGGCGCCACGGGCGTATTTGTTGCGGCCGCGACGCCGGGCGAGGTGCCCGGTCGCGCGCGCTTCGGCGTTCCATCCACCGCTGCCGGTTCGCTCTTGCCTGACAGCATCGCGAGGATCTTGTCCTTCGGACCATCGGCCACGACCTTGCCTTCTTCGACTACGACAATCCGGTCAACCAGGGCCAGCAAGGATGGGCGATGGGTCACCACAACGATCGCCTGCCCCGCAGTTGCACGCGCGAGATGTTCAAGGAAGAGCGCCTCGGTTTGGGCGTCCATTGCGCTCGTCGGCTCATCGAGCAACAGGAGCTCCGGCCGGGCAAGGAGGCTGCGGGCCAGCGACACCAGCTGACGCTGGCCACCGGAGATGCCCGCACCACCTTCTCCGATTGGGAGGTTGATACCCCGTGGGTGGCGGCTAGCGACATGATCAAGCCCTGTCAAACGTATCACGCGTAGAAACTCGTCGGCGCTCGCTTCAGGCCGTCCGATCATCACGTTTTCGCGCAGACTGCCGTGAAAAAGACGCGCATCCTGGCCCACGTACCCCACAGCTTTGCGCCAGTCGGCAAGGTCAATCTGCTCAACGTCCAGACCGTCCGTGAACATCTGGCCTCCGACCGGCGCGTAAAGACGCGCCATCACACGCAGAAGGGTCGATTTACCGCTTCCAATGCGGCCCAGGATAGCAACCCGCTCGCCGGACTGGATGCTCAAATTGACGTCCTTCAGAACCGGTGGATTCGGTTGCATCTCCTGTGTGGGATACGAGAAGCAGACGTCCTTCAGGGTGATTTGCCCCGAGAGCGAAGGCTTCGGCAGATACGTGCGCGATGAATCGCGATCGACAGGCATCGCCATCAAGCTATTCAACGAATGTAGCGCGGCTTTTGCCTGCTGGAAGCGCAAGGCGAGTCCCATCACCTGGCTCAACGGCGCAGTAATCCGGCCAGCCAGCATCACCGTACCGATCAACGCGCCTTGCGTGAGCTCGCCTGCGTCGATCAGGTAGACGCCGAACACGACCAGCACCACGGTCTGCAACTGCTGCAACAAGGTAATGAAGCTCGTCGCCTTGCTGGAAATCTGACGCGACTTCATCGAAGAAGATGCCGCCATCGCGCTGAAAGACTCCCAGCGCTTTTGCATATGCCCTTCGCCACCCACCGCCTTGAGTGTTTCCAGACCTTCAACCGATTCGATCAGCACGCCCTGCTTGAGCGACGCCTCCTTGAGGTTCTCTTTCATGATCCGCGCGAGCGGCCATTGCACCAACAGACTCACACCGATGATCAACGGGATCATCAGCAACGGCACCCAGCCGAGCGAACCGCCGACCGCGAATACCACGCCTACAAAGACGAGCACGAATGGCAGATCGGAAATTGCAGAGAGCGTGGCAGAGGTTGCGAAGTCGCGCACCGACTCGAACTCGCGCAACTGGTTGGCGAATGACCCTGCCGACGACGGTTTGTGCTCCATGCGGATGGAGAGCGCCTGGCGGAACAAAAGCGTGCCCATGACCAGGTCGGCTTTCTTGCCGGCGACGTCGAGTAAATGGCTACGTACATGGCGCGAGATCGCTTCGAACAGCATCGCAATTCCAACCCCGATCGCGAGCGACCAGAGAGTGACGTAGGCCTGGTTCGGGACCACGCGGTCATACACGTTCATCGTGAAAAAGACGCTGGCAAGGCCGAGCACATTGATCAGCAATGCACCGAGCGCAGCACTCGCGTAGTAGCGTCGATAACGCCATAGCGTGCCCAGCAACCAGTGGCCGGCCGGTTCGACGCTATCCCCTTCGCGCAGCTCGACTTTGGCCGTCGGCTTGACCAGAATGGCGTAGCCCGAATAGATTTCGTCCATTTCCTCTTGGGTGTACTCCACGGGCTCGGGACCAATTTCCGGCACCATCACCTGATATAGAACGCGGCTTTTGGCTTCCTTGTCCGGATTCGCACGCCGACCCAGCAGCACGCAGCCACCCGTGCGGCGATGCAGCAAGATGACCGGCAGCACGTGCTCCGGCAGCAGTTGCAGGCGACGCTCCACCAAGCCCGCCGTGAGGCCCGCGTTTGACAGGGAGTCGAGCGCCAGTGACGGCGAAAGCATGCCGCTCTTCGGCAGCCCCGCGGTGAGCGCCTGCGCCGTCTTGCCGCAACCGTAGCGCTCGCAGATCCACATCACGGAACCGAGGAGGCCGTCCTCGTTGGTGAGGGGCGCGGCAGCCTGTACGTCAGGAAAATCGTTTCGAGTCATGATCGTAACCGGTTAGATTGAAGTATGTGGTGCGACACCTGAACCGCAATCCAGACTCAGAAAACAATGAAGCAATGCTCGTCGTTTAAAGGATCGATTCGGCTAATTCGGGTGACCTGATGAACGAAACACGAGATTTCGTACTGGCTCCAATTGTCCGGATATCGGTGACCCCGCGAAATCAGACAGCCGCGACAACATAGTGAGACTGGTACGAATTTTTAGTTCACAGTCTTTCACAAGCACTGATTTCCGTGCGCGATTGTCTGACCAGATAGGGCCGCCAGGATCAACGGTGGCCAACCCACTATTCGCCTGTTAATCTTGTATCGTTACTAGTAACATGAAGTTAAAGTCCGACGTTTGTCGATTTAAATTTGTCTCAGTGCGGTGAAACATGAAATGGCACCGATTTAAGGTTAGAAACCTGACAGACAGGCTGACCAGCCCCAGGAAAACGGTCCCGCTTTCTCATAGTCGAATTGCTTATGCGGGCGCGTTGTAATGCAAGGCATTGTGCCCGGAGATAAAGGACGCCCCAAATGGAGAATGCCGCCATCCAGGTCATGTTTGCTGACGATCACCCTGCGATCGTTGCCGGACTGATTTACATGCTTGAAGAACACCGTACCATCAAGACAGTGGGCACCTGCACAAACTCGACCGAGCTGATCGCGGAACTCGGCACGCAGCCATGTGATGTACTGGTGTGCGATTACTCCATGCCGGGCGGCAATTACGGTGACGGCATTACGCTGTTTTCATTTTTGCGGCGCCGATACCCGGCCATGCGCATTGTCGTGCTGACGATGATCGACAACCCAGGTATCATCCGCTCGCTGCTCAAGCTCGGCATTCAGTGCATTCTGAGCAAGGCCGACCCGATGGAACATCTGGTCGCCGCGATTCACGGCGCATATGCGGACGCACGTTATTTCTCTCCAACCATTTCAAAGATTGTCTGGCAACTCAACGTGGATACGCCTGCCTCCGGCAGTCGAGCGCTTACTGCACGCGAATCCGAAGTGGTCCGACTCTTCGTGTCGGGACGGTCGGTCAACGAAATCGCAGCGCAACTCAAGCGCAGTAAACAAACCATCAGTTCGCAGAAAGCCAGCGCAATGCGCAAGCTAGGCGTGGGAAACGACATCGAGCTGATCAAGTGTTCGATTGACACGGCGCCTACCCTCGTACCGGAAGATGGTGACCATGATGCGTCCGATCCGACGCAGCCACGCGACGGCAAACCCTGACGACGAAATGAGAGCGGCGACGAGGGCCTTTAAGTGCACACGCGACCGAGGGTAGCATCGCAACAAAAAACACTAAAAGCGCAAAAGCGATGAGTTTGGACGCGTGTGATACGAAGACTGAGCCGGTCAGATCTCCGGCTGCGACCCATCGGTCGCCACACCGAGCCCAGCTTCGTATGCAAAGTGAAACAGGTCGGCGTCCCGTTCAATCCCGAGCTTTCGCATAGCGCGGGTCTTTTGGGCACTGATTGTCTGCTTAGTGCGATGTAGTCGGTCGGCGATTTCATTCACAGACATACCTGACACGAACAGCCGGATGACTTCCGTTTCGCGCGTGCTCAGCGTTTGGGTGCGCTCGTTCCGACCAGGAGAGGAATCCGGAATAGCGTCTTTCAGGCTTCGCGAGGTAGAAAGAAAGTAAGTGGCGCCCGCATAGACAGCGTGAATCGCGGAGATCAAATGGCTCGTGTCATGAGATTTACTTAACACCGAATGCACGCCACGCTTTGACATTTCACGCGTAATGGCAGGGTTTTCGATAGTCGTGAAGACTACGATCTTGAGCGCCGGGTAGGTTCGTCGCAAGAATGCCAGCAACGTCAAGCCGTCCCCGTACTCTCCACCGGGCATCGCGTAATCGGTAATGAGGACATCGCAAGGGGCGCTGTTCAGCACCTTGATGAGCTCGCCGGAGTCTCCTGCCGTGCCTGTAATTTCCAGCGTAGGCACAGCGGAAAGTTCGTGCTTGATACCGGAAAGGAGTGCCGGATGATCGTCGGCCAGCACGACACGGATTTTCATTTTGCTCATGCAAAGCTCCGCGGAAATGGGATGAACCGGGCCGCGACGGCAAGCTCAATGTACCCGAATCTGACTTATCCGAGAGAATACCCTCTGGAAAACTGGAAAGCAAAAAAAGTGGGGCAAATTCGACCGACTGGAGAATTTATGGCTTTCCCTCGTATGTGTCGGATTTCCGAGGGCTGGCCACCTGGAACCGAGAGCCGGGCCATTGTCGACGTTGTCAGGTAGCTGAGGTCGTCGCGAAGAGGGTCAGATGAAGAAATCAAAATCGCCGCTTCACGGTCACCGTTTGTCCGCTGGCGTCATCAGCACGCCGTGCGTTGGTATTTTTCTCTTTCAGTTGAGCTTGCACGTCATCGAGGAGTTGCTCTTCGAGCGCAGCGTGGTCGTGACGTACGAGACGATCCGAGGCTGGCGCGACAGATTCCGTGCAGGCTTTGATGCCGCTTGAAAGCGGCCCGACGCGAGACAGATAGCACCCGGCATCTCGATGCGATGTTTTTGACGCTGCGCACCCTCACTTCCCTGCTTGACGAACATGACGCCGGGCCCCGAACAGTCATCAACCCACGCGTAAACGTGGGCGCCGCATGCGAGGCTTATTTGACAAACCGCCTCAGCATGCGCTGGCACTGGATCGTCACGTTGATAACCCATCCTCCGGACGTCCTTTCACCAGAATCAGATTTCTCAACCGACCTCAGGACACTCAGATTCTGATACCTCCGCAAGAACTTCACGCAGTGTTTTCGTGTCGGTCAGAACATCGGTGCGCAAACGGGCGCCAAGAGTCTCAATCATTTTCTGCGCCACCTGAACACCATCCTTCGATATCGTCATTTCCAGCCGGGCGCATTGATCTGCCAGGGCGTCATGCCCAAACACCGCTAACGCGCCTCGCAGCGAATGCAACTCAGCCAGCAACCGGGTTGCATCCCCGTCATTGTGTGCCGCACGGATCACCCTCAGCGATGCCTCACACGACTTCCGGAACGTTTCACGCGTCTGTTCCGGGACGGCTCGCCCCCCCAGCATGCCGTCGCGCCTGGGCTCGCTTCCATCCGCTTCTATCACCACGCGTGGCACGCCAGTCACTTCCGACAGAACCGCCGACAACTCATCCAGTTGTAGCGGCTTGGTCACCACGCGTGCCATTCCGGTCGCCTCGCACCACGTTCGCACCTCCAGCGTTGCGCTCGCCGTGGCCGCCACAATCGGCATCTCCGGCCAGTGCACCTGTGCTTCGCGTGCCAGCGCGTAGCCGTCCAGTACCGGCATCGACAGATCCGTCAGCAGCACATCAAAGCGTTCCCGCGATAGCCAGTCCAGTGCGTGCCGCCCATCTTCTGCCGCCCGCGTCTCGCAGCCCAGCATCCTCAACTGCTCCTCGAACAGTTGACGGTTCACCGCGTTGTCCTCCGCGATCAGCACTTTCAACCGGCGCGACGACAGCACCTGCTGCGTCTCATCGCACGCCTGGAGCGCCTCGCCTTGCAAGGTGTACCGCAACGCCGCCACAAGCCCCTTCAGGCTGTAGCTCGAGACCCTGACTACCGGCTCTACCGCTACCGGATATGCCGGACCTTCCGTACTACTGTCGATCACCCACGACGACTCCGCTAACAAACCGCTTTCATCATCCGCGTGCCAGGTGTCACGCTCGCCGCAGAGGATCAGCGCGTCCGCCTCGTTCAACATCGCCGGGTGAAGTTGCGCCGGATGCCGGTATGCCTGCACCTGCAGCCCCCACGCCTCCAGCGCTGCCACTGCATACGTGTGCCAAGCGTCCGCCGCAGCCACGAACAGTATCCGCTCTCCCGCGAAACGCGGCATGTCCGACTCGCCTTCGCTCTCGCCCAGCGGCACCCGCGCCGTAAAGCAGCTGCCCTGACCTGGCTCGCTGCGCACGGCGATCGTACCGCCCATCGCATCGATCAGCCGCGCGCACAACGCGAGGCCAAGTCCCGTGCCGCCAAAGCGACGGTTGATCGTTGCATCCGTCTGGCTGAACGCCTGGAACAGAAGCGCCTGCTGTTCCGACGACATCCCGATCCCGCTGTCTTCCACCTCGATCGTCAACATCGCGTCCTGATCGTCCACGCCCGCCTCCACCGACAACCGCAGCGTCACCTCCCCATACGCCGTAAACTTGATGGCATTCGCCAGCAGGTTGTTCATCACCTGGCCAAGCCGAGTCGGATCACCCTGCATCGGCAGCACCGGCGACGTTCCGAACACGCCCGACAGCCTCACGCCCTTTGCGCGCGCCAGCGGTCCGAACATCAACAGCGCCCGAGACGCCACCTCCTGCGCGTCGAATGCGATCCGCTCCAGTCTCATCTCGCCGGCCTCGCTCCTCGAGAAGTCCAGCACATCACTGACGACCTCAAGCAGTCCGTCCGCCGAGGCCCGGATCGTCGTCAGACGGTCGCGCTGCAACGCATCCAGTTGCGAGCGCGACAGCAGTTCCAGATTTCCCATGATTGCATTCAGCGGCGTGCGGATCTCATGGCTCATCGCCGCAAGGAACGCCGATTTCGCCGCGTTGGCGGAGTCGGCCGCCTGCTTCGCGTCACGTAGCTGCCGCTCCAGACGCTTTCCCGCCGTGACGTCCGTGAACGCCGTCACAAGCACGTCCTGTCCCTGGTAGCGCGCCGGCACGACGCTCACCGAGAGGTCCATCGCCCCGCCCTCGCGCGTAGGGAGCGTCAGTTCCTCGTGCAGCATGCCGTTCGTCCCCGTTGCCCCGCCGCGCTCCCGGTGACGTCGAACCAATTCCGCCGACAGCGTCTCGGTCGGCACGACTACCCGCGCCGCAGCGTCAATCATCGTCGGGCTGCGCAATAGCGCCTTTCCGCTCTCCACTGCGATCAGCCCCAGCCCCACTGGCGCCGTTTCGACCAGCATGCGGCTCAGGTGCTCACTCTCGAACACCCGTCGCGATCGCTCAATTGCCGGCCGGAAAACGCGTTGCTTGAGATAGATCAGAAACCCCCACACGACGGCAAGCGTCGCAAGCGTAAGCACAGCACCGATACCGATCTGTTTGCCGATGCCCGCAACAACGTCGCGCCACGTAAATACATAGACAAGCACCCAGCCCGTATCGCCAAGACGATCCGCAATCGTGAATACACCGTCCCGCCAGGTTTCGCGTTGCATGCTGCCGGTCGCTCCCGCGACCCCTAACGCCCGAACGCGATCAATCAATGCAGGGGCCTGCTCATTCCAGGCTGTGCTCGCTACTATTTCTCCTTTCTCTGACACGACCATATACGTGCCATCGAACCCGCCAACGGTCAAAGGTGCTGTCAAGATTTCCGGGTCGTATTCCGTCACGAGGATCGCAAACGGTGATCCGTCTGAGAACACCGGCGCGGCGATGCGAATCGCCATTTTTCCCGTCAAGGGACTGATAGCAGGCAGCATCCAGGATACGGGCCGACGATTATCGGGTTGCTCGCCCGCATGGATGCCGGCCAGACCATCCAGCCCATCCCCCAGATCCGCAATCAAATGCGCACGGCCGGCAGACGTCCCGGCCATCGCTGCCTGGGGGGGCAAGGGCGCAGACAGAATTCCGGCAATATTGTGCCGCGCACCATAGAAATAGCGGCTCGCCTGCTGGCCCCGCACCAATGAATTTACTGCGCTGACACGGCCGAGTTGTGCAGTGAGACCAAGATAGCGACGGCGTTCATCGTGGGTCAGGGATTTACCTGGCATGTCGAACAACAACGGCGGTTGTGCCGTGGACATGGGCAATGGCACGAATGCGTACCCCTGACTGCGAAATCGCGTGATTAGCTCGAGATCGACCTGATCCGCGTCCTGCCACGCCAGCTCCGCGCTGACTAGCGCGGAGCGGAACAATGCTTCGCTCGAGTTGACTTCGCTCATGACGAGGTTGCGATCGACGAGGAAGTTCTGCCGCTCGGCTGCAACCTGCCCGCGTACCGCCGACAACGCCGCGAGCGTGAAAGCGAAAAGCATCATGATCGTGGTCACCAATCCACCACCGAACACCAGCAGCTTCTTGTAGCGCTGCAACTGGTTCAAGGCATCATTCTGTGGAGCGGAGGACATGGCGGCACCGGTTCGTTCTGGAGACTGTCGATGCACCTTTGACAATCACACTGACATAGCGCACCGGACCAAAACGATTATCGCGGCGCGAGAGCGGATCCGATCAGCCGCCCCCACAAATCAGACCCATACGATGCGAAAGCAAATAATAATCAGACCCGTCAACGTGCCGGCGTGCGCACTGAGTGTGAGTCAAGGCTTCGCGAGTAGGTTCGGACGAGTCAGTAGTCGCGAACATTTTTGCCAACAGTGGTTCTTCACCCCTGCCTCACTCATCTCTGTGCAGGCTGTATTGAGCGCAATGAAGATCCCGCATCGTGTTCGCTGACGATCATCCCGCGGTGCTTTTTCGGCATTAAGCAATAACTGGCTGTAGCCCTCCCACTAGACGTTTTAGGTACGGCGAAGGACTCAGGCGAACCAGGCAAGTCGCTAGACGCTTCCTCTTGCGACATCCTCGTCACGGAATACGCGATAGTACGGTGACGGCTTGAGGTTTTTAGCCCTCCTGCTGCGAAAGTATCCTGCACTCAGCTCAGAATCGTGGTCTTTACGACATTCGAAAATGCCGCATCACCCATGCAGGTATCTTCACGTTGCTGGCATGTTGACGGGATCGCGGTGAGAAGCAACACAACACACCTGCCACAGACGTCATTTCTTATGCCGGCTACCGATTTCCGTGCGACGTGATTGGCTAGGCGGTGTGGCGATACTTGCGCATAGCCAGAGAATCGCTGGCTGCGCGCGGCATTGAGCTCACGTACGAAACGGTGCGACGCTGATCGGTGAAGTTCGGGCTTGCCATTGCTCGACGCATCCGTTCCATCGCGTTGGACCGGGCCAACAGGTGGCACCTCAACGAAGTGGTGATCACGATCGACGGCAAGCAGTACCCGCCGTAGCGTGCGATGGACCAGCCTGGCGCGGTACCGGATGTACTCGCACCAGCCGACGCGAGTGCGCGAAAAAGTATTGCACGCTTCAAATCAGCGCGCTATCTGACGCGATTCGCGTCGGCTCATGCTCAGGTGAGCAATCGGTTCAAACGCTGGCGGTACAGCGCGAACGCGCAACAGAAGCGGCAGACACGCAAGGAGGCCTGCGAGGCGTAAGAAGCTGCAACCGGAAATCCGATTCCGGATCGCCTTGCCAACCAGGTGAGCCAAACTTATGTCATGCGATTTCGCATGCACGTCATTCGGCAAGTTGACATGCCAGTCACGGAAAATATCGACTGAAGCACGCGAGACTCACCGAGCGCGAAGCGACCGACTCATCCAGAGAAGCATAGTGTCGTAACTCAGACCAACGAGTCTTTAGGATTCTCTGCGTGGTTCAGCGTGCGTCCGGCGTTCGATGCTGTCCTGACCGTCGGGGCGTCGACCGTTAACGCCGCCAGTTGCTCACGCATGGCGCCCGTCATACCGTCGAACGCGATGCGCTGACTGGCCGTAAGCGGCGAAGCGCCAGTTCGGCTCGTCAATGCGAGTGGATCGGTAGGGTGATTGTTCCGCCGCACCTCGAAATGCAGGTGAGGTCCCGTGGACCTGCCGGTGCTGCCTACTGCGCCGAGTCGTTGTCCTTCAGTCACGGACGCGCCAACGCGCAAATCGCGGGCGAAGCTAGACAGATGTGCGTAATACGTCGTATAGCCTTGTGGATGATTGAGCACAACGTACTGCCCATATCCGCTTTCGTTGCCTACGAACTTCACGGTTCCCGAAGCGGCCGCCACTACGGGCGTCCCCTTCGGCGCGCTAAAGTCCACGCCGGTGTGAAAATGCTGCTTGCCGCCGACCGGATGGACACGATTGCCGAAAGTCGAACTGACCCTAACGTAATCGAGCGGCATCGAAAAGGGTTCAGCGGCAAGCCGCCGTCCGTCGAATGAATAATAGTCCCCGTTGGCGTGCCCCGGTGCGACAAACCACACGGCCTGGTAGACCTTAGCGCCTGAGCGGAGTTCGACGGCCGTCACGCGCCTGCGCTGTGGCGCCGCGGCATCGCGCCCATGGAAAACGCGATAGGTGTCGCCCTTCTGCGCGGGCGCCGCAACGTCGAGCCGGGAGGCAAAAATACGTGCAATCTGTTCCCGTATCTCGACAGGCACGTCGGCCCGCACCAGAGTATCGTGCAAGTTGCCTTCGATCCGCCCAGCGTATGACCCGATTTCGGCCTCCGGCACGACAAGCGGCACAGCGCCAGATAGCGGACTATTTTGAGCCTCGCCAACGAACCCGCTGAACTTGCCGGCAATATCGGCCGAACCTTCGGACATCTGCCGAGGTCGCTCGACGGGTTGCGCAGCCGGCACGGTCACCCCAAGGCCGGACCAGATCGCGCTGGATGCCTTCACGCGATTGAATATTTCTGGTGCTGCAGTCGAAACTGATAGGCCGAGAATCGCGACCATGCCACACAGCACTCCTGCACCCGCGATGGAACTCGCTGGAGATTTACATCTGGAACGAATAGAATTGCCCACTTCGATGGCAATGGCTTGCGTCTTGGGGAAGGTGTTACCTAGAAAGTGGAACGACATCATGTCAAAACCTCGCAGTCAAAATAGAGGGCTGCAGGCGTAAATGACAGTGCTTGAAACGCGCGGCAGCGGGCGGAAACGGGACAGAGCGAAAATCCAACAGTCTGGGTACCCTTCCGCGCTACACAATCCGGTCAGAAACCGTTGGAAAGGGTCCCTTCGCTATCTACATGCGAGTCCTAAAAGGGTTAATGCAATAGAGATAGAGTAAGGCGGCGCCCCATTTCGCCCTATGTGACCAATCCGAAAGAACTCTGTCGCCATAAGTATCGACCTGCGGCAGCGAGTCGCATCGCCCCCGCGCACGGCACAATCGCGAAGCTCGACGACCTCGGGCGAGCGCCAGAGGTTCATGGAGATTCGACTCTTCGCCCGCCAAATTTGCTTTGACCGGAGGCATGCAATTTCGGACTTGTAAAGCGGCGCGCCTTATACCTCCTCGCTTTTATCGGTTGTTCTTCTCGGGATCGCCGGCGCAAGCTAGTGCATCCAACTTGCCGGGCTGATCCCCGCGCGATTCATGACGCCGACGGGTTTGCCAACAGGCCAATTTCCACTCATGGGAAAAAATTGGGCATGTTCGGTGACATCGTGAACAAGCTGTTCCACGAGGCAAAGCCCGACGCGAGGACGCCGACAGTTGAGCCTGCTCCTGATCCGGCACCGAAGCGTTGAATATCGCAAACAGCTGACGCAGGATCTGAAGTATTCCGGACACTTGAATGACTCGGCGAGCGTGAACATCTGGCTGCATAGCGAGGTGACGGCGACGCTGGCCGCAAAGGGTGGCAAGTTTCCGCCCGATCTGGGCGGTTAAGCCACGCGTTGACAGAAAGTCCAATACGGGCCTCTTCTAATTCGCCAGAGCCCCAAAATTCATACGTGTCATATTGGCTGAATGCCGTGAATCGTGAAAACTGATTCGGAAGGGCGCACGGGCATGCACGGATCACATCTGCCGTCCCTCGCGGCTAACTCGGCGATGGCGCTTGCATTGACAGACCGCGACGAATACAGCTCATCGGCATAGACATGCCGGAGACGACCGCTCTCGCCTTTGCGATGACAAGTTCTACCGTTAGAAGCTGTTTCGAAATTAGTTAAACATCGGCTTGAGACACGCTCAACACATCAAATCGCAGGCGAGAGAAAGGAAATCTTCATGGGATATGGGCGTATCGTTCGTAGCGAATCTTCAGGCGTCAAAACGAGCGAAGCCACGCAATCGATCGTTCGACTGGCCAATGCGTTTCTCCGAGACCACTGCCGTGTGGCGAACCGATTTTTGCGAACGCCGGCGTGACGCCATGTTTTTACAGGCGCTGTCGATGATTCTCAGAACTGTAGCCCCGGTCGCGCTGAACAATTTACGGTCTATGCAGTGGACCTCCCCACTTGCCACGAATGCGCGCATGGGATCTATTGGAACGAAGAAACGGGTTTGCACAGCAACCGTGTGACGGTACTAGTTTTGCCCCGCAAGGCGAGACGCTGGTGCGTGCGGCCGAAAAGCCCTTCAAGGTACAACATGATTTCGGCGATCACCAACCGCGGCGAGTTGAATTTCATGATCTTCGATGAAATTCTCAGGAATGCCGCCTTCATCGAACTCACGAAGCGGTTTCTCAAACAGCTCACGCGCAAGATCTACTAGATGGTCGACGGCCATCCGGGCCGCATCGGTCTGCTGCTATCAAGATGTTTGCCGCCGACCAAGCAACGCGTCTGCGGTTGATCCGGCTGGCGAGCTATTTTCAGGAGCCTAATCCCAGACGAGACGCCCAACCAGGGACGTCAAGACTAACGCGCTCGGCAAGATCTAACCGACCATCAAGACGGGAATGAACCGGGATCCGCGGTGGCATCTGCATCGTCCGCAAAAGGAACTCCCGTGATTCGCAACAACCCTACTGCAGTAAAAGCATGTCGATATAGCACCCGATCGACTACGAACTAGCTAATGGTTTCATCAGTGCCTTTGTAATTTTCATTATTAATTTATCAATACCTATCACGAAAATGCGCTTTTTTTTGGGGCCATTTTACGAAGAGGCATCGATGATGCGGGCAGTCCATTAGAGAACTCGCGCTGAACGACAACTTGACAATACTTTTGAGGATTCTATGAGAATTGCTGTCCTAGACGACGATCAGGCACAAACCGACTTTTGCTCTCAGACGTTATCGCCGGCAGGGCATATCTGCCACACGTTTTCCTCTGGCCGGGAACTGGCACGGCAACTGAGACGGCAGACCTTTGATCTACTCATACTCGACTGGAACGTGCCTGACATGTCGGGCAAAGAGATCTTGTGCTGGGTTCGAGGTAGCCTCTCTGAACGACTTCCTGTTCTGTTCATGACGAGCCGCAGCAGTGAAGCGGATATCGCGTCAATACTTAATCACGGAGCCGACGATTACGTCGTCAAGCCGGTCCCTGGAAGTGTCCTGCTCGCGCGCGTCAGTTCGCTGTTGCGACGCACCTATCAGATCAGTGCTGCTGGGCGCGAAGTCTATGGAGATTACGACTTCGATCTGATTGCGAAGCAGGCGCTGCTTAAGGGTACCGCTGCTGCGCTGACCCAAAAGGAATTCGAACTTGCACTGCTGCTGTTCCAACACTTGGGCCGACCGTTGTCTCGCGCCCACATTCGCGATGTAATCTGGAATCAGATCGCCGAAATCTCGTCGCGGACAATTGACACGCACGTGTCGGTACTACGTGCCAAGCTCAATCTGCGCCCGGAAAACGGTTATCGGCTCGCAGCGGTTTACGGTTATGGCTATCGCTTGGCTCAGATGAATAGTGTCGAGACACTCGAGCGTCCGTCCCATTAATCGCGCACCGATGACGTCAGCGGACAAACGGTGATCGTGAAGCCGCGATTTTGATTTCTTCTTCTCGCCATCTTCGCGACGACCTCAGCAACTGACAACGTCGCTCGAGCGCAACGGAATAGAGGACGGACTGCGGTCGCTGGTCGGTTCGATTCCCGTTTCACATCTCACGGCGGTGCGGGCCCGAAACCTTCCGTGCCATGCGCTGGCAGCGTCAAGCCTTGAGAGAAATTAATCTACGCCCAAATACTTTGGAAACGTGGCGGATGAGCCGTTGCGCGTCTCGTGGCGCAAAGTGCGCCGGGTTTTCTTCGGTAAATCGCCAATGTCGTGCCCAGGTATTTGCGGGCCTCAGCCGGCGAGCGCGTGAAGAATGAATTTGCCACCTTTGACGACGCCCATACGAACGAGGCTTATCGCGCGGAGCCGCTCAATCAATCGTCTGCTTGATGCTGTTTGCCGTCGATAACGGCTATCAAACCGTTGTATTCGCCGCGCCGGGCCAGCGACAACAATGCCTATAGCCTTCCGGGAACATCAGAGTTCACCAAAGTTTTCCCCTGAAGTTGGGCAATGATTTCCCGCCGTCCTTTTGGAGAGGCTCGAAGCAGGAGGTTCATTGTTACTATAAATTCGCGCTCTTCATTCTTTTGGAGATTGACGAACGCGAGTAGCGCCTGAACAGTTGCGGCCTCTTTGTTATTCGACATTTCGATTTCCTTTGATCTTC
Organism: Paraburkholderia sp. HC6.4b; assembly: GCF_014200875.1. Classification (NCBI taxonomy): domain Bacteria; kingdom Pseudomonadati; phylum Pseudomonadota; class Betaproteobacteria; order Burkholderiales; family Burkholderiaceae; genus Paraburkholderia; species Paraburkholderia sp. HC6.4b. Next base: position 154,317 of record NZ_JACHDC010000022.1, read on the forward strand.
ACACTACATCGCAAGTTGTAAAACTGCCGAAGAAGGGAAAGACTTACATCGCCCTGAAAAAATCAACCAGAACTCAACAAAAATAACAGCCAAACGTTGCTAACTGAAGTTGCAAAGGTTACCCGAGAACGCACCGCGTATTGCCGATACAAGCTCGCCGACGTCAGCACTCTTTAGAATAAGGGAATGTACTCCAATCCGCGCGAGCGACCGTCGAAGATCAGGGTCGCCATTCATACTGAATACGATGATCTTCAAATCCGGAAAACACTTTCTCAAGAACGCCAGATAGGGAACTCCGTCGCCGTATTCGCCTCCGGGCATCGCGTCATCAGTGACGAGTACGTTGCAGGGCACGCGAGCAAGACGTTCAACAACCTCAGTCGAGTCGCACGCAGTCGCTACCATTCTTAAATCAGTATGTCCGCTCAGTACCATTCTGACACCCGATAATACGACAGGGTGGTCATCGGCCACAATAATATCGATTATTCCTTGCACTTTACTACCTCGCGATCTATCGGAAAGACAGTTTTTCGCGCCATCTCGTCTGAGTCGCGACTCCACGTGCACAATCCAAAACCCTTCATTGCCGTGAGTTTTATGAATTCAGATCGCACTCGGAATATTCATGCTGGAATAAAAGCACTTGCTATGCAAATAGCATCAACCAACGCCTTTCATACATTCTATTTTTCTGAGTATCGACGGAAATGCGACGGGTGTTATTTTTCTTTTACACCAGTCGGACTCGTCATAAATTTGTTTTTGGTGTTGTGGCGGCGCATAGAAAGAGGCTGGGAGTTGCTCCTGTAACTCAGGAAGTGGACACCGTTAGGTTGATGGCGCAGCAGTTCGCCGGAACCCGCGAGCGAAGCTGCGCGTGCGATGGTCGATGTAGGCAGCGCCGTTGTCCGACAGCCGTTCGACGGCCGCACCCGCCTGGGTCGCTCCGAAGCGTCGCTCGACCGCAGCGAGCATCACATCACGCACGACGCGTCGTCATTATGTGCGCCTGTAGTCGCTGCCGAACGGATGTCACCTACCGGTCATGGCAGTCCAGTTACTTCTAAATAGTACCAGGCATTGGCTGACGATTAGACACCCGTATTTGGGTATAACCTGACATTCGCGTCGATATCCTCTGCGTGAACCGCGGAGGCCGAAAATCCGCTTTCATATGCAAACCTGAATAAATCAGCGTCACGTTCTATGCCCAGCTTGCGCATCGCCGCCCTTTTCTGTGCGCTCACTGTCTGCTTCGTCCGATTCAACTGGGCGGCTATTTCGTTAATCGTGACGCCGGACACGTACAGACGTACAACCTCGGCTTCCCGCCCCGAAAGATTGCGCGGCGGTATGGCTTGCGTTGGGCCGACTCTTCCGGGTTGCTCGCGTGAAGTCGGTGAAAAGTAGGTTGCACCCGCGTGAACTGCATGTATGGCGGTAATCAGATAGTCAACATCTTTCGATTTGTTCAGTACGGATTGGATACCAATTTTCCGCATCTTGGAAGCAATGGCGAAATTGTCGATCGTGGTGAAGACGATTATCTTAAGGTCGGGATAGCGGCGCTTTAAGAACGAAAGCATGGCCATCCCGTCACCGTATTCTCCCCTAGGCATGGAGTAGTCTGTGATGAGAATGTCACATTCGACATTTGACAGAAAATTGACGATTTCCGTCGAATCCTGCGCCGTCCCAAGGACGCTGAGAGTATGGACTCTGGATAGTTCGTATTTCACGCCAGTGATTAATGCCGGGTGGTCGTCTGCAAGTATCAGCTTTATTTTCATTGCTCGCTCGATCGGTCAACTGCATTTATGAATCGAATTTTGGAATGCTTAATGTAACGGCGGCCATCGAGGGCGGCCATCTTACTAGCCTCATTCAATCCACCAAACTGTCTGACTGATCCGAAAAACCAACGGGATATATCTGGAGATAGCCCATTGCCGTCCGTATGATCCGACGACGGAGTGGTTCGTTTTCAACGAGCTTCGGGCGGCGAGAGCGTCAGTCGGATATTGCTGGGACGGATGGAATTCACATACGAAACGGTGCGACGCTGGTCGGTGAAGACCCAAGGGTGTCTTCGAGGCGCAAGAAGCTGCAACCGGAAATCCGATTCTGGATCGCTTTTTCTACTAGATTAGTATGACTAAAGTCACTCACTTTCTCATTCACGTCATTCTGGCAATTTGACAATTCCTCAATTCCACATCGCTCGAAGATTCCAGGTCTTCAAAAACATCGTGGTTACCGTACAAGTTGGTCAAACGCCCGCACTGTGATTCTGAAAAATATTGCAGGCAGAAAAAATGCCAGCTCTTTCTCTCGCTCATTGAACCTGATGTGAGACGTTCTTGTCAGACCAATTCTTCTCTTGTTTTCATCTGCATGACTATCGATTGGATCATGCCCTGGTCGATACGCGCGATGAACTCGTTTCATTTTGCATAGCCTGTGTTCAAAGGGTCCACCTCGCGACCAGGCTTTACCTGATCAGGGAGTTAGTGGCAATGCATCGTCCCAAGAGCATGCTTCTCGCCAATATCGTATGGGCGCGAGAAACCGCTGAATGCGCGCCAGATTTCTTCACCACCCTGTCGCTCGGCCAAAATCCCCGTGTGCTCTGGATAGGCTGCTCCGACAGTCGGGTGCCTGCTGAAGCCATCACCCACAGTGCGCCGGGGGCGAGCTGTTTGTCCATCGCAACGTCGCCAACCTTTTTCATCCGAACGACAATAGTTACGCGAGCGTGCTCGAGTATGCCGTGCGCGCGCTGATGGTCGAGCACGTGATCGTTTGCGGGCACTACGGCTGCGGCGGTGTACGCGCATCTCTCTCCTACCGCCCTCTTCCGGAATGCCGCACGTCAACCGCCACATCGCACCACTTCGCGTGCTTGCCCACCGGCATTGCGCAGAGCTCGACTGCGAACCGAGCGACCGGGCGCTCGACTGCGAACCGAGCGACCGGGCGGCCGACCGGCTCTCCGAGTTCAACGTGCTCGAACAGGTAAGGTTGCTGCGTGACACGACGATCATCCGTGACAGCGTCCCCGCCCCGCTAGTGCACGGCTGGATCTTTTCTCTCACCGATGGCCGCATCGAGGAATTCGACTCTGGCTATTCCGCAGGTAGCACCCACCAGGACACACCACATAAGAACGCAGGCTGATCCACCACAATGAATCGCCCTCCAAATCACCCTCCTCTTTTCCGTCCATCATGAATCTACGAGCATCACTCTCAACGCTCCCACGCGACCTGATTGCGGGTGTCGTTGTCTTTCTTGTCGCGCTGCCGCTGTGCCTGGGTATTACCAATGCATCTGATGTTGAGCCCTTCGCAGACCTTGTGTCCGGCATCATCGGCGGCCTCGTCGTCGCGCTTCTGAGCGGCTCGCCACTCTCCGTCAGTGGACCGGCGGCGGGCCTCGTCGTCATCGTCGTCGAAGGCATTGCGCGCCTCGGCAGCTTCTCGGCCTTTCTGCTCGCCGTGCTACTATCCGGCGTCATTCAATTTGGCTTCGGAATGGTGAAGGCAGGCCGAGTGGCCGCATATGTGCCTTCGCCCGTTATCAAGGGTATGCTTGCCGCCATTGGCATATTGCTGATCGTCAAGCAGGTGCCGTTCGCGTCAGGCATGGCAGGTGACCTTGATACGCCCGTCGGCAACATGCCATTCAGCCTCCGCGCACTAACCGCCTTCGCCGTCGCGACGGTGTCACTCGTCCTGCTAGCCAGTTGGGAAACCCGGGCGCTGCGACGCTTCAGGCTTGTGCGCCTAGTCCCTGCGCCGCTCGCCGTTGTGCTCCTCGGCATTGCCGCGACGCTGTTGCTTGACATGCTGTCCCCAAGCCTCGCCTCGCCCTCCGAACACCGTGTCGCCCTGCCCGAGCTCGCCTCGATTGCTGCTCTCAGCGCCGCAATCAAGAGCGCTGATCTCGGGCCGAATTTCGCCCAACTACTGAACCCCGACATCTGGCGCGTCGCGTTGACGCTGGCGGTCGTCGGAAGTCTCGAGACGCTGCTGAGCCTCGAAGCCGTCGAACAGATCGATCCGAGGCGCCGCCCGACTCTGCCAGACCGGGAGCTGAAAGCGCAAGGCGTGGGCAATCTGATTGCAGGAGCAATAGGCGGCCTGCCGATCACGTCGGTAATCGTGCGCAGCTCGGCGAACGTCAATGCAGGTGCACAGAGCCGCGTGTCCGCCATCGTGCACGGCATACTGCTGCTAGTCAGCGTGTTTGCACTCACCGGCCTGATTAACCAGATCCCCTGGCAAGTCTTGCCGCGATCCTCATCCATACCGGCATCAAGCTCGCCAAACCGAGTTTGTTCCTGTCCGTTGCGAAACAGGGACCAGGTGCATTCGCACCGTCCATCGCGACGATAATCGGCGTGCTCGCCGTGGATCTCCTGTTCGGCATCGCGCTCGGACTCGCGGTCGTTGTCCTCATGGTCGCGTGTGCGAATTTGCGTGGTCCCGTTATGTTTGCGCAGCAAGACGACCACTACCTGCTGTCTTTCCGCAAGGATGTGTCATTTGTCGGCAAGGTGAAGGTCAAGCACTACCTGCGGCAGATTCCTGACCAATCGGCCGTTATCATCGACACGACCCGTGCCGACTACATCGATCACGATGTGCGCGACCTGATCGACGCGTTCGTCGTCGATGCACGGGGCCGCGGTATCACGGTCGAGATCAGGCAGCAGCCACATCACGCGAAAGAACGGAATGGACGCTGGCTGTTCCGCAACCAGACCGCGCGATAAGCATTAAATAGTGGAGCAGACACAGGGACGGGTTGTGCAACGATGAGGACCACTCATCTGCCCGACAGGTAGGAATGTTGGGCGGATGTCTGTGCAACGCCGCCATCGCCACAACCGGATTCACCGTCTGCTCCGTCAATCGCCGGCATACGAAATGGCGGCCGTGGCAGCGTGTTGTGTTGCGGGGCGTGGGCTCTTGGGTATCGCAGCCCCGATCGGGGCAAGCGACAGAGGTACGGAATGATGGTCAGCAGGGGGATAGTGGAGGCACCTTGACGATCCGATCAGCTATTCCCGCCCGGCACGTTGCAACCTCGCTGCCTGCGTAGCAGATACAACAGAACCGACGATGCCCTACGTCGAAACGTGATGAGTCTCGACGCGTTTGGGCACTTAAGTAGCCCGCGAAAAGGTTGACGACTTTCTTGAGATGTTGGCGGAGTGGACGGGACTCGAACCCGCGACCCCCGGCGTGACAGGCCGGTATTCTAACCAACTGAACTACCACTCCTTTTCGAAGTTAACCTTAGCATGTCTGCCCGCGTTTTTCCAGCAAGAACCTTGCTCAAGAAGCACGAATCCGGATGGCGTCGCTACATGGAAGATGATCCCAACAAATGTCAATATGACCAGTATTACTAATCGTGCCAACGAGTAGCATGACTGCACGAATGTTTGTGCGACGCACACCGTCTTTCATCCTGGCCCCGCGCGATGCAATAAACCGGCGAGAGCGGCCTGCGTGCAGGCTTATGGCGGCTGCGGCATCAGGAATACACGGATGAGGAAGCTGTGCAGCGCGCCGACGATGAAGGCCTTGAAACTTCAAGTGGATCAAGTCAGGATAGTGGCACTCAACTGGCTATCGAAAGCATCAATCATGTCCTGCGCCGCCCCGACACCCTCCTTCGATATCGCGACTTCCATTTGAGCGCACTGCTCTGCAAGCGTGCGGTATCCAAACACATTTAGCGCGCCCCGCAACGAATGCAACTCGGCGAGTATCCGGGCCGCGTCGCCGGCATCGTACGCGGCATGGATCGCCGCCAGCGCCTCTACGCACGATTTCAGGAATGTAGCCCGCACGTGGGCTGGCATTGCACGGCCGCCCAGCATCCCATCACGTTTCCTTTCCTGTTCCTGTTCCTGTTCCTCCGCCTGCACCGCCACACCCGGCACGCCGGTCACCTCCGACAGCGTTGCCGACAGCTCGTCCAGCTGCAGTGGCTTGGCCACTACCCGCATTACCCCGGCCGCCTCGCAACGCGCTCGCTCCTCCTGCGACACGCTCGCCGTCGCCACCACGATCGGCATTTCTGGCCAGCGTGCCTGTGCCTCTCGCACGAGCCCATAACCGTCCAGCACCGGCATCGCCAGATCGGTCACCAGCACATCGAAGCGCTCCCGTGAGAGACGTTCCAGCGCCTGCAGCCCGTCTTCCGCCACCTGCGGCTCACACCCGAGCATCTTCAACTGCTCGCTGAACAGTTCCCGGTTCACCGCGTTGTCTTCCGCCACCAGCACCTTCAGCCGGCGCGACAATCCCCGCTGTGTCTCTTTGCCCGCCTCCAGCGGCATGCCCTGCAAGGTATGGCGTAGCGCCGCCGCCAGCCCTTTCAGACCATAGCATGAGACCTTCACCGCCCGTCCCGTCGCTACGGGATACGCCGGTCCTTCCGCGCTGCAGTCAATCATCCAGGACGACGCTTCCAGCAGACGACGGACGTCGTCCGCATGCCAGGTGTCGTGCTCGCCGCAGACAATCAGGGTATCCGCCTCCTCCAGCGTCTCCAGATCGAGTTGCGCAGGATGACGATACGCCTGTACCTTCAGCCCCCAGGCCTCCAGTGCCGGCACCGCATACGCGTGCCAGGTGTCCGCCGCCGCGACGAACAGCACCTGCTCGCCCTCGAAGTGCGGCATATCCAGCCCAGGCTCGCCGTGACAGTCGCCCGGCGGCACCCGCACCGTAAAGAGGCTGCCCTCGCCGGGCACGCTGTGCACTGCGATCGTCCCTCCCATCGCATCCGTCAGCCGCGCGCATAATGCCAGCCCCAGACCGGTGCCACCGAAGCGACGGTTGATCGTCGTATCCGCCTGGCTGAACGCGCGGAACAGCATCGCCTGCTGCTCCGGCGATATCCCGATCCCGCTGTCTTCAACTTCGATCACAAGCTCTGGCTGATCATCACTGCCCGCTTCCGCCGACAGTCTCAATGTCACCTCTCCGTGCCCGGAAAACTTGATGGCGTTCGACAGCAAATTGTTCATCACCTGGCCAAGCCTCGTCGGATCGCCCTGCATCGGTTGAGTGGTCGATGTGCCAAATTCGCCCGACAACCTCACGCCCTTCGCCCGCGCCACCGGCCCGAACATCGTCAGAGCCCGCGAGGCCACCTCCTGCGCGTCGAACACGATCCGCTCGAGCGTCATCTCACCGGCCTCGATCTTCGAGAAATCCAGCACGTCGCTCACGATTGCAAGCAGTCCGTCCGATGAACCCCGGATCGTTTTCAGCCGGTCACGCTGCAGCGCATCGAGTTGCGAGTGCGACAGCAGCTCGAGATTCCCCAGGATCGCGTTGAGCGGTGTGCGGATCTCATGGCTCATCGCCGCCAGGAAAGCGGATTTCGCGGCATTGGCCGAGTCCGCCGCCTGCTTTGCTTCACGCAGTTGCCGATTGAGGCGCTTTTCCACCGTCACGTCCGTGAACGCCGTCACCAGCACGTCCTCGCCCTGGTAGCGCGCCGGCACGACACTCACCGAGAGATCCATCGTCCCACCCTCGCGTGTCGGCAGCGACCACGCCTCGTGCGCCATGCTGTTTGTACCGGTTACACCGCTTACATCTGCGCGTTGCCGGTGACGGTGAACCAGTTCTGCCGAAAGTGTCCGTGCCGCCGGCAGGACCACCCGCGCCGCGGCCTCGATCATCGTCGGACTGCGCAACAACGGCTTACCGCTCTCCACGGCAATCAGCCCCAGCCCTACCGGTGCCGTCTCGATCAGCGCGCGGCTCAGGTGCTCGCTCTCGAACACGCGTCGAGAGCGCTCAAGAACAGGCAGGAACACGCGCCGGTTGAACAGTTGAATCAGCGACCACACCACGAGGAGGATCACTCCAGTCGTCGCGGCCGACGTTCCAATCTGACCAGTCAGTGCCCGGGCAATCGAGCGCCACGACTGCACAAACACGAGCGTTGCGCCAGTCTCGCCGATTGGCCAGCCAAACAGCATGTGGCCGTCACGAAAGATCCTGCCTGTCGGCTCGACAATTCCTGCGACACCTAAAGCACGCGCGGTATCCAACGCCTTCGGGTCGACCGGTTGACGCGAAAATGAAGTGATAACCTGTCCATTGCGCGCGAAGAGCATAAGAGAGCCGTCAAGCCCACTCTCCCCTAGAGCGGCAGTGATAATGGTGACCGGTAACTCGTAAACAGCGACGGCGAACGGCTTGCGCTCCTTGTCAAACAGGGTCGCTGCAACTCGAACTGATCGCCTGCCGCTTAACGGACTATCGTAGGGAGGGAGCCACCGAAATGCACGCCCCCCGGTGCGGGGATCGAGCAAGGGCACGTCTCGCGGAACAAGGAGATTGCCGCCAGGTCCCGCTAGTGCAGAAAAAAAAGCAGCACGATCGGCAAGCAACGTCGCCATCCGGGCATCGCCAGGCGATGGTACCAGGATGAGCAGTGGACGGTCAGGCCTGTACAACCAGAATGTCAACAGGCCTCCGTTTCGTTCGGAAGCTGCCGTCGCCGCCTGACTTATCTGTTTAGCAAGCCGAATGTACCGGGTTGCCAACAAATCGGGAGGCGTTGCAGACGAGGCACCCACCACGAGCACCGGCAGATGATCTGGGGCCTGCTGAAGACGAAGCATCTGGCCATTGCCTGTGAACTGTTCGATAAGGCGTGGCTCGGCCTGTTCGCCGGCCCTCCAGGCGACCTCGATGAGCCGTACGCCGTTTTGCATAAGCACGACGTTGCGCGAGTTAAGGTCGGTGAGCCGGTTCACGCCGGACATTAGTTCTTGATGCTCGAGCGCAACATAGGTACGTACAGTGGCCACCGTGTTCAGGACGAACGCAACCAGCACCACCGCCGTTACCACTGTCCCGCCGCCGAACATCAACAAATGCTGATAGCGGCGAAAGCGGTCCAATACATTGCGTTGTGCGTATGGAGTCATAGGTGCCAGCGGAGTTGACGCTTTCGCCGGGTGCCCCCTCGAAGGAAGGTTCACGTGGCAGGTAACAACCTGATTATCCACCGCGCGGCGCAACAGCAAAACGCTTCTTTACACGCGTGCTGACGGCGAGTCCCGAAGCACCGAAGAAAATCGTTACCGACCTGTTACGCATTTACCTGACCGCAAAAGCAGAACTCGCCGCGCTGGCGAGCGTGAAGCACATCAACTGCTGCGCTGTTCGCTTTATCGCCAATAGTTCGCCGCGCAATGCGTGGCGTTTTTCATAGGCGTCGCCCAAGTTCCGTCCGTTAAGCTTTGAATGGTGGCATCGCCTGCCAATCTTCCGCCGCGTGAACGCTAATGTGACAACGCCGTTCTTTGCCCCGGTCGGGACTGCGATTGCCCCACAGCCCTTACCCAGCAGGGCGCCGACGCCGGGGACCGGATTGACGAACTCTGCTATACCTCTCGGCGAGGTCAATCCTTCAGCGTGAGCGACAATACCCTCACGACCAGTTCCTGATAGCTGATACCAACCGCGCGAGCAGCCTTCGGCAACAGCGAGTGATCGGTCATTCCTGGTGATGTGTTCACTTCGAGGAAGTACGGCTTGCCCTCGCCATCCATCATGAAGTCGACACGCCCCCAGTCCCAGCAACCGAGCACGTCAAACGCGCGGCGCGCGAGTTGCTTCAGGCGCATCTCTTCCTGGGATGCCAGTCCGCATGGAATCAGGTACTGCGTGGAATCGTGAACGTACTTCGCGTCATAGTCGTAGAACTCGCCCGCTGGCACAATTTGGATGACCGGCAGATCGAGGTCGCCCGCAATGCACGCAGTGTATTCACCGCCGCCTTCGATACTCTTCTCGACCAGCACGATAGCGTCGAACTTTGCTGCTTCCGCGATCGCTGAGGGTAGCGCCTCGGCCGCTTTTACCTTGATCACGGCGACGCTTGAGCCTTCGCTCGCCGCCTTCACAAATAGCGGCAACCCGAGTTGCGCGACGATCTCCTGCGCACGCGCATCGTAATCGTCGCCGCGCATCACGGCCTCGAACGGCGGCGTCGGAATACCCAGTTGCTGCCACACAAGTTTCGCGCGGAACTTGTCCAACCCGAGCGCCGAACCAAGCACGCCGCTGCCCGTATATCGGATCCCATAAAAATCGAGCGCGCCCTGAATCTGTCCATTTTCGCCGTAGCCGCCGTGCAGCACGTTGAACGCGCGCACAAAGCCCTCGTCCTTTAACGCTGACAACGGCCGCGTGGACGGATCGAAGGGGTGTGCGTCGACGCCTGCATCGCGCAGTCTCTGCAACACGAGACAACCAGAATTGAGCGACACGTCACGCTCGGCGGACACTCCACCAAACAACACTGCCACCTTGCCGAATCGCTTCGGATCGATACTGTCCATCGAGCTCCCTATTTATGCGCAAGGCACCTTTATCTTCTCGTCCGCTAATCGAGACTTTGACCAGCGAGGCCGGTATCTGGGGGTGCCCCTAACGCGCGACAAAAGACATAGCCCCCTGCTCAAACCCACGCCCACCGTTTCGCGATCATCCCATCGCAAGCAACTTCGGCACGAGCCCGGTTTCGAAGCGTCATACAGCCCAATCGGAACGGAAATTGAGGCGGCAACTTTCAACCACAAATCTCACTGTCGAAGCCAGGGACGCAGCGAATAACAGGCAACCAGCCGTGAACAAGTTTAGGAAAAATACCGTCAGGTGTCCATCGACAGTGGATGCTGTTCCGGGCTAACGTAACGACGGAAACAACTACCCAAACGAAAGCGCGCGGTCTGTCCGATCGGCTGCCGCAGGCTGACGGCGACAACGACACAACGAGCTTTCGGACCACTACGAATCGGCTGCATGGGTCGCTTGACGGCATCAACGTCAGCCCCCCACGCCCGGCCCGATTTGCTGACCAATGCTCCTCACCATGACAACGCCAGTCAGTGCTCCCCGGAGGTCGCACCTTTTCGTGGCTTACTTAACCTGCGACAGGTCAAGTTCTGCAAGCGCCATGTGGATTTCCTTCGCTGATTTCCCTTGAGCAAAAAGCGTTGCAGCGCGTTTCGCGTGTCCGGCGAGCAGGTGATGTTGCGGCCCGGGAGCATTGGCGTAGATGTGATGCGGCTTGAGGCCGGCGGCACGCAGACGGCGGACATAATACAGCTGGCTGTAAAAGGGAACCACACGATCCTCCGGATCAGAAATCACATAGATTTCCGGTCGTGGATCCTGGCGAATGCGCCCGATTTCGTCCACAGGATCGTAATAGCTCCGGGCATCGTAAAGCAGTCGACCGGGGATTTCCCGCTTGTATTCCCAGTACGCCGCGACCTGTTTGGCGGAAACAAGGGCAGAAGAAACCACCGATGCCGCGACGTCTCCGCGTCTGTTCAGGAGCGCAGCGGCGATCTGGCCTCCTGCGGAATGTCCGGTCAGAATGAATGATGCAATGTTGTAACGCTCCTTGAGCATGTCCAGTGCGCGGTCCATCAGTTCGATCTCGCGATGCGTGCGGCGCATGTTATGGTCGCCAGAGGAGCCGTAGATACCCGGCCGGGCAAGATAGAGCGTGGGACGGCCGGAATCGGCGGACCATTTAGCCATATCTTTCCCAATCTCCATGGGCGAAACAGACAGGTAGGATTGTGTAACGTACCTGACTCCCTTCGTCGTTCTCAGCATGACATCCCCGCTGAAATAAACCAGCACAGTGGGGCTTTCGCTGCCGGACAATCCATGCGCGTAGTATCGAATGCAATCTCCCTTGCCGTTGACTTCGACCCACAGGCTATCGGGCACTCGCGCGCAGTGTTCCGGTGAACTGAATGAACCGTTCAGGGCTTGTGCGGCATCGAATGGCTCGCGTCCCACAGGGATATTAAGCTCCCCAGGCCGTGGAGTCTCAAACGGCCCCAGTGTGGGTCGGTCCGCCAGACTGGGTTCGGTAACGCCCAAAACGCCAAAGACAACGAACAGGAAGCGCCGGAGTCTCCAGCGCAGAAGGTGCGATAAACGCCGACAATGTCGGCCAAACCATTTCATAAAATAAGGTTCCGTGAGGTTATGCAGAAAAGACAGAAATGATCAACGATGGCCATGCGCGCGGGCAACGAACTCGCCTACACCAGACGCAGGCGAGCACCTTGGGTAGTACGGCTGATTTGGCATTCGGGTCCCGTGCTGCGCGCAGACTACTCCGCGCGGCTTACCGCCATCGGGGGTGAGCGCTGGAAGCTTTCGGGTCGTTCAGGCACGCCTGAAGACCCATTGCTCGCAGGGCCAGAGGTCAATGCTACTTTTGCGCGCCAGCCCTCAGCCACGCTACGACCTCATGGAGACGCGTACTGTTCGAGCCCTTGAGCAGCACTACGTCCTTGTCGACAAGCTCTTCTTGAAGTGCAAGCTTCAATTCGTCAAGCGAATTCGTGTAGCGCCCACGGCGTGCAGCCGGCAACCGTTCCCAGAAGTCGGTATAGAGCTTGCCCATGACATAGACGCGATCGATCCCGCAACGCTCGACCACTGCAGCCAGGTCGGTATGAAGCAGCGACGCCTGGGGACCGAGCTCCGCCATCTCGCCCAGCACAGCGACTCGTCTGGCTGCATTCTTCATGTCCCGCAAATGTTCCAGAGCGGCCTGCATCGAGCCGGGATTGGCATTGTAGGCATGGTCGACAATGGTCACGTGACGTCCGTCGAGCGTCAGCTCAAACTCCTCGCCGCGGCCCGACAGGGCAGCAAAGCGTGCGATCCGTTCGAGCGCAGGTTCGAACGGATAGTTGAGCGCCGAGACAGCGGCAAGTACTGCCAAGCTGTTCAACGCCATGTGCAAGCCTGCGGCCCCAATCGGATAGGTGATATCGCGCCCTCTAATACGCGCATCGACCCGCTGCCCCGACGCGTCATGATCCACGAGTTGAAACTCGCTCTCGGCAGTCGTGCCGTAAGTAAAGATTTTCAGATCCCGTTCGATGGCCGCCTGGTAGACGGTATCCCATTCCAGCATGTCACGATTGAGCACCACGACACTTCCCGCAGACATGCCAAGAAAAAGCATGCTTTTGGTCCGGGCAATATCAGTGATTGTGCTGTTTTTTCCGAGGTGAGCAGGCTGGATGTTAGTGAAAATGCCGACGTCCGGGCGGACAATGGCCGCGCTCTGTCTCATTTTGCCCACGGCAACTTCCAGGACGACATGAGGGGTGTCCCACTTGATTGACGCAAGATTCCAGCTCACACCTTGGGGAAGGTTTGCGTTGAACGCGCTCGCCGCTGTCGGACCGTAAGCATTGAGGGCGTCAGCCAGCATGGCCACGAGCGTGGTCTTGCCAGCGCTTCCGGTCACCGCCAGGACAGTGCCGCTCATCTGGCTGCGTGCATAGGCTCCCATCGCAAGAATTGCCGTGGCCGTATCTGCGACATGCAGGACCGGCAAATCGGCAAGTTGAGCCTGCACATCAGAATGGCTCGAGATAACACCCGCCGGGCGCGGCTGCATCTGTCGAATGACAGGAACAGGGATCCCCCGGCTTACCTCACCGGTTCGGGCAACCACGACGTTTCCAGGCTGCATGGCAGGCGCGTAAATGCAAAGGCCGCTCGCCGTCCACCCCAATGGCGGCTGCTTGAGCCACGTCCCCTGCGTGGCCGCCTCGATCAGGGACGCGTTCCATTCCCGCGCCAGCGTTGCGGATACTGAATGCCGCTGCGACTCCAGATAGTTCAGATAGGCGACAAAACCCGATAGATAGTGCTCGACATCGTCAATGCGGACCCGGAAGGCATGGTGGCGAATGAAGAAGCTGCCGGTGATCCTGCCCGGATTGGCAAAGTACATGGCAAGTTCCGGCCAGAAATGGCCATCTAACAGGCGCTGCGCCCGCGCATGCAGTGCATGGAAGAACTTATCCAGATCGACCTCGGCAAGCAGGTGCTCCAGGCCGGGCTGCTGCTGCATGCGGCTAATCATCTGCTCGGCAGCCGTCATCAATTCAAGCAGGGTTGGAAACGTCGTCACCCTTTCAGCCACGAAATCAAGATAGGTGGCGAAGTTCTGGATTCCAAATTTGTAATACGCTTCCAGTGGCCTGTGACGGGTCAGTTCGTTCACACAATAGCTGAGCCAGTGGTCATGCGCCTTCCAGTGTTTTGCCTCGATGAAATGGCCGAACGCCTTTTCTACTGCTGCGAGCCACCTCGCATCGCCAGTCAGACCATAGAGGCGCATCAGGCCGAAGGCCGCTTCGCCATCGTAATAGATGATCCGGAATGCCTGCTTAACCGACAGATCCGGATAGTTCAGCACATGGCTGAATTTGCCGGTGTCCGCATCCTGCATGAAGAGGATGCCTGTTGCGAGCTGTTCTAGCAGAGTCAGATATTCGTCTGAGCCGGTCAGCTGGCTGTATTTGACCAGCGCCAGAAGGCACACGCCGTTGCCACCCAGTTTGACTTCGCCCTGCCGGTCAACCAGAAACGCCGCGCGGGCACCGGACGGCAATTCCGCCGGCATGATGAGTTCATTGACGAGATAATGCAGCGCTGCGTCGATTGCTGTCTTGAGGTCGTTGTCCTGGGTCACTTCCCAGGCTTCGAGCATCGCATAGATCGAACTTGCATGACGCAGGGTGTTGTAAGTGCCGATTTCGCGATCGAAACAGGGATGCCAGCCATAGTGGAAGCGCCCGCCAGGCTGTACCTGGCCGGCCAGATAACGGCTGCCGGATGCGACGAGCGCCCTCACGTCTGCCGGCCGGAGATGTTCGATGATGCGGCGGCCCGCGTTCAGACCCGTCCCGTGCAGAAGGTGTACCTCCGGCGCTTGCAGGCTTGCGAACGCCCCACGGGTCGAGAACACATTAACGTTTTGCTGATCCTCGAAATTAACACTGGCAAGCTGGTGCCGAATGGCGGCATACCGTTCGAAGTTCTTTGTGTTCACAACCGCATGCGTCTGTGCCGGGCCGCCATACAGCATGGCATTGCCATTCAGTTCGGTCTCCAGAAAGGCATGCCTGAAATTACTGTCCAGCGACAGGCCGCAACGAAAATAACTGCGCCGGGTCTGTTCGAGGCGGCCCCGCAGTGCCTCCCAGGTCATGCCTTCAACGCTGGTAACCCAGTCCACCCGAAGCCACTGGACGACCAGTCCGACCGCGCCGGCAGCCTGCGTCACCTGCTCCATGCCTGCGTCCCAGGCCTCGGCAAATGTCGCCGCCGTTGCGGTCACGACGTCGGCCCGCCGCTGCCCGTCGCTCCATGAAAAGAACAGGACAAAGGGTGGCCAGGACGCCGCAAGGGGATTGACCTGCGGTTCAACGATGGAGCGCAGTCGCGCGAACAATGCGGCGAAGCCTGTGGGGTTGGGATGCGCGTGCTCAGACGGGGTAGATGTCATGTGGTTTTACCCTTGGGTAGAGGCAGCCAGCACACCTGCGGCCAGATACCTGGCGACGATGTCTCGTCTGGCCGCAGCCATTACAATCTTACCGAACACGATTTCGCCCTTCAGTATATACATTTGTTGTTCGAGATTTTTGCAGGGGCACGATCCGCGTGGATCGAAAGACTCATGCTCTGCACTCCGGCAAATTCTCCAGCCGCCAGGATCTGCATTTCAGCATCGCGAACCCTGAATCAACCGCAACTAATCCGTTGCAGCCCGAAGATCTGACTGCGCCTGACAGTGCCCTTCATTTTGAAGATTCGTGTCTATCGGCGTTGTTCCGGTAGCCGCGAGCGCTCGCTGCCACTGCCTGATGAACTCACGTTTGCTCGATCGGGACGCAAACACGAACTCGTTGAGCTTCCCGTTAAAAAATACCTGATCCCTGTCGCGCAACTCTGCATAGGCGAGCAGCACATTGATTGCAGGAATCTCTGTTTGTCTGGTCATCGCGACACTCCCGTTTTCGGAAGGCCCTCACCGTTTGCCCGGGCATGCGGTGAAGGCCGGTAGGTACGCGACCTTCCCGATTCAGGAAGATCGCGCCTCAGGGCCCAGCATCAGGGCTCAGCATCCCCCCATGCCTTTATCGGGCCGGGCCCGACAGACTCAGTTGCACCACCACCCGGCGGTTGGGCTCATTGCAGGCAATCTTCTGCTGCATCGTGCCGCTGCAGTCGGCGACCACCGGATCGGAATTGCCCGCGCTTTCCGCGGTGATCTTCTGCGCCGGAATACCCTGCTCGATCAGCATCCGGCGAACCGTCATCGCACGCTGCTCGCCAAGCTTCTGCGCCGCTGCGTCCGAGCCGATCAGGTCCGCGTGGCCGATCACCGTCACGGCTTGCAGCGAGGTGTTTTCCGCGCGAATCTGCTCAGCCAGATGTGCAATTGCCGCATGGCCTTTGACAGTCATGTCGCGATTGCCAGACTTGCCGAAGGCGAACAGCGTGTCGCCCTTGAGCGTGTACTCTTTCGCCGCGACAGGCTGCGCCACCGGGGCTGACGTCACGGGAATTGACGCAGGGTCACACGCCTCCACTGCCGATGCGCGGGAAAGAACGTGCATCTGGGCGCGCATGCCTTGCAACTGGGCTTCGGCTTCGTTGCGCGGCACCATGATCGGTGCATCGTTGCTGCCGGCCGGCCCGACCTTCACGAAGTAGGTCATGCCGCCCTTCAGTTCTGCGCCGGATCGCCCGGTGGTCTTGCCTTTGTACAGCGGCGCATCCTGAATGTACGCGCCCAGCGTGTGCTGGCCCGGCTTGACGCAGAAGATGCTGTAGCCATTGGGCAGCAATGCGGTCTGCAGTTCGCCATCAACGTAGACGTCGGCAGCGGCCGAC